>CAZMHJ010000017.1:0-18771 GCA_964566075.1 uncultured Candidatus Saccharibacteria bacterium | reverse complement strand
ACTTGACGTACCTTCATTTCATCGAGCACTACTTTTGGAAAATTAGCAGGCGCATTAAATGTAAAGTGTACTTTACGGGCAACCGCAGCGGTACTTAGTTGCCTAAGCTCGTCGTTAACAACCTGCACTAAGTCGCTTACTTTATTTTGAATTATAAATTTGCCGGTACGTAATCGAGATACATTTAACAAATCGGAGATGAGATAAACCATGCGCTGTGAACTGTCATATGCCTGCTGTAACATGCTTCTTTGACCATCGTTTAAGTCACCCATATCACCATCGAGCACCATGCTGACGTAACCTTTCATGCTAGTGAGCGGGGTACGCAATTGATGCGAAGCCATACTGATAAACTCGTCTTTAGCTGCATCAATTTCTTTGAGTCGATCGTTTGTTTGCTGTAGTTGGCGGACAACTCGCACGTTTTCTTCATAAAGAAGACGGTTATCTATTGCAATTCCGGTTGGTCCGCTGACGCGTTCAATTAGCTCAATATCATCAATCATTGGCATTGGCTCTTCGAGTCCAACTACCATAACACCCGTGAGACTGCCTCGTGCTTTGAGTTTTGTGAGATAGAGCGATTTTAGATTAAACTGCTCGGCCATGAGCTCAATGATCATCTTTGTCTCGACGCTAAAAAGCTCAAGATTAGAGAGTGTTTTTTTATCACTGATATCGATAATTAAATTACGTGATTTGCTTGTTACCCATTGGCCATCAATGGGTATATGGAACTGTTGCATCCGCTCCATTGTTGTTGCATCAGGTTGTTTTTGACTGGGGAGCATGCTAACTGCTGACCCCTGAAAATGTAAGAACTTATCGGTGTGCTCATTTAATGACAAGATAGCTACAATCGGGTAGGGCGACTGATCGATAATAGCTTGTGATATTTCACTCGAAAGTTGTGGCAAATTACGTGATGACTCTAAAATTAACAAGTCAATTGCACGCAAAATAGAGAGCATACGGTTTGTTTGAACCAACGCTAAATTTTGCGTATACATCTGGCGAGCAATGCGCTCGAAGTCAGCCTTTAAGCTTGATACTGTCACAGCATCAACATTTGTATTGGCTGCATCTGGTGTTGGTGATGCGATTTGCAAAACGCTGCCCCCCTCGCGCCTTCAGACTAAGACTTTAATAAGCTTGGTGTTTGCTCAGCCGGCAAATTTGCAAGATATCGCGAAGCTGCTTCTCTACAGACCTCAACGGCTGCGTGACCAAAGAAATCGCGATACTGTTCAATAAGATCGTTGATAACGATACTACCATTACCTGAAATCGTGCAATGGTATGTAGAGGCGTCAACTGATAAACCTTCAACATGTGATGCTTGTTCAAGCGCCAGCGTCACACCAATAATACGGCTTTGTTCCTTAATAATTTGAGCACAGATTTCGGTATAAATATTTTCTTGCGAGTTTGGTTGCTGGGTTGCTACTGGTGCTGATTGGTCCATAGTTATACTTCTTCCTTTGTGTTTTCGGTATTATCATGTGGTTGGGCATATGGAGCAACTGGGTTTACCTTTAAGAACTCTGGAGCTTGATCGGTAGATGGTTTGCCTTGTTCTGGTGTAGCTTGCGGAATAGTACTTACTACAGGTGTTTCTTGCGAGTTATCTATTTCGACAGGACTGTTATTTGTTACTGTCGGATCCGACTTTACAGCAGCCTTTTTTGTTTTCACATGGCTAGGGTCAAGCATTGTAATGCCGAGCCCAAGTGTCGTAATCATTAGATAATAGAATAAGTCTGCCGGGTCTCCATTAAAATAGAGCCCCTGGCCGTCTCGATAAGAAAACAAAAAATCAGCAAGATAGAGTAGCCCAAAAGCTACTAATATGGTGATAATTGGTAGCCTAAAGCGACCACCGAGTAATTTCCATGAAAGCGCGAAAATAACAATTGCAGTTGTAAGGATAATGGCATCACCAATAGAGTAGCCTAAGTCAAAGAATTGCTTCCAGAATGCTTGCTCAAAGTAAGCCCCACCGCCCCTGGCCACTTCGACCAAGAAATACCAAGATAGAAGAATCATAATGAGAGAAACGGTGACAACGAGTAACTTACCACTTGCTTTTTTAAGACCATACTTTGCACCAGTTGCCTTAGAAAGTGTTACGACACCAACGAACCATAGTGGTATAGCGGCAAAGTCAATAATGTCTAGTAGATGTGATTGAGGAGACTCGACGTTAGGTTCTGCAAACAAAAAGTACGTCCAACCCAGTTGACCAATTGACCACATGACAAGTCCGAGCGAAAGGAAGAACACACCTCGTCCGACCCCACTCTTGAGCCAGTTCCACTTTTTTGCAGTAAAGATTCCAAAAATACCGTATATGAGCCCCGTGAGACCCATGAGTAGCTGCCACCAGTAATTAATTTGCTGTCCACGTGTGTCGGTAAAATAAATCGCAAACCATAGCGCCGTAACAACGCTTGATAAGCTAATGATAAAATACAATTTAAATTTTTTATTCATATATAGATGTTTATGCTTTTAATCTTACCTCAATAGCAAATAAACACAAACACTTAGTATTTGTTGTTAAAAATCGGAACGGGTTATACTAGCAATAAGCGTGAAAAGACTTTTAAAACTCCAAGATCATAAACATACCGCTAAAAAAAGCTCGCATGAACACACTTCATATCGTGGGCTCAGTATTTTATTGATTCTATTTGGGATATGCTTACTACTTATCAGTCGTTCGGTTAATGCAGCAAGCTATATGGTAACCGCAGGCGTGCCTGCACCAATCCCAAGTAGTCCTGCTGAAATTACGAACCCTGTAACCGGCTCAGCTGTGACGAACCCCAATATTGTTATTAGTGGAACATGTCCAGTAATCATTCCGGCAATTGTAGTGATGATTTACGACAATAATAACTATATTGGTAGCGCTGGCTGTTCGGCGAGTGGCGTATTTGCGGGAAGCTTTACGATTAGTTCTGGTGTGAACTCGCTCGTACCCAAAATAGTTACCATTACAAATGATGCGGGCCCAACTGGTCAAGCAGTTTCGATTACATACCAGCAGGCTAGCAGTGAAGGTAGCACCCCTCCCGTAACTCCACAACAGCCTGTTACTTTACCGGTTACTACGCCAAGTCAACCTATCGAGACTAGCACGTCAGTACTTAAAGTAAATACCGACACTCCTTTTTTGGTTATTAAGCCAAACGAGTCACTGGTTTGGAAAATTAATGTAAATGGCGGTGAATCACCATATACAATTATTGTTGACTGGGGAGACGGAGTAAAAACTACCTACTCAGCGAATAGTGCCGGCGAACAAAGCCTTGAACACTTATATAGAGCAACAAAGAATAGAGTTATACGTATTAGTGTTAAAGATGCCACGGGGAAAGAAGTTTATACAACCGTAGCAGGTGTTACATTTCGGCAGCAGACTGGTGTAGTTGCGGGCGCTATTCAGACAACGGGTGGTACCTATATTTCGTTAAGCCAAATATGGGTTATATATCTATTAATCGTAGCGCTCGTTCCATTGCTTTGGTTTGAAGCACGGCACCGCCAGTTAATAGTTGTTACTTCTAAACGCAAACATAATAGCCGAAGCCGATGACAAAAAAGTGGTGGGTCACTACCGTAGTCGCGGTTGTCTTGATATTAGTGACCGTAATCGTTTTGATTGTATTATTTCATGCTCCTTCAAAATCAGTTGTTACGCAACCAAAAACGACAACTCAAAGATCAGAAGATAGTAATCCTACCCCAGTTGATACAGCATATTTCACAATGCGTTTGCCAGCTGGATTTGTGACAAAGAGCCAACAAGAAAATGCGACCGCCCAAGATGTACTGCAGCTTGTAGCCACTAAAGTCCGATCAAACGGGCAGCAGGTTGCCATCAATCTTGCGACGATGCCGAGCGACGGATTACCAGGGGTGGCAAGTTATAACTTACGGTCGAAAAATCCATCTATTTACACACCGATAGAATTCGGTGGCATGCCTGCAGGTGTTCCTACCTTTTATAGCCAAACAGCAACTGCATATGAGATAACGGGCTTCTGGGTTAATGGTGGGTTGTATGCCAGTATCAGTGTTTCGGGTGCGCCTAACGATAAAAGCGCAATAAACCAACTGTATGCACAGGTACTTGATAGTTGGCGCTGGCGATGATATTAAAAATCTAAATGGTAAAATAGAATATATGTTTTTTAAGGCAATAAGCGGTGCACTTACGTCTGTATTATTGTTTGCCGTTGCACCAACAAGTACAAACTATACGCTTAAGGCCTACGATTTTGGCAATGGTGGTGGTTCAACATCGAGCACAAGTTTTAGCTTAAATGCTATCACAAACGGTCAGGCAGGAAACACAGTTACCTCAACGACATACTTAGCCCAACCCGGACTTGCCGCGACAATAAATGCAAACGTACCACCAGCACCAACGTTTACTAACCCATCAAACTATTATGATAGGTTAAAGATTGTACTCGCGACAGGCAATAACCCGACAACAACAAAATACGCGATTGCAATAAGCAGTAATAACTTTGTAACAACACAATATATTCGATCTGATAACACCATAGGAAGCACCTTGACGGCAGCAAACTATCAAACCTACGCACTATGGGGTGGGGCGAGTGGTTTCAATGTCTTAGGTTTGCAGGCAAATACTACCTATAAGATTAAAGTAAAAGCCATAAACGGAAATTTTAGTGAGACTGCATATGGCCCAATTGCTACTGCAGCCACAGTTAACCCAAGTATTTCGTTTGCAGTTACGACCACGCTTACTTCAACACCTCCATTTACTGCAGCATTTACGAGTTTACCCCCTGGTTCTGTATTTGCCGCTAATGCTGACCCGCAACTAGCACTCACGACGAATGCCTTGTTTGGTGGTGTTGTTTATATAAATGACACAAATGCCGGGCTTAAAAGCACTGCAAGTTCCTATACGTTAGCTTCAGCTACTGCCGACTTAGGATCGGTGCAAAAAGGGTACGGCGCTCAGGTGATAAGTACTGCCCAGGGAGCAGGGGGGCCAATTACCGCAACCGCTCCATATAATGGGGCACTTGATAATGTGGGTGCGCTTGCAACCAGTTTGCAGTCTATCTTATCGACAACTTCTCCGGTAACTTCTGCAACCGCGACCGTTCGATTGAAAGCAAAAACAGATATAACGGTTCCTTCAACGAGTGATTACACGGACACAATTACCTTTACTGCAGCCATGTTATTCTAAGACTTGTTAAAATAGTTATGTTTGTGTAGACTCAGAGATAACGAATCAATAAAAACATGGAGGGTACATGTACTTACATCAGCAAAAACGTGTGACTGCAATCGTACTAATTGTTGCGTTAATCTTAGCAGCAATGGTACCAGTCGTACTTAATAACATCGCCAAAGCGGCATCATTGTCTCAAGTATCGGTTCGCTTTGATCGTATGAAGATTAGCACTGCTACCACTGGTACGGTATGTGCGAAACCAACAACGGTAGCAACCGAAGCAAGTGTGCAAGTAACATTCCCGACAGGATACACAGTAAGCTCAACGGTTGGTAACTGGACTGTTAACACAACCAACTTGGCATGGCCAAGTGGTGCTTCTGCATGGCCAGGTATTGGTACTGCTACAGCTGCTGCTGGTCAGGTTGTAACGTTCCCAAGTACTGACTTAACCGTTGGCACGCTTTACTGCTTTAACTGGACTAATACAGCAGCTTTAAGTATTAGTGGTTCGGCAAGTGCTTCAAACGGTGGTACAGTTACGACTCGCGACTCAGTGCCAGCTACAATTGACAGCTCGCCATTCAGTACTGCAAGTATTGCCGATGATCAGATTGTTGTAACAGCAAGTGTTCCACAATCTTTCAGTTTTGCTTTAAGTGGTAATACTGATGCGCTTGGAACACTCTCAACCGGTTCAATCGCTTCAAGCCCAACGCCTCGTACAGCTACGATTAATACAAACGCAAAGAATGGCTGGTTAGTATGGGCAAAGGATGCTAATACTGGTCTTAACTCAGCACTTGCTGCAAAGACTATTGCGTCAACGACTCCAGGTTCAAATAGTACTATTGTCGCTAACAGCGAAGGTTACAATACAGGTGTTACGCAAACACAAGCTGGTGGTACTGGTACCCTCACGGTAGCTGCGCCATTTGTTGGAGGAGTGTCAGGTAAGGGTGGTGGCTTAGATACAACGCTTCGTGCACTTGCTACTTCTGACGGTACTGCGCAAAACGCTGTTCTTACACTTACGAACAACGCCACTATTGGTGCGTTAACGCCAGCCGCAACAGACTATACCGATACAATTACAGTTGTTGGTGCAGGATTATTCTAAGAGATACTAACTATTTATGAAACCGCCCCAGTAAAGGGGCGGTTTTGTTATACTGATACAGAATGAAATATAAAAGTCTCCTACGAATACTGAGCACGGTTTTTGGTATATTTGTTGTGGTTAGTACTTTACCGATTACAGCATTAGCAGCGGACCAACAAGGAAACTTCTCGTTACAAGTCACCCCATCTCCTCTAGTAGTTTCAATACAGCCAGGAGCATCAAATACATCAGAACTCAAGATTCGTAATAATGGTGATAAGTCCGAATACCTTAAAATTGAACCGCGTAGTTTTACGGTCAATAGTGACAATGGTGCAATAACGCTTGGAAATAGTGCGCCGGCTGATATCTCGAGCTGGGTGACCTTTGAGCATCCAACTTTTACAATTAAACCAGGTGAGTGGTTTACTGAGCGGTTAACTATTGCGCTACCAGCAAATGCAGGTTTCAGTTACTCATTTGCCCTTGAAATCAGCAGAGTTGAAAATGTCAAACCACAGCAAGGCGAAACTGCGGTTCACGGCTCAGTGGCTGTTTTTACACTCATTGCCGTTGACAGACCGGATGCTAAAAAGGAACTGCAGGTAGTATCGTTTAAGGCGACACAAACGGTGTATGAGTACTTGCCGGTGAAACTAAAAACAACATTCAAGAATACTGGAAATACCATCGTACAACCGTCCGGTAATATCTTTATTCAGCGAGGTAGCAATGATAAAAAGCCGCTGGCAGTACTTCCGGTTAACGATGGAGGTGGTTATATTTTGCCTGGTAGCACGCGTGTTTTAAACTCGGAGTGGACAGATGGATTTCCAGCGTATGTTGCCACCCAAGATGCTGCAAATACATCAACAAAGAACTCGTTAAAGTGGAACTGGCAGAATATCGGGAGTTTCCGAATAGGGCCTTATAAGGCTAAACTGGTAGGCATATATAATGATGGCTCAAAAGATGTGCCACTTGAAGCCGAAACAACATTCTGGGTACTGCCTTGGAAGATATTGCTAGGTGTATTTATCCTAGCCGCCCTTATAGTTATCGGTATATTTACCATCGTTAAGAAAAGTTTTAAAGCAGTCTATCACCCAAAAAAAGCTGAACGTCATGAAACGTCGGATCAAGAGTAGTATCGTTATTGCACTAACGTTAGTTAGTGCCTTTCTTGGATTTTACCGCACAACACTTGCTGAGTCACCGAAGGGTATTACGGTATCACCAGCGGTTTTATACTTTACGGTGTCGAGTAACAAACCATCCCATTCACAAACGGTAAAAATCACAAATAACGAAAACACTACTGTACAACTCACCGCCCAGATTAAAAACGTCGATGACTCGTCTGGCATACTTGCTCCGACATCAGTACTGAGCACCGAACAATCAAAAGCAGTGCAAATAAGCACATCAGCCATCACGCTCCCACCTGGTGGTTCAACAGATATAACCATTACAGTTTCTACCAACGATTCGCTCAAACCAGGCGGTAGTTACTTTTCATTGGTTATTACACAATCCTCGGAAGTCTCAAATGCGGTTGGCTTGCATCCATCAGTTGGGGCGGCTCTTTTTGTAACTAACGAGGATGGTGCAAATAGACATATTGCTTTGCAAGCAACAAGCGCAGGAAAAATACTATTTGGTATCCCTAACACAATACAAACTCGTTTTATGAACGATGGCAACGTAGTGGTTGTACCAAGGGGTGTCATTGTAGTTGGTTCTAATAACGTCGACGCGTATGTCGCAAAAGGTGTAATTAATACAGAATCACAGCCACTTTTCCCCGGGAAAACAATCGTACTTGACGTACCGATGAAAAAAATAGCAAAAGTGCTAATACCTACAAAGGTCCATATCATCTATCAGTATCGATTTGATGGCACAGACCAAATAATTACAACTGCTCACCAGGCGGTTATCATCCCACCATTGTTTATAGTCTTTCTGCTTATGATTGCAATAATTACTACAGTGCTACTTAGATACAGCTGGAAACATCGGCGGCGTAAGAACCGTACTGATAAGAAACCCAAAGAAGGCGCTGCTCAACCACGCGAGCAAAAACAAGCAACACCCATAAAAAAAATTGCTGTAAAAGACGCAACAGATGGAGACAAAATAACTGTTCGAACAGATTAAAAGCTTGAGCGTTACAGGGTAAATTGGTACTATAGTAGCAAGATGCTGCGAGTCTTCGTGAGGGTTGCGTTAATACCAACACTATTACTATTTGGAATTTTGGGTTTGGGGGTACTTTCTACCACTGTTGTTCATGCTGCCATTAATAACCAAATTAGCTTTCAGGGAAAATTAACAAACCCTGATGGAACAAATGTAACAAACGGTACGTACTCTATAACATTTAATTTATATACAGTAGCCTCTGGTGGTTCAGCAGTTTGGACGGAAACACAAGGATCTGTATCTGTAACTGATGGTATATTTCAAGTTAATCTAGGAAGCGTTACTTCATTGCCGGGTAGCGTTGATTTTAATTCAGGCAGTGTCTATTTAGGAGTTAAAGTTGGGGCTGACCCTGAAATGACTCCCCGTATTTTGTTTACCGCTTCACCGTATGCATTTAACAGTGATAAACTCGGTGGCATTGCAGCCTCGGGTTTTGTGCAACTGAGCCCCGGCTCGCAGCAAACGGGTTTCATAAACATCTCTGGCAATGCTACGGTGGGCGGTACGTACAATGGAAATACCTTCACCTCGAGTAACCTTACTTTTAGTGCTGCAAGCGCAGCATCTATTCAGGGTGCCGCTAGCCAAGCCTTGAATATTGATAGTGGTAATAGCGGTAGCCTTGGACTTGGCTCAAGCAATGCAACGAGTATTACTCTAGGTAAATTTGGTACCACTACAACAACTGCCGGATCAATTAGTGTTAATTCAGGCACAAACGTTCCAACCACTGATCAATTAGTTATTGATAACACATCTTCTAGTGGTGTAACTACGGCTGGAGTTAATGGCTTCAATTTGAAATATAAAGGCGGTGCAGCAGCGGTTGAAGCAGCCGGCTTACGTATCGATTACACTCCGGGAACAACAAGTGGAGGAGTGTGGAGTGGAATGCGAATTATCGAAGCTGTCGCACCAGCTATCGGTGTTAACTCTTATGGGTTAAAACTCGAAGGTGCTGGGTCAGGCGCTGGCAATAGTTATGGAATTGAAGTTGCGACCGGTTGGGATATAGGTATAGATGTTCAATCAGGGGGATTACAGCTGGCAGCACAATCAGATCCCGCGGCACCAGCTGCTGGAAATCTAAGAATATATGCTAAAGATATTGCAGGTCGTGTAATGCCAAAGTTTGTCGGGCCTTCTGGTGTTGATACGCCATTTCAGTCAAGCTTTGGGTTTAATCGTATTGCAATGATGGCACCAGCTGGAAGTGGTACTAATTGTAGCACCAGCCTAAGCATTTTTGGTAGTACAGCAACCGGTGCTGGTACCTGTTCATATACAGCAGCTGCGGCTACAAACCTAAAAACATCAGTGCGACGGATGAATTATAGTTCTGGTACAACTGCAGGCACCGTTGCTTATCAAAGGCAAGCAGCATTAATGGCATGGCGTGGTAATAGTGCCGGGGTTGGAGGTTTCTTTTATACGACGAGGTTTGGAATGAGTACTTTGCAGAATGGCAATAGGGCATTCGTAGGTTTGAGCGATTCTATCGCAAACCCAACTAACGTAGACCCAACAACTAATACAACTCCCGGCAAGATAGGAATGGCAATAAACGCCAACACTGGCAACTGGAATCTAGTGAACAATATTACTGGAACTGCACCAACTGTGACCGGACTTGGTGCTAGTTTTCCGGTAGATACAACAAGCCTATATGAATTGATACTATTTTCTGCGCCAAACGGAAGTTCAATCGGTTGGCGCGTAACAAACCTATCGACTGGAGCTCAGACTAGCGGATCGTTAAGCACTAATATTCCAGCCCAAGGCACATTCTTAAACCCAGTGCTATGGGTCACAAACAACGCTACGGCTGCAGCAGCGATTATTGAAACTGCTGGTTGGTATCTTGAGAGTGACAACTAATGGAATATAGTCATACAGCTTCCAAATTCAGAAAAGTGACAGTATATGGATCTATTATTGCCATCATTCTTGTGACGATTAGCGTCGGAACTATATTTTACGTAACGCATCAACATACTAAATCAACTGATGACATGAACAATATTACTTTTATAAAAAAACAAATTGGTTTACTGTACTTACTGCCTACGAATGAAGAACCAGCACTCGCAACGGTTACCGACAAGACAAAGCTTGCAAGTAATTTTGCAGGAAAGGTGGAAGATGGTGACAAAATACTAATATACGAAAAAAACGGCAAAGCCATTGTATATAGACCAAGTATTAATAAGATTGTTGACGTTGAGCCAGTGCAAATTGATAATGTCGACACCTTAAAAAAATAGGTCTACTGATTAATTACGTAATCGTAAACTTGTTTTGAGAGTTTCGCAATAAACTCATTTGCTTGATCTTCGGGTAATCCAACCATTACACATAACGCATATGGTCTCTTTGGGGCATATATAATCCCACAATCACTCTCAGACCAAGACGTCGCATTTACGCCAATTTTGTGGGCTACTTTAATGTTATTTGGTAGTTGTGCCGTAATACGATTTGTGGCTGAAGACTGCGAAAGGTACGAGAGAATTTCTTGAGAACTATCCCGATTAACATACGATGCTAAAAAAAGGCTTTTCAGCACCGATGTATACGACTTAGCATCAATGACAGCTTGGTTATCTTTCATTGTTTGGTCGATATCAAGATTGTTGAGCGATTCTTGATCGCTCGTAAGCAGGCCCTTTATGTTATCAAAAATAACATGCGTTGCTGTATTATCTGATTCAATGAGGGCTAATTTTGCAGCTTCACGTAAACTAATTTTGGTACCGGCACCTTTTTGATAAAGATTTCCGTACGCATCATCTAGTTCCGATTCAGTAATGGTAACTTGCTTATCGAGGTCAATCTTACCAAGCTCAACGGCTTTATATAAGTTCATTACAAGCGGTACTTTAATTAACGAAGCAGCAACTAGTGTGTTATCACTTCCATTACGTATTGATGTACCACTCGGTAAGTATTCAAAATAAAAACTATGTTGTGTATTAGCCGGTAACGCATCAAAGTCAGTTGTTATCTGTTTTCGTAAACCAACAAAGTTAAGTAACATGTCGTTTTGATTATCGATGAAAATTCGCTTCGACAAAAAGGGATACGTCATTGCCTGTGAAGAAGGGTCGGCCTCCTTTTTTAAAGAGGCGGTGCGCCAAATCCAGATACTATTGCTGGCCACTAGTAATAAGACGAGCCCACTAAGGACCGCAATATTCGTTTTTCTCATTCGTATTTATTATAGCAAAATAAGCAATCAAACTAAGTACGGTAGACTATATATATGGCACGAAAAAAAAGATATACGGTAGTATTTTACAAAGAACTTTTCTTATCGGCGTTAGCAGTGATATCAGTGGCTTTGGTTGCGTATGAGCTGCTAGCAAGTCCTTCGAATGAGCAAATCAGACAAATCAATCATTTTGATTTTGCAGTAGCGCTTTTATTTCTAATAGACTTTTTTATTGGGTTGTACCAAGCAGTAGATAAGAAACGCTATTTTCGAAAAAACTGGTTTTTGCTTATTGCATCAATACCACTTGTTGATGGTTGGGCCGAAATGTTACGCGCTCTTAGGCTACTAGTTCTTTTTCGTATCGTTCGCGCAGGCGAGCACATAGTTTACATAAAGCATGCTAGCAAAAATTAGTGGCTTGTCGTGGAGTTGCTATCCGAACCAGTTTCCGAGAACGAATCATCTTTTTCGCCAGAGCTATCACCGCTACTTTTATTACCGTGCCGGTCTTGGAGCAGTTTAACTGAAATATATGTCCTGCCACTCTTATCAGTTATTTTTATAACCTTATAACCACTGTTTTCGGTCTTCTTAACAGAACTATTAAGATCATCAACTGCTTTTTCAATATCGGCAGCAGGCGCACCGGTTTTTTGCAATTCTTCAATTTTTGATTGTTGTTGTATAAGCTGCTGTTGAACCTGCTGTACTTGCTGGGGGTTTGGAACTTCTTGAACTGTTGGTTTAGTGATGCGTAATGAATGAAGGAAATGGGGTGCACTTGTCATTTGAGCAAACCCAAAGATGAAGGCGAAAGCTGCAAAAGCACTTGCAGTCGTAAAAAGCGTAAGTTGCGGAACATTCCAGTGCTTACCCCCAACGATTGAACGAAGTATTATTTTTTTTGATTTCTTGGTCATTGAAGGTGCAGGTGCAGATAATGCAAAAAGTTCCTCGCCAAACTCCTCGAGGTCAACAAACTGTTTGATGATTTCTTCTTTTCTATTGGGACTCATACCATTCCTTCATTTTCTTGAGGGCTCTCATTTGCTGGATCCGCACATTTCCCTCAGAAATACCTAGTTTCTTACTTATTTCTGCGGCTGATTCATTATCGACAAATCTCCAGATAACAATTGATTGTGCTTGTTCTGGTAGCGTTGCGATTGCACGCGCTAGCTTCTCGCGCGCTAGAATTTTTTCCGTAGCCTCAACCGGGCCATCGTTGGTTGTATCGACTAGCTCGGCGATTGCTTCAGAATCCACGGTAGGGCGCAAGCGTCTATGGTGGTCTGTTAGTAGATTGCGAGCAATCGTATACAACCATGCTTGCGGGTGCTTACCATCAAATGATTCCCGTGCTGCCCATGCCTTAGTAAAGACCTCACTTGTAATATCTTCTGCGACAGCTGCATCGCTCGTACGCCAATAAACGTAGCTATATATCTTATCTACGTACTGACTATATAGCTCTGTAAAAGCGTGCTTTGTCATGAAAATAGGTGATCAATTAGTATAACGTTAGTTTCTAGTCTTTGTTACAGATAATTGTAACCTACATACACTATTATGACGAACATCTTTCAATGCTTGTGCTTATTTGTCAAATCATTTATAATAACCCCTAAGAGAACCGATAAAAAGAGACAATATTATATGGCAAAACAACCAGTAAAGGTAAGTGGTAAAAAAAATAAGTTACTTACAGGGTTATACGTTAGTGTGCTAGTGATAGCGATAGCGTTTGGAGCATTTTTTGCTACCCAATATTTTCGATTAAATGATAAGTATAAAGCTGCAATCATGACGCAAGATGAAAAAAATAACCAGTATCTTGCATCAATCGGCAAAATTATTGATTTACCAAAGAATGAGAAACCAGCCTATATCAGTCTTGTCAAAGATAAATCAAAACTTGGCGGTGCAGCAGTCACAAAGAAATTTTTTGAGTCAGCCCAAGATAATGACATTGTTGTTGCTTATAAAGATGGTAATCTTTCTATAATTTATCGTCCTAACACTAATAAAATTATTAAAACAGATAATTATAACAATTTCGTTGCGGCAATAAGTCCGGTATCGGTAGCTGTTATCGCCGCAGCAGGACAACAAGATGCCGTTGCGAAGCAGGTAACAGACAAGGTATTAAATGCGGACATCGTATCAAAAAATACACCAAAAGTTACCGCGACACAAAGTTATGTTGCCGACTTAACTGGTTCTAATGCTACTGCAGCTAAAGAACTTGCCGATAAATTAGGTCTTACTGTAGCCACACTCCAAGACGGAGAGGCAAAACCGCAAGGTGCAACACTTGTGGTAGTAGTAGCGCCAACGGCACAATAGCCGTTGTTAAAATCACTAAATAAAAGTAATATAAGCGTAAGCGTAATAGCAACCATATGTACAGCGCAAACAAACGTCAAAGAAAATTCAAAGTATTCTTCTCGTTTTTATTGGTTGCAATACCATTTCTTTTTGCTTTAGCTATCTTAATTTGGTTTGTCTTCTTAAGACCTTCTGAAACTTCAGCCAGTTTTACGAAGAACGGACAGCAAATAGCTCAAGTACAAGAGGCAAGGCAAGAGTTTTCAAACGAATTATTTAAAATTTCGCTACCGGTTGGATGGGTTGATAAAGGTAAGCAAAATCCTACAGCTGACAAAGTATTCTATGAATATGATAGCGGGGTTAAAAATAATGATAACAGATGGTTGCATGTGTACGTTGATGTGTTTCCGCGAAATTTTCCAATTAATAAGCTTTTACCAATAGATGTTAGCTCCGATGGGAAGATTAATCCTGGAATAATATCTGATGACTGCACTACGTTTACAGGATCACCCGCTAACGGATCAAGTACTCCGGCAGCTTCAGATGTGTGGAGTGCTAAATGGCAAGGTGTAGCATTTACCTGTGCTATGAAAAAAGCAGACAACTATGTTGGTACCGCCAGTGAGCAAGAAGGCTACGCAGTTACCATTCCAAGCTCGAACGGAAAAAAGCATAGTTACTTCTTTGTGTATATAGATCACAATGTTCGTCCTAACTATACACTTTTCATTGATGCGCTAAAAAGCTTTCAAACACTCTAAAGTAACGATATAATTGGTCTATTAACAAATGAGTGGTGGAATCACGTGCAAACCGTGAGCTGTGCCGCAACTGTAATCAGGGTATACCTGAAAGCCAGACACACCATGTTAAATAAGTTTTTCCCGAGCAGGAATCGCTATTTCGTTATATTCGTACAATGAAAAGGCTCCTGTAAAGGAGCCTTTTATGTTACACACTAAAAAAACGCAGGAACAATACATTTCACCCCATAGCGAGCAATTCTACCGCTATTTGGGTTTAGTGGCACTCGCCGTAGAAAGAAAAACAGACGAGACGTACCTGGAACAGCAAATAGTGACCGAACTTGCAGAAAGTCTAGATGCTGAGATGGGAACACACGACAACCCTATACCGCTAATAGTTGGGACAAGTGATATCTATAGCGAAAATGGTGATAGCCTAGTTACGAGCCTTGATGCCTGGAGGGAGCAGTGGGCTCAAACAGCGAGCACAGAAGATACATATACATGGTTTGCCGGTATTACCGCCGCCGAGGCGGATGAAATGCGCGATGTTATTCAGTTTGCAAAGACGGCAAGCAATGGGGATGTCATGGTAGTTGTTTCACCCTTCCCAGAAGAAGCCTATGCAGACCATAGAACTTCTAGAACTGTTTCCGCACGTGGGTTTCGCCCGGATATCCGTCGGTCTTTTATACGTGCCTATGAAAAAGAACAAAGTGGAATTAAAGAACATATTCAATCAGTTGATACGAGTAACCTTGATGCCTGGAATGAGGTATTAAGTCAGTTTGGAATTTCACCCTCACGAACTACTCACGATTTGCTAGAACGCCGTTCAACCTTCCGGGGTTGTGACGCAAAGGTGTTAGTTGCTGGTTTAGCGTCTACGTATGATGCATTTTTATATCGAAAAACAGGTATTAATTATACGTATGGCAGGCCAAAAATAAGCACCATAGAAGCAAATCATTTTGTACGAAAATACCCAGAAATCATCAATGACACTATAAACGACTTAAAGGCTTTACATAGTTATGAATCAGCAACTGCAGAACTACAGGCAGAGAAGATATTATATAAAAGTAAAGCCTTGTTAGAAGACCTTTATAACGAGTATTTACAAAACGGAACTATGCCTAATTTAAAAACCAGCGTATCCGATGCGCGAATGAGTGCTGGTATTGTTGCTCAATCCGAAGGAAAGACATTTTACGGCTGTAGTGGTGAGTCAGGTAACGAGACTGTAGTTGGAAGCGGATTTACACGCGCAAACGCCCTAAATTCACTATCAATTAGTCTTGTAAGCCACAAGAAGGCGCATAACGGCCTTGAAATCCATGCTTGTGTCACCTGCCCATTGTGTGGAGTCACGGTTGATGCGGTCTACGACCCTAAAGCAAAAACGTATTCGTGTGTAAAAAAATCATGCAAGGGCTATAACGAAAACATGGTTGATAGGGCAAATAATAGAACAAATCGTTCGGCGCAAAAAACAAAAGATTTTGGGGACTTGCTCGTAGAATTTATTTTTGGAGACGAAGAAAAAAAGCAAAAAAATAAATCTAAACGCTAACTATAATGTGTTTCAAGATACTGTAAGTGTTTTTCTCGAAACTTTCTGAACTCTGACTTATTAAAACCGTTACGTTTAATGAACGAGCCGATTTTTTCGCTTCCGATATAGTGAGGCATCATAACGTAAGCAGCACCTTCTTCATATAACGATGAAGCTTGGCTTGCAGACTCAGCAGCACAGACAAACACAGCGTGTGGATTAACTTTTTCGAGCCAACGTACCAAAAAAAGGTTTGTGTCGTGGTCGCTTACCGTTGATACAACTAATTTAGCAGTTGCCATGTTGAGCTCTTCAAGCATTTCTAAGTCAGTAACGTCACCATATAAATAGTTAACTTGTTGATGTTCTAACGAATCAATAACTTCAGGATCGTAGTCAACAACAACATATTTTTTGTTCATCTGTTCCATGACGCGTACAAATTCTTGACCACCTTTGTTGTAGCCAAATAGCACCATGTCATACCGGTGTGGTTTTACGTTCTCTTTATGTGTTTTCTTTCGCTCAAACATCGTAAGATGAGATTCTAAAAGCGTATAAATCTGATTACTATAGGTGATTGCATAAGATGAAGTCGCGATAGTTATAAGTGCAACAATTGTCATAATGTTTGCAATATCAGGTCGAACAAGGCCTTGCTGCTGACCAAGCAATACAAAAACAAGTGAGAATTCACTAATTTGTGCTAAGCTACCCGCCGCTTTAAAGCTGGTATTTTTTGTATAGCCAAGCACGCCCATGGTTATCATAACGATAAAAGGTTTAATAAAAGCGACAATGAGTAAGAAGATAATAATAGGCAACAGGAGTGAGGATACGTTTGCAAAACTTAGTCTTGTCCCAAGCGCTATAAAGAATACGACAACAAAAAAGTCTCGAAGGGGACGTAGTCTCGATGCTATTTCTTGTGCATACGGAAGCGTTGCAAGAGCGACACCTGCAAATAGTGCGCCTACCTCAAGCGAAAAACCGAAATGTTCAAACAGCGCCGCCGCACCAAAACCCCAACCGATTGCAAATAGAAACAGGAACTCTTGGCTACCAGCGATAATTTTATTCATTCGCGGAAGCACAAATAGACTAATAAGATATAACGGTACAGCTACAGCTAGACCCTTCAGGCCTAGCCACAGCAGCGTTGTAAACGAGAACGAACCTTCGCTACGTGCCGCAACTAAAACAAGCGCTAAGGCAGCTACGATGTCTTGTAGAAGTAAAATACCAATCGTAATCTTGCCGTATAGTCTGGTTTGTTCTTTTTTATCGCTTAGTAACTTAAGGATAATAATAGTACTACTAAAAGCCAGCGCTAAGCCAACAAAGAGACTTTCGGTTTTTGACCAGCCAAAAGCTCGTGAAAACAAGAAGCCAACGAGTGTAGTCAGTAGTATCTGAATACCACCCGTTATAAGAGTAACCTTACCAACTTCTTTGATGACACGAGGGTTAAGACCAAGACCAATAATAAATAAAAGTAGTGCAATACCAATACTGGCAAATACATTGATTGTCGATTCATTTTTTACGATATTAAGAACTGACGGGCCAACCACAATGCCTGTTAAGATGTAGCCTATAATGAGTGGCTGTTTAATAACACGCATTACGAGCGAAATAAGCGCACCGATAGCGATTACTACACTAAGTTCTGTAAATATGTTTGCATCCATGTTTGTTGTTTTAGCAAGTTACTCTTATAGCATACAATATTGCCATCTTTTCGTACACATTGCTTGACGGTTAAGCTTATTTTTTGTATTATCAAGTTTGTCTAAAAAATAAGCTACATAAGCTTGAGAGACAAAAATCATATAACGTATCACCAAAATCGTGGTACAAAAAAGGGAGCCATAGGCAATGCCTATTAAAATTAAAACGGTTAGTACAAAGCCGCAGCGAGTATCTGTTCGTATTAAACCAGCATCTTGGCAAGTTTATATAGAATATTAATCAGCGCTACTTACTCTGATTAATAGCAGCTTCAACTTTAGCTGCAAATTTTTCGTAACTACTTATGTCACCATTATCAAGTTTGGTTCCATTTAGGTAATAGGTGGGTGTTCCAGAAACGCCCTTACCATTGCCATCCTTTAAATCAGCGTTAATTGTGCCATTAACAGTTTCACTCGCAAAATCTTTTTTAAAGGTATCAGCATTTAGTCCGAGTTGCGCTGCATAGCTCGCGAAAATGGTAAAAGGATCACTTGCACTAGACCAAGCAGATTGGTTTTGATATAGGATGTCGTGCATTTCAAAGAATTTACCTTGTAAACCTGCGGCTTCTGCTGCTCTTGCAGCAGCACGAGCATTGGGGTGAATGCTTTCGAGCGGAAAATGTATAAATCTAAATTGAATATC
>CAZMHJ010000016.1:0-19015 GCA_964566075.1 uncultured Candidatus Saccharibacteria bacterium | reverse complement strand
GCCAAGACCCGCACGCACGCGTTGCCATAGAAGCAGTCGGTGGCCATGGTGAAGTATTTGTAGTTGGCGAAGTAACCTCGACTGCGCACATAGATATTGAACCAATTGTTAGGCGTATTACGGGCGAAGTTACAATCAGACACAACATTATTAAACAAAGCCCACAGATTGCGAATGGAGTTGATACAGGTGGTGCGGGTGATCAAGGCATTATGGTTGGCTACGCAACTGCAGAAACGGCCGAATATTTACCGCTCGAAATTGTGCTATCACGCCGTTTAAACCAACATCTTTTTGCACTATGGCCGTATGACGGTAAGACCCAGGTAACACTTAGGGATGGATCAATCGATACCATTGTGGCGAGTTGGCAGAATGTTCCTGCCGGAAAACTTAAGGCAGAAGTTGAATCATGGCTTGGCAGTCAAGAGGTCTCAAAGGTAAAAGACGCAGTAACAATTCACGCTAACCCGGCAGGTGACTGGGATTTGGGTGGGTTTGACGCAGATACCGGTTTAACAGGTCGAAAGTTAGTAGTAGATAATTATGGGCCAAGTGTGCCGATTGGTGGTGGCTGTTTTAGCGGTAAGGATACCAGCAAAGTAGACCGAAGTGCAGCCTATATGGCTCGAAAAATAGCAGTAGACTACCTTCGTAAGCGTAAAGCTAGCGAAGTATATGTCTACTTAGCATACGCAATCGGGGTAGCAGAGCCTGTTGAAGCGACGGTTATTATTGATGGTATAACTGAAGCGGTAGTAGGCTATGATTTAACACCAGCCGGCATCATTAAAACACTATCATTGCGCAGTCCCCAGTTTGAGCAAACTGCAAAGTACGGACACTTTGGCAACGGTTTTACCTGGGATAAATAGTACAATACTAGCTGTAATGGATAATCGCCTACAACAACTTATCGAACGTGCTGCTATGGCGTGGCAAGTATCTTTTGATGAAGCCGAACAATTACTTGGGCTGCATAGGCAAAAAACAGTCAGAATCAACCCCCTAAGATCCAAAAAATCATCAAAAAAGGACATTGCAGACATTGGTGTCGCACTTAAACCAGTAGATTGGTGTACTGATGCTTATACGGTAATAAAGGGGTACGATAAACTCAGTAAAAGCCAGCTATTTACTGATGGTGTTTTTATATTGCAGGATGCAGCTAGTTTTCTACCGGTACTTGCGCTTAATCCTAAACCAGGAGAAGCAATCCTAGATGTTTGTGCTGCACCTGGAGGTAAAACAACTCACATTGCTGCTCTAAGTAAAAATAAGGCGCTCATAACTGCAAACGATACGTCACGTGCCCGTTTCTTTAAAATGCGTGATATGTTCGAACGCATGAACATAACGGCCCAGACAACGCTATTTGATGGCAGGGTGCTTAGAAAACAATTTGCTGACAAACAGTTCGATAAAATTTTACTTGACGCGCCGTGTAGTGGTGAGGCTGCCATGAGCCCCGATAATCCAAAAAGTTACGAGCAATGGAGTATCGCTAAAATAAAAAGATTAAGTCGCCTACAAGAACAACTGCTAATAACGGCCTATGACTTACTGACACCTGGCGGGCAGCTTGTATATAGCACCTGCACAATTGCTCCAGAGGAAAATGAACAAGTTATTCAGTACCTGTTAAAACGCCGAAAAGCCATCATAAAACCTGTTGCTATTGCAATTGATACAAAAGTACCTGGGCTAACAGAGTGGAATGGCAAGCAATTGAATCCAGAACTAGCAAACACGATACGGCTCAAACCGAGCCAGCAACATGAAGCATTTTATACTGCACTGTTACAAAAACCACTTGATGATAGTAACGAGCCCGACGATACCTACTACCAGTAAACTGCTTATACTTGCACATCTTATCTGTTATTGATAGGGTAATATCCATGCATGAATCAATGCGTCCTTACGACTATAGTGGTCCAATTAATTTTGGTGATTCTGTATTTGTGGCTGAAATACAAGCTGCCGAATATGACGAAGATAGAAAATACGCAGTTGAAGTTTTAGCGCGCCAGCTGCAACTGAGCTGTGACCAAGAAATTGCCGATAAACTCTGTTTTGTAGTGGGCGGTGTGGTATTACATACCGATAAGCACGGTCTGATAACAGATACATATACCGATGACATGTATGCGCGCCTTGTTTCGTTTTTACCAAAGCAGTACTTTGATAGATGGTATGTAACCGCGCAACTAGAAGATGTAGACACTGGCAAGTATCTTGATTTACTTATATCGGCCGAAAAGGGCCACGAATTTGTATTGCTGCCCGATTACCCCTTACATTACAATGCTGCCACTGATGCACGACATAAATTTATTGCAGAAAAAGCAATAGATGCCGCAGACTATCTGCAAAAAGCATCAAGTTTACTTGGTAGGAGTAGCTTAAAAAATGCGCTTATGTATGAGGTTGATGTTATTGAATTTTATCTAGGTGCTACCCATGGACTTGCGGTTGGCGACCATATTGCCGTCACGGGAGTGAAGTCTACAAAGTACGCTGGTAGCGACAAGATAGTCGAACTCTCACCAAACAACGAGTCATCGTATATTGGTGACTTCATTGGCGTTACCGCTTACGAAGAATATGTAAACGGCTGTCGATTCAACAGACTTTGTGTTGCACTGCAATCAGATGACGGTGACATTATATTGCAACCCTGCCAATGGCTATATGAGCTCAACGTTGCACGTGTATAAGGTGTTATACTAACTGTAATATGAGTAAAGAAACAATCCTAACCGGTATACGAAGTAACGGCGAGTTAACTCTTGGTAATTACTTGGGTGCTATTTTGCCTATGGTGCAGTTACAGCGCGAAAAGGCAGGTGAATATCAGATAAACATGTTCGTACCAGACCTGCATAGTTTTACAACCCCCGTAGACCATACTACCTTGCTTGAGCATGCACGGATTAATCTGCGTATCTTTGCAGCTTCTGGGCTCGATTTTGGTAACGCAGACACCTTTATTTACCGCCAAAGTTATATTCCTGCCCATAGTGAACTTTTTACAATCCTCAACAACTTTGCATATGTTGGTGAACTTAGCCGCATGACGCAATTCAAAGATAAGAGTGATGGTAAAGATAATGTAAGTAGTGGTTTATTTACATACCCGGTACTTATGGCGGCAGATATCTTACTATATGGCGCACATTGGGTACCAGTTGGTGAAGACCAACGCCAGCATCTAGAACTCACCCGTGATTTAGCAATCCGCATGAACAATAAGTTTGGCGAACTATTTACCGTGCCTTATGAGTGGCAAAAACAACTTGCATTTAGTCACCGTGGTCAGGGTGTTCGTATTCGTAGCTTAAGTGACCCGACTAAAAAAATGAGTAAAAGTATCGAAGATCCGCGTGGAACCATTTTATTGAGCGATACCCCTGCTGATGCTGCTAAAAAAGTAATGAGTGCTACTACTGATAGTTTTGGAGGTATTGATTTTGACTTTAAGGAGCGCCCTGGTATTAGCAATTTGCTGCAAATTTTAGCCCTACTAAGCGAACGTGAGCTGAGTAGTGTGGTAGACGAATGGAAGGGCAAAACCAGCTATGGTGACCTTAAAAAGGCTACAAGCGAAGCTGTAGAGCACTTTCTATCTGATTTTCAGACCAAATTTGAGGCAGTAGACGATGAGGGTATTCGCCGTAAGCTTGAAGAAAGCGAAGCTGCTTTAGCTCCTGTTGCTAACGAACAACTACTTACAGTGCAAAGAGCGGTGGGCTTAAGGTAGGCATGTCAGATACCGATTTTGAAGGCATAAAACTCAGGGCACGATACGAACATTTCAAATCAACGCCAGAACAGCGAAAAACCTATGTAACACTTGGGTTGTTTGCACTGAGGGGTGACCTAGTGTTTGTTGCATATTACGATGAGTATGCCGAAGGTACAGCGCACTTTAGGGAACTGAATGAATTTTACGAATCTGTAAATAAAGCAGACGGGAACACGGTAAAAAGATTTAATCTTATAGAAGAAGATGTAATTAGCACAGAAGCTAGAGATGAATTATGGGAAGAAGTTGATGAAATCATCTATACACAATGATCAAGAAACTGCACAGCGTGCAGATGTACTACTAGCTAAAGCTTACCCCGATTACTCTCGGGCGGCCTTAGCCAAGTTGTTTGACCATGGTGATATCACCCAAGACAGTAAACCCTTAAAGCCGGGTGAAAAACTGCAACCAGGTGAGGTATTTGAAGCCAATATAGAAAAGCTAGAACGGGTTGTAGAACAAATTGATTTACCGATTCTATATGAAGACAAAAATGTGATTGTAATCGATAAACCCGTTGGTGTTATAAGCCACGCTCGAGGTCGCTACTGGGACGAAGCCTCGGTAGCAAGTTTTGTGCGTGACAAAGTTGCTGGTATGGATGGTGAAAGGGCAGGTATTGTACATCGTCTTGACCGCGCCACTAGTGGTGTTATGATTTGTGCTAAAAATAGCGAGACCTTAAGTATGCTACAAAAGCAGTTTTCGACCCGTAAAACCAAGAAGTCATACTACGCGGTGGTAGAAGGTGTGCCCGAACCACCAAAAGCTGTCATAGACGTGCCTATTGGGCGCAACCCAAACAAACCTCAGACCTTTCGGCCTGATCCACAAGGTAAAGTAGCGACCACCTACTACGAAATTGAATCTCATAATGATACATTTTCGTTACTTAAGTTAACACCAACTACGGGCAGGACGCACCAATTACGTATACATTTGCAGTATATTAAGCACCCTATCGTGGGTGATACGTTATATGGTGATACCGAATCAGATAGACTGTATTTACACGCCTACTCGTTAGAAATTACGATACCGGGAGGCGAGCGTAAGGTTTTTATTAGCCAGCTGCCGGATTCGTTTAATACAATGGTTGCATGAGTACGCTACTGTTACATCCGCAAACACAAGAACGTTTTGAACACTTTGTAAACGATGCGCCACAAAGTATTTTGCTGGTTGCGCCAAAAGGTTCTGGTAAAGAGTCTTTGCTTTTTGAACTCGCACAGCAGATAGCGGGTGAGCATAGTGCTGGGCGCATTTTTACACTTGAACCAGAGCCAGATAAGTCATCAATTGGTATCGAGCAAATACGTGAACTTAAGACAACTTTAAGACTAAAGTCAGATCAGCATCGCATTGTCGTTATACCGCACGGTGAACTACTGACCACTGAGGCTCAGAACAGTTTTTTAAAGCTACTAGAAGAACCACCCAAAGGCGTACATTTCTTTATGGCAGTTACAACGGTAAGCGACATGCTTGAAACGATTCAATCACGTACGGTTGTTTGGCGGCTTGTCTTGCCAACAGCTGATCAGATAGAAGCATATTATAATGACGTTGATAAGGTACGGTTACGAAAAGCAATCGCAATTGGCGAATCACGAATTGGCCTTATTAGTGCAATACTCACCAACGAATCAAACCACGAACTTTTGCAGGCAATTGAAACTGCAAAAGAAATTTTGGCTGAATCTAAATTCGAACGATTATTACGTGTAGATTTACTTAGTAAGGATGCGCCACAAACGGCACTCGTATTAGAGGCACTCGAACTAACCTGTAAAGCTGCGCTAGAACACGCCGCAAATAAACAGGCACAAAGCGTAAAACAGTGGCATAAACGGCTTACGCTTATTAGCGAAGCCATGCAAATGCTTGCAAAAAAAGTGCAAACTAAGCTGGTACTCGACTGGCTGTTTATGAAACTGTAGTCATCTTTGGTATAATTAACGTTAACGCGATGTTAGAAATAGTTGTTTTACTTGTGCTCGCCTTCTTTGCCTTCAGGGCTACTTACAAAGTAGACGAAGGCATTAATGAGATACCTGATAAAGTTGGGCTAAGGCTCGGCCGTTTATGGGATATCGCTCATCAAGGTATGCGCGAAAACAAACTATTACGTGCCGAAAAAGCATTACTAACGATATTAAAAATTGACGAAAAAAACGCGGCAGCATATAACCGTTTGGGTATCTTATACGCTAAGCAAAAAGAATATAAAGATGCGATTGATTGTTTTGAAATTGCATCAAGCATTGAAAAGAGCGCATCAAGCTTACATAACCTAGGCCTCATTTACTACGAAACTGGTGATTACCAACGTGCATCGATTGCCTTTGAAGAAGCACTTGGCTTAGATGAAGGCATGGCAGCACGTCATATTGCCTATGCAAAAGTAGAAGAAAAACTAGGTAATGATAAAAAGATGATTAGCGAACTTGAGCGAGCTGCCGAATTAGAGCCAAACAAAGAAACATACAGCCTGTTGTTACGTGCCTACGAAGTAAAAGACATGGACGAAGAGGCAAAGGCCTTACAGCGCAAGTTAAATCGAATGCTAGGAAGTGGCAAGGCAGCTGAAAAGCCAAAGCGCGTACAGCGCCCCCCACGTGTAGTAGTATAGCTAGGGCTTGACAAGTTATACGCAAGCATAAGCACAGTTTACCCACAACTAAGGTTGAAACAGATACGTATCTTTGGTAGTATAGCAACTGGCTCTTTTAAAAGAGTAGTACCTTCCTAAATTACGCCGACATAGCTCAGTGGCCAGAGCGGCTGTTTTGTAAACAGCGGGTCGTGGGTTCGAATCCCTCTGTCGGCTCCAAAAAGCTATCAACCCTCCGAGGTTGCAATAGTTTGGGCATATTTTTTGCGAGAATGCCCAAGCCCGGACGCAGTGAGGTGCGGTCCGAGGAGGTGTTACAATTTAGGCGTGTGTCCGTAGACTGGCACACGCCACCATATGCAGGGTTAGTGAAGCGGTCAAACACAACAGACTGTAAATCTGTCGGCATTAGCCTTCGTAGGTTCGAATCCTACACCCTGCACCAAATAAAAAGCCCCAGTTAATCTGGGGTATTTTATTTGGCAATTGACATTACTTTAAAATGCCTCATAATTTTGTACGTTTGTATGAGTGCAGAAGTTTTACCAACTAACGATATAGCAGAGCCTTCGGCTCAAGTTATTGATTTTCCAACTCAGCGCACAAAACCAAAAGCAGAACGCAAAAGTCAGCCAGACTATGCAAAGATGTATACCGACTTAGCTCGGCTTGCGTTTGCAGCAGGCAACATAGAAGAAGCCGAACAGTATCGTCAAATGGCTGAAATGTTTTCTATTGAAAACACAAAAAACTAAGAACATAATTATTTTATGGATGAGTTTCAACTAAGAACTCTATATTCAGATAAGAAAATGTCTATGTCTGCGATTGGTCGTGAGTTAGGTGTATCAACTGATAAGGTTAGGTGGTGGATAAACAAATACAATATATCGATAAGGTCAAAAAGCGAGCAATCTTATTTGCAGCATGACCCAAACGGTGATAAACACTTAATTAAAGAGAATCTGACAGTTGAAGATTCATTTTTATTTGGACTTGGGCTTGGCATCTATTGGGGTGAAGGGAATAAAGTCGATGAATATTCAGTCAGAGTAGGCAATACTGATCCAAGACTACTGAAATCGTTCATACGTTTTCTAATCGAAATATGCGGAGTTAAAAAAGAAAACATTAAACTTGGTCTGCAGATATTTAATGATATCGACGAGAAAGTGGCTTTAGCGTATTGGATGACCAAACTTGATTTTCCTATAACATCTTTTCATAAAAAGATTTCAGTAATACCGCCACAGGGTAAGGGTACCTATAAGAGAAAAAGCAAATATGGTGTTTTGCAAATTTACGTAAGTAACAAAAGGCTAAAACAATGGATTATGCAGAAAATTGAGGACATAAAGTAGCTAATCTGTTAAAATAATCGTGTTTGCCGCGATAGCTCAGTTGGTAGAGCGACGCCATGGTAAGGCGTAGGTCTCGGGTTCAAATCCCGATCGTGGCTCCAGACGCCCATAATTCACTAAAATGAATTGTGGGCGTTTTGACTCTTGTAAATATAGGGTAAAACTGCTACTATATACGTTGAATTTCACTAGAGGCATTTTATTTTATGGCTAAAAAAACTCAGAAGCGTAAGATCATCGGCTTAGTTTGCGAAAACTGTGGCCAGCGTCATCATTACTCGACGAAGAATACGCAAAATACACCAGACAAGATTAGTTTGCGCAAGTATTGCCCAACTACTCGTAGCTATACGACGCACACAGAGACGACCAAGAACCTTGGCCGTAATGTCGTAAAACCTAAGAAATAAGTTTTAATACTTTATATAAGATTACCGGCAACAAGTGCCGGTTTTTTTATTGGGTGCCTGCTAAATCGAGAACGGTATTAATATATTCGGCATGGCTCCATACGAGTGGTGCGACACCAACTGGGCTACCGTTTGCTGGCTCTATTTGTTCACTTAAAATACCGCTACTCATTGTTAGGCCAAGCGTCCATTCAACTAAGGCACGCGCTTTGTCGACCTGTTTTGCTTGTACATAGTACTGAGCAAGCCATAAAGTACACACAAACCAGGGGTTAGGTGAGCGGTTTTCGCCCTTACGCATATAGTAGTCGTTTTCATACCTAAAGATACCACCCTGCGGCTCTGGATTCGTCAGATACCGTTCTACTGCCTGGGCAGTACTTATAATCGTTGGGTCGTCGAGTGGTAAGCGAGCATACATAACCATACCGTATAAACTTGATATATCTACTGTATTATCAAACTTAAGTGAACCATCTGGCTGCAATATGTAACCTTTACGATAACTTTGCTTATCTGGATCAAATTGCAGTTGCATTGATTGATGGATTTGTTCTGCAATTTTACGCCACCGCACAGAGTCATCAGGATAATCAAATAGGTCTGCAAAGTCTGCAGCGCGTCGTAAGCCATATTCAACGGTTGCACAGGTGTATGAGTTAGTTAGAAACTTTTCTTCCCATAGATCATAACTCGCGTGCGGTAAGTTAGTGGCTTCGTCTATAAAGCCAGTCATAAAGTTGGCCATCGGCTGAATGAGCGTACTATAAACTGACAACACAAACTCTTTATCTTTAGAGTAATCGTAATATTCGCCGAGCATTATAAGCACAATGGCTGTTTCATCCTCTTGGATGGCAAGCTCTTTACGATTATCGTGCACAAGAGGATGCCAAGTGCTACCAATCGCTCTATCGGGTTGATATTTGTGCATTAAGTAGCCACCGCGAGTGTTAAGAGTGTCACGACAAAATTCAAAAAAACGTTTGGGTTCTTCTTTATACCCTAAACGAATTAAAGGCCACATTGCATAGGCACCATCACGTGGCCAACAATAACAGTAGTAATCTCGGCCATAGTTAAAGATAGAAGAATCACCACTTGCTAGTACGCCACCACGTTTGTCACTATGGGCTTTAATGACCATAAGTGATTTTTTAGCAAGCTCTAAATACTTTTTATCAACCGAGTGTAAGCCATTAGCCGCAATACCGAGCCATTCATGCCAGTATTTCTTTTGGGCATATTCGCGGCTTTCCATACCAGCTTTCAAGAAATCTTCGTGTATGGCTTCGCAATCAAATTGTGATGCTGCGGCAATAATCCAGTAATCGATACTGCGTGTTTCACGCCCATCGAGTGGTAGCTGAAAACGGATAACCGAGTCAACTCCACCGTGCTCGACAGCATTACCGGCCAGCTCACCATCTTCTGCGTCTTTAAACGTACCTTCTTTGCCTTCGATGCCATAGTTTCCGACACAGTATTGATCAAACGATTGTTTGTCGTCTGTATGGCCATAAATAAGCAGGGCACAGCGGCCTTTGTAATCCAAAAGATAATTAGCATCTGGTACAAACATTGCTGTATCAGCGCGACCAGAATGTGAAATTTGGAACACTTGATGCATAAAAACCCGCACATCGCGGGCTTTATCTTGAGTATTGGTGACATTAAGACGCCGCACAAAAGCATTTACTTCTTGATCAACAAAGTCGCTAATATCAATATGTACCCCAATTTTTGGGTTGTTCATAGAAATGATACTAATAAGCGCATCACTGTCGACGTTAACGTGCACATCCCACTCACCGCTATCAACCCAACTAAAAATACCGTCTACCCAAACACCAATTTTATGGTGCACACTACGAGCGTTGGTTAAGTTTTCGAGGCCAACATACGGGTAATAAAAATCATGCACCAGACCTTGTTCGTTTAGGCCCACCATCATCTGACCATTGCTAAGCATTACAGGGCGACCCATTAGGCTACAAACCCTTTCTCGGCGAGCCTAAACTGTAGGTCGTGCCAGGCGTTCATAAAGTTTGTAAAGGCTTCGTACGGAGTTTTATACGGGCTAAAGTAAGCATGGACATCGCCGTCACTAAACCATTTCGTACACATGAAGTAAAAGTGGTCACTGGTTTGCAAGCGTCGCCAATCTTCTATCAGTTGCCAATCACCAGATTGCATAACAATATCTTGCAGGTTGTATAAGGCTAGTATTGCTTCGTGTTGCATGCTGTTACCAAGCCACGCTGTTAAATCACGCTCGGTGTCTGCCCAGGTTATGGTTTGTGGTACATCTACGGTATCTACTGCATCAAAGGTATCAATTGCCTCTGAAAGTGTCATAAACGTACGGTCTTCGCGACTGTTCATCCAATATTCTGGGAAGGCTTTTAAGAAGTCAAAGATACCAGTATCAGCCCACTGGTGCTCGCCAAACGTTTCGTAATCCATAAATAAGTTAAAGACTTGCGCATTATCAACAGCAGCACCAAGCCAGTGGGTATATTTATCTGCTGTTAAAGGCCACTCACTCCAGTTTTTATCACCAAAACGAAAAGCAATATCATCGCTGAGATGGTAGTTCTTCATGAGTAAACGAATGTTGTTGGTGTAGGTGGGGCGATACACAAAGTTTGGGCTACGCCAGCCTAAGATTGGATCCCAACCTTCAGTGATAATGCCTTTATAACCAGCTTTATCTGCCCAGTATGCTAAATCATTGTTATAGCTGAGCTCAGTATTACGGAATACGGTAGGAGTAACACCAAACAGTTGCTGTACTTTATCACGATGCATAGCAACTTGCGCTTCAAATTCTGCACGTGAGTAAAAGAACGCTAGACTGTGATGATATGTTTCGGCAACTATTTCAACGCGCCCTGTGGCGACTAATTCCTGAAAACTAGCGAGCACATGTGGGGCATATTGCTCAAATTGATCAAGCACAGTGCCGGTAATAGACATACTAACTTTAAATTCAGGATACGTATCGAGGAGTTCTTTTAACACTTTATTGGTCGGCAAGTAGCTCTTTTCTGCAACGCGCTGCAAGATGTGTTCGTTATTAGTGTCAACCATCGGCGTTTGATCGTTAAAATAACTATGATCATTACCCGCATCAAAGATAGTGTAATGCTTAATACGATATGGCTGATGCACATGCAGATATAAACAGATAGCTTGCTTGCTCATGTTCGTGTTCCTACCAGGCGAGCATGCTGTTCGTAAGCACCTACCATTTTAGAAGCAGCGTTATCCCACGATAACTTTGTAAATTCAGCGTAACTTTGCGTAAATAATTCGTCACGTAAACTGTCGTGTAACATTACAGAAGTTATTTGGTTTGCCATTTCGTTAACATCCCAAAAGTCTACTTTTAGGCAATTCTTAAGAACTTCAGACACGCCGGATTGATAGCTTACGAGCACCGGAGTGCCATAGCTGATGGCTTCGAGCGGAGTTAGACCAAAGGGCTCAGACACACTCGGCATCACAAACAGATCGGCAATCGCAAAGGCATCACGTAATCGTTTACCTCTTTGAAAATCAGTAAATATAACATTTTTAGCAATACCAAGGTCTGCCGATAATTGCAGTAATTCTTGGTATTGTTCGCCAGAACCAACAATCAAAAAGAGTGTCTTTGGTGCACGAGCTACAACTTCTTTAGCTGCCAACATTAAGTTATAAAGGCCTTTTTGAACAGTTAATCTTCCGATATTTGAAACGATACGATAGCCATTTTGTTTCATTTTAGCCAAATAACGATAGGTGTTATCTGGATCGAGTGATTCGTAGGCATCAATATCAATACTGTTATGGACAACTTCTATCTTGTCGGCTGGGATATCATATTCGCGAACAATGACATCTTTAGTCAGTTGGCTGACAGCCATGATACGGTCCGCAAGTAATAGACCCATGTATTCAATTTCGTGCACCATCGGATTACCACTTTTGCCACCAGCACGGTCAAACTCAGTTGCATGCACGTGTACTATAAGTGGTTTACCACTAATTTCTTTAGCTCTAAGAGCCGCCCTAAAAGTAAGCCAATCATGGGCATGAATAATATCAAAATTACCTAGTTCGGCCATTTGTTCGACTGCTACAGTGTAGTTATCGGTATGAGTAAATAAGCTAACGTCTTTTTGCGTACCATCAGGCAAGGTGTACTTAAAACTGTCATATGCGATGCCACTTTTTTGGACTTTTTTGGCAGTAAGCGGCAAAGCAGGCGTTACCTTCATAAAATCAATATCATCGTGGCTGGCAGTGTACGGGACGATAAACTCGATGTCGACACCCTGTTTTGATAGCAAGCCACTCCTAGTCCACCACTGTTGTGAGGTGGTAATTCCCACCCGAGCATCAGTACCCTCATTTAAAAGTTTTTTCCGTTTTAATTTGCTTTTGATTAAAGTATAGTTCACAACACCTTGAAGCACAACCGTTATTAAGATGAAAATATATCTGTTTTATGCTAAAATAACTTGAAGAGGTTAAGTAACTACAGTATTAACCCGTGATAAGGCGGGAATTTTTTATGTTTGACACCCAAAATATTCGTAATATTGCAATCATTGCACACGTTGACCATGGCAAAACTACCATAGTTGACGCTTTATTAAAGCAATCTAACACCTTCCGTGATAATCAAGCCGAAATGCAGGCCCACCTTATTATGGATAGTGGCGACCAAGAACGCGAACGTGGTATCACCATTAGCGCTAAACAGACTGCAATTACCTACCAAGAATATCGTATTAACATTATTGATACGCCAGGGCATGCTGACTTTAGTGGTGAAGTTGAACGAACACTTAATATGGCGGATGGTTGTTTGCTGATTGTTGATGCCCAAGAAGGCCCAATGCCACAAACAAAGTTTGTACTTAAAAAAGCGCTCGAAGCAGGGCTTAAGCCATTGGTTGTTATTAACAAGATAGATAAGCGTGATAGCCGTATCTTTGAAGTTGAAGACGAAGTTGCAGATTTATTCTTAGAGCTCGCCATCGATGAAAGTCAGTTACACTACCCTGTATTTTATGCGATTGGCCGCGAAGGCAAGGCGTGGGATAGTCGGCCAGACGATATTGCTGAAGAAGCTGACTTACGAGTACTGCTGGATGCAATTATTACCGATATTCCTGCACCTAAAGGCGACTCTAATGCACCATTCCAGATGCTCGTAACAGCACTTTCGTGGGATAGTTTTTTGGGTAAGTACGCGATTGGCCGAGTTGCCAGAGGAACCGTAAAAGCAGGCCAACCAATTGTGCTTATTAAAAAAGATGGCACAAAAGTTACCGTAAAAGCCGACAAACTGTTTGCGAGCCAAGGTTTAGCGAGGCTTGAAATGCAAGCTGCAAATACAGGTGATATTGTATCGATAACAGGTGTTGGTGATGCGCAAATTGGCGAAACGCTGGCAGATGTTGCTCAGCCAGAAGCGCTACCCGTGCTTACCGTAGAAGAGCCAACGCTCAAAATCTCATTACAACCAAACACCTCACCATTTAAGGGCTTAGAAGGTGAATTTACAACTTCACGCCAAATTGGTGATCGTCTGCAAAAAGAACTCGAAACTAACATTGGTTTGCGAGTTGATGACGATGGCATTGGCTTTTTAATTGCTGGCCGAGGCGAACTGCACTTATCAGTTTTGATTGAATCAATGCGACGCGAAGGATACGAGTTTGAAGTAGGTCGCCCACAGGTGGTTACAAAAGAGGTAAATGGCACTACCATGGAGCCAATCGAAGATTTGATTGTTGAAGTTCCCGACGAGCATGTCGGGCCGGTGCAGCAAGAACTTGGTATGCGGCGCGCAGAGCTTGTTAAACAAGATTTAACGGGCCGTGGCGTTACCCGGCTCGAATATAAGTTGCCAACGCGGGCACTGTTAGGTCTACGCAACATCTTACTTACAAGCACCCGTGGAACTGTTATCATGCATAGCCTCATGCGTGGCTACGAACCTATGTCAGCCGCACTTCCGCGTCTACGAAGTGGTGCACTTGTAGCCTGGGAAACCGGTACAACCACACCGTATGCACTACAAACTGCCGAACAACGCGGTACCTGTTTTGTAGGGCCTGGCGCGAAAGTCTATGCAGGTCAGGTAGTAGGGCTTAATACACGTTCTGAAGATATGGATATTAACGTGGTGAAAGAAAAGCATCTTACCAATATGCGTAGTAAAAGCAGTGATGGTACGGTGCAGCTAACACCGCCTGTAATCATGAGTCTAGAAGAATGTTTAGACTTTATCGAAAACGATGAGCTGTTAGAAGTAACGCCCCAATCATTACGCGTTCGCAAACGTCAACTCGACCCAAATTTGCGTAAACGAGAAAACAAGCAATAAATTACTGTGTAAGCTAAAGCGCTTACGATATACTTAAGAGCAATGAGTCCAACACACCAGGTGGGTGATGTACGTACCCAACAAAAAGCAACCAATTACTTTGCTTCAAGAGCCGAAGCAGGGCAGCTTTTGGCTGAAAAACTCCAGCAGTACCGTTACGAAGATACAATTGTACTGGCGTTGAGTGAAGGAGCCGTATTAGTTGGTGCCGAAATCGCACGTTCGCTACATGCACTGATAACAATGCTGCTAACAAAAGATGTGTACTTACCTGACGGCCGAACATTAGTGGGCGTCATTAATGAAGTTGGTGGTTTTAGTTATAATAACGCATTTTCTACAGGTGAAATTGAAGAGCTTGAAACCGAATATCGTAGTAATATTGAGTTTGCGAAAATGCAGGCCATGCACGAGCTACACGTAGCACTGGGTCAAGGTGGACTAATTTCTCCCGAATATTTTAGAAATCGCGTCATTATTGTTGTTTCTGACGGCACTTTAAATGGTATGGCATTCGATATGGCTGCTGACTACCTTAAGGGTATTAAGACTGGTAAGGTAGTTATGGTTGCGCCTATAGCCGGTGTGCCAGCGGTAGACAGAATGCACATTTTAGCGGATGAACTGTATTGTTTAACCGTTACTGACGGGAATTTTGAAGTAAACCATTATTACGATGACAACAAAATGCCAACTCACAATGAAATTTTGAGTACGCTCAACGATATAATATTGAGTTGGCACAAGCCAGAACATCAGCATTCGACTACTAGCGTATAATATACTTCTATGCATTCGTCCTCAGAAAAAAATCAGGCTAAACGCCAAACAATTGTAAAAGTGGTATTGCTGATTATTGTTATTGCAATCACGGTCTTAATTGTTGCCTTAGGCTGGTCACGCTTTAAGAAAGATAGTCCAGTCAAACAAACGGCACAAACGCAAGGACAAACTACTACAACACCAACGAACACTCCGCAGCCGCAAACTACTCCTAAGCCAGCAGAGCAACCAAAAGCACCTGTTACTACGTGGCCAGTGAAACTTTCGATGTCAGAAGCTGCAAGCACCACAGTGGTTGTCAATAAAAAGCATCAGCTACCAAGCGCCTATGTTCCTGCAGGTTTGGTAGCATATGGGGCTGGTCAAATAAAATCTGAAGCTGCACAGGCACTAACCAAGCTATTTAGTGCTGCACAAGAACAAGGTTTTACCCTTAAGCTGATTAGTGGGTATCGTTCTTACGACAGCCAAAAGGCAGTGTACATAGGCTATGTTAATCGCGATGGGCAGGCTGCAGCTGACACCTACAGTGCTCGCCCAGGCTTTAGTGAACATCAAACAGGGCTCGCTGCCGATATTGGTAGCACATCCTGTGATCTTGACACTTGTTTTGGCGATACCCTTGTTGGCCAATGGGTAGCTGCAAATGCTCAAAATTATGGCTTTATTATTCGTTATCCCAAAGGCAAAGAACTAGAAACGGGTTATCAGTACGAACCATGGCATTTGCGATACCTTGGTGTTCAAACCGCACAAGCAGTGTACACATCTGGTAAAACACTCGATCAATATTACAACGTCCCTGCCGGTGGTTACGAGTAAAATAGAGATATGACTCAACAAGAAGCACTGGGCATTATGCACAGTGGCATTTCAGTACTGCTTACTGGTGCGGCAGGAACAGGTAAAACACATACACTCAACACGTTTGTGCGTTTTGCGCGTGCAAGTGGCAAAACGGTAGCTATGACAGCAACAACAGGGCTTGCCGCCACCCATTTAAATGGCACAACCATCCATGCTTGGTCTGGTATTGGCGTGCACGATACGCTACCAAAAGACCATGTCCATAAAATGGGTAAGCAACGCAAAGAAATTATTGCTAAAACAGATGTGCTCGTGATTGATGAAATCAGTATGTTGCATGATTACCGTCTTGATATGGTGGATGAAATTTGCCGAGCCGTACGTGAAGTTGACGCACCATTTGGGGGAATTCAAGTTATTTTGTGTGGAGATTTTTTTCAGCTTCCGCCCGTAAATCGAAACGATGGTAGGCAAGGTAGTTTTATTACTAATTCAGCTGCGTGGAGTGATGGTGATTTTACCGTTTGTTATTTGACCGACCAGTACCGCCAAAAAAATGATAGCGACTACACTGATATTTTAAATGGAATCAGGGCTGGATTTTTAACTCGTCGGCAGCTTGCCGCACTACAGGCACGTAGTACCGCAGTAACCGACCCATGGGCGGCCGTAACACGTTTACTAACAACAAATATCGATGTGGACACCATTAACCTAGGACGCTTAGCAGAACTACAAGCAGATTCTGTTCAGTACGAAATGGTAACAAGTGGTGGCAAACAATATATAGAGCAACTTATGCGCTCATGTTTAGCACCCGAGATTCTTGAGCTCAAAATAGGTGCTCACGTTATGTGTATTAAAAACAGTACCGAAAAGAAATATGTTAATGGCAGCCTAGGCATTGTTGAAGGGTTTGAAAAGCATACTAACTACCCTATTGTGCGGCTTACGAACGAAAAGCTGGTTACCATAAAACCAGATACATGGGAGCTAGTTGACGGAGATAAAAAACGTGCCAGTGCCTCACAAATACCATTGCGGTTAGCATGGGCTATTACGGTACATAAAAGCCAAGGTATGACGCTCGACGCCGCTAGGGTTGATTTAAGCAAAGCGTTTGTAGAAGGCATGGGTTACGTAGCATTATCACGCGTGCGAAGTATGGAGCATCTAGCGCTAGACGGTTTAAATGGCATGGCATTACGCGTTAGCCCACTGGCTAAACAAATAGACGCAGACCTACGTAAACGCAGTGAAATGGCCGTTACAATGCATCAAGAAGCAATTAACGCATGGCAAAAGCTCGAAAAAGCAGGCAAAACAGAAATTGCGCAATCAAAAGAGAAAAAGGGTGGTTGGAGCGAAAAACTCGCCTCCATGCGCCAAGAGTACCCAAATGCGTACAAACCATGGTCGGACACTGATGATAAGAAACTCGTAGCTGAGTTTAGTGATGGCAAAACTATTCCAGAACTTAGTACACTACTAGGCCGCCACAAAGGCAGTATTAAAGTACGACTCGAGAAGCATTTTGGCGAAGGAGTTTTTGATTGATGTATCACCCAGAAAACGACGGTAGTTACACGCCAACAACCCGTACCGAATGTGAGGTTATTAGTCGCGCTGAAACAATTGCTAGAAACGCTCAGCGGTCTCATAGAGTATTAGGCGCAATTTGTACAGCACTTGCTGAGTCAGCTAAATGCGACCGTAATTATATTCAATTGGCTCAAACCAAACTAGATTGCCATACTAAACAAAACTAATAGTAAGACTATAAAAAAGAGCCCTCGGTTAAACCAAGGGCTTTGCCCGCCAAGGACGAATCATCTTTCGATTCTCGTCTCCCCTAACGGGCCTCCAGTTCTGCTACATACCGCTCTCGAAGTACTGCTTCAGCTGCTTTGTGAGGCTCTCGACCATGTCAGGCTCGATGTTGAGTGATGCCATCAGCAGCGGAATGTTGACCGACTGCGAAAGCGCCATAAGCACCATCGGCAACATGGCCTTTGCCTTGTCGATATCGACAGCTTGCTTTGCCAGCTCGGTGCTAATCTCCATCATGCGCGAACGCACCGGTGCCACTACCGCAGACGAGTAACCCGACACCTGCTGATCTGCAGCGGGCGAGGGGTTTGTAAGTTGCTGAAGCCGAAGCCCATACAGCACCTTCAGGTGGTCGTGGTACTCGATTCGTAGCTGAAAGAGTTCAATCAGCTTCTGACGCTGATCTTCACTCAGTGAATCGAAGCCACTATCAAGCCCAGAGAACATGTACACCACATCCTTAGTAGGCGAATCTGGATTTGCAAACTATAACATAATTAGTAATATAATACAATAATTAGTTGGGGTGTTTAGTTGACGTCAAAATGCTGGGCGTCTTCAGTGCCATATGTCCACGTAAAACCAGCACCAACCATTATTTTGACAACTAAGTCGGTGCTACTACGCCATGTGTATGGAGATACTTTATTATTAGCCCACCAAATATTTGGTACCCACCCCAAAGCAGAATGATAGGGGTTTTCGTACGGATTAATATCAACTGCGGTACCGTACGAATGAGGTGAAAGCACGCCTGGTTTGCCATCTACCCAACGGCAATTAAATGCCGAGGTATTGTCGTGCTGCATCGATGCGTAGTCGTCGGCGCCGTTTGTTTTTGCGCTATAGCCAAACATATCTGGTAGGTTCATACCATGTAGCGGAATTCTATTGTTGTATAGTTGCGTAAAAGCAGCTACATATTTATCTTTGCTGGCTGCCTGGAAAATAAGTTGTCCACGATGTTGGCGACCATCAAATCCCCAGTAGTTTATATCCATCAGCAGCAATCCG
>CAZMHJ010000015.1:17683-19453 GCA_964566075.1 uncultured Candidatus Saccharibacteria bacterium | reverse complement strand
GTACTCAGCCCCGTAAAATAACCAGTCCCGCTAACCGCTTTAGCGCTACCATGAATCGTAAAAAGTGAACTAAACATAGTTACAAAAATAATAAGGAGTAGTGGTAGTTGCTTTTTAAGTATCATTTTTTCTTTGCCTCAAGCGCCATTGCCTTACCAGTGTAATAATTGTAGTCTGTATTTTCATCAAAATTAGTAGATTTAGGGAAAAATGATGCAGCCGATTTATACGCAGCAATCGCAGTTACGTAATCGCCCGCTGCTTCTGCGTTAAAAGCCAGAACCGCGTAGGTTTCAGCCGACTTTTGTTCTGTAACCGCGCGCTGCGCATACACAACAGCTTGTTTTGTATCACCTTTATTAGCTGAAAAATCAGCAAGTGCATCAAGTGCAGCCGACTTGGCTTGTGGTGTTTTTGCCTTAGTAAGCGCTTCGTTCAACGCCTTTTCTTGTTGAGCAGGCGTTACTACTACGTCTGTTCCATCCGTTGTTTTAGTATGCTTCTTATTAATAACAAGAGCTGTTGTTGTAGCGCCAGCTATTACTAATAATAGAATAACGACTCCAATGATAATCAACCGACGTTTAGGCATATGCGAACCTGACGATCCGCCACCAACCACAACTCCTGCCGCTTCTGGTTGCTTTTCGGGTGCGGTGTTAGTGTTGTTATTATCTGGTGCGTTGTTCGTATTTTTTGTGCCCATAACTAGTACTAATCGTTAGCATCATTAAAACACGATATTACAGTGAGCACAATGCTTGTGGCTATTTATTGCTTCCCTGTTATAATTACCATCGATTATAAGTCTTTCTGTTGGTGGGGCTGGGTTGTAGAAATTACTTATTCAATACAAAAATAACAGCTCATCACTAAGATAATATGACAATTCGATAATGAGTTTGCATATAAAGATGAAAGAGCCCTATAAAGAGCTCTTTTTTAGTATTAGTTCCGAGATACTTAAGACGTATGTACTTTAACCTGCTGTTCAGGTGATTCTTGCAGTGAAACATTGATTTTTACGCCATCCAAGGTAGCTTCGGCAACGGCTAAATCATGATACGCAGCCGCATTCTCCTTATAATGGTTCCTACTTGAAGCGTCTAATTCTGCTTCATCTACCTCAATTTCAGCTTTTTTGAGCACTGCCTCAGTCAAACGACCAAGCTCCTTATCACGACGCTCTCGAAGTTCTTCAGGTGACCTCGGATCGTTCATTTTACCACTCTCGTTCGCACGTGCGTCATTGTGCAGACTTTGAGCGTTATCCATAGCTGTCTTAAATTGAAATTTTGCACGATTATTCCGAGTCTCTATACGACCATATTCTTCAACAATGGCCTTAGCTTCTTCGCCGATTTGTCGTGGTGTCTTTTCGCTCATATATTTTTCCGTTTTAATGCGTTTTTGGTTTTTTATTGAACTAATTACAGATTATCATACTTATGCTTATTTGTCAATATTATAGCGTGGTATTAAACTGCCCTCTTCTGATACAATAATAGCCTATGAGCTCACTTAGTATCGGCATTGTTGGCTTACCAAATGTTGGTAAGTCTACCCTATTTAATGCACTAACCAATAATAATATTTTGGCTGCTAACTATCCGTTTGCAACTATCGAGCCAAATACGGGAATTGTACCGATTCCTGATAGTCGCTTGGATGAGCTAGCCAAACTCTACAATAGTAAAAAGATTGTTCCTGCCACCGTTGAATTTACTGATATCGCTGGTTTAGTAAAGGGTGCTTCCACAGGTGCAGGTT
>CAZMHJ010000015.1:0-17673 GCA_964566075.1 uncultured Candidatus Saccharibacteria bacterium | reverse complement strand
GTCGATATCGCCGGCCTTGTTGCCGGCGCAAGCAAGGGCGAAGGCTTGGGCAACCAATTTTTAAGTCATATCCGCGAATGCGCTGCCATTGTGCAAGTCGTGCGGGACTTTACCGATACTAACGTTATCCATGTTGATAATGAGTTGCATCCTTCAAACGATATCGACGTCATAAATACAGAGCTCGTGTTAGCTGATTTACAGACACTCGATAAGACCCTACCTCGTCTCGAAAAAGAAGCTCGGGCAAACCCAAAAATGCAGCCAACCGTTGCACTACTACAAAAAGCACGCACGCTACTCGATGCTGGCACGCCTATTTATAGTGATGAGGATTTACGCAGCGATATTGCCGAATTTAAACAGCTTCAATTACTGACGACAAAACCAATAATTTATTTGTTCAATGTTGATGAAGCCACATTAACAGATACAGATAAGCAAGCTAAGCTTGCAAATCTAGTTACACCGAGCCAAGTACTATTTGTGAATGCCAAGTTAGAAGACGAGCTACGTAGCCTTGATGAAACCGATCGCAACGAAATGCTTAAAGAATATGGTGTGACTGAATCGGGCCTTATTCAGCTCATTCATGCAGCGTACGAAACACTCGGTTTACAAAGCTACTTAACAGCTGGTGAAAAAGAAGTGCGGGCCTGGACCATACCAAAAAATGCCACTGCTCCACAGGCGGCCGGTGTCATTCATGGCGATTTCGAGAGAGGCTTTATAGCTGCTGATATTGTTGATTATAACGATCTTATTTCCGCTGGTTCACTGAGCGCTGCACGTGCTGCCGGCAAGGTACGAACCGAAGGCAAAACCTACATTATGCGCCCAAACGACGTCGTAGAGTTTAAGTTTAACGTGTAACACTACTCGTAACCCTATTCTTGTACAAAAAATAGCGATACAAAAAGTGATGCGCCGAGGGCGCCCAATCTGCATGGCTTGCAGACTTGGGCGCCACTCGGCATCATCATCTACTTCACGATGGTCGTAGCGGCAGTGTATGCCACCCCGGGCTTGTAAGCCGTGCGATATGCCACGACCTTGAGCACCAGGCGATACCCCTTGAAGGCCCTGCTCACCTTCAGGTACGAACGCGTCGCACCCTTAATGGCGATGAGCTTGGCACCCCGCTTAGGCAGTACCTTGTACCACTGCACCTTGTAGGTAGTGGCAGCCGGGGAGAACCTTCCGACCGACTTCAACCGGAGTGTCACACCGATCTTGGCCACATAGCTCTTGAGTGTCGGCTTCGACTTGTTGACGAGCGCCGGCCCAATCGCCACCTTGACGCCGGCTGACGTAGCGAACACGTCGTCCGTGCCGTTGCTAGCTGACGCCCTGCACGACAGAACATGTCCGTAATCGGCAGGCAGTACGTTGTAGACCGGGTCGACCTGCTTGGGCATGTCGACGCCATCGCGCCTCCACTGGATCATGACGATAGAGGCGTTGGAGGTAGTGACAGAACATGTAGGCTTGCCACCCACACGCACGAGGCCGGTGATCTTGATGCTGTCGATGGTCGGCGGCGGTGCAGCACCAACCACCAACGGATCGCTTTCGCTTGACGCGTTGCCGTTGCCATTAGTAGCGACAACAACGCACGTCAGGTTGGTGTTGGCCTCTGCAGCTGTGATGAGATGCAGTGGGTCGGTCTCACCAGGGAGATCAACGCCATTGCTTCGCCAGCTGATTGCAACGCTCGCTTCGTGGATAACACCGTACCCACACATCGCTGAGTTACCTACGGTGCCGTCACCGACGACGTAGGGTGCGATAGTGATTTCGGGCAGGTTGTTGGCTGCTGCCGCTGACGGCAGGGCGAACGTGTCTTCCGCGATGAGCGCATTTGCGTTGCTCGGGTCGTAGACGCTGACCGTCAGGTTGAAACCTGCTGACGGCAACGCCAAACCGAGGAAGTGCTCGGTCCAGATGAAGTTCGGCGTGAAGTCACCGTTGCCGGTGTCACTGGTACTACCCGTCCCCCAGTTCAGGTCGACCTGAAGCGTGTTGGCAGAGTCGTAGTCGAGCGCCACCTTGATCGTGCTTGCGTCGACACGCTCTGCGTAGATAGCACCGGGGTTTACAACCGCCTGTGCGGGAGCTGCAGCCCCGAGTAGGCCGGCAACGACAGCAATCGCTGTCCCCACCGACAAGAACAGTCGCCTCACGGCGACCACCTCCTTGTTTGCGAAGTAGATGATGGATTGTTGAGGTCCTCGGCCGTAACCGAGGGGTTCAGCGTCCCTCGGTCTCCCCCGAAGTTGCTGGATAAAATTATATAATATTTACAGTATTTTGTAAATTTAATCTTCTCTGTATGGCATCTCTTTATCGATAACCATATTGGCCATTCTACGAATAACGTCAGCCGACTTAACGGCAGCCTCTAAATCGAGCAGTCGTCGTGCTTGTTCAATATCAACAACCTGACTATGGCGCAACATTGTTGCTATAGTGGCAATCTGTTGAATCGATAATAACTTGTGTCTAATCTGTTTCAAGTCATGACGTTCATGGACTGGTAAAGTATTAGGCAAATAGTCAAAATCAGCCTCTGCTTCGTTATATAAACCAGTTGCAATTAAAACTCGATAATACTCGTACAGTCGATTGTTGCAGCGAGAAAATTCCTCCATACTTATAGCACGTAACGATAGTGCACCAGTTACAAGTGAGCCATCAGTGTAATGTGTGGTTGCCAGATCCGCTCGGTACGGGACTCCTTTTGACGTCATAATGACTGCCCACTGTGATAACTTGTCTTTTAATTTTCCACTCGTCGTCGAAACAACATGCTCAGGATTTGCATACAACAAATCACGAAGTGCAAAAATTGCGTCAAACTTCGTGCTTTCAAGTGATTCTGATTCTTCAAATCGTGATTCTGACATGTCTGCGTCCTATACAAGCAACGTATTATACCCCCATTAATAAACTGTTGCTACTTATGCTTAATAACACCTTACTTGTATATGAAAATACCTACCAATTTGGTAGGTAGTGTGCCCGGGCGGGCGCGTAGTATATACTACGCGCCCGCCCTAGGCAGATGTCGGTCAGCCAGCCATGATGGCAGGCTTACGACGCGAGATGAACACCATGAGTGCACCGAGTCCGATCAGTCCAGCGCTGAGTCCAGCCAGCACGGGGCTGGCAGAACCGGTCTGCGGCAGTGTTGGCGTGGTCGGCGGGACGTCGGTGGTGGTGACGCAGTTGGCCGTGATGGCCCGCTGTGCCAGAACCTTGCCATCGAACGTCACCGTGATAGTGACCTTCTTGCCCTGCTTGAGCGGGACGGGAACCGTCACGCTCTTGCCGAACGGCACGTTCACCATCTTCTTGAAGCCGAGGCTCGACGTCACCACGACGGTCACGTCCGTACCCTTGACGGAGGACGTGTTGGTCGTCGTGGCGTAGCCGAGGGGGCCACCTTCAGTGCAGACCGCCTTGCTGATGGCAGCCTTAGCTGTCGGCGGAATGACCTCGGGCGTGCAGTTGGCAGACGTGAACTTGTCCACGAACTGCAGCTGCACGACATCGTTGTAGAGCGCTGTCACCTTGACGGAGACGTTGCCCGTGAACGGCAGGAAGACCTGCTCGGTCTTGCCGGCGTCGACGGTCTTCTCTACCTGCTGGCCATCGCTGACCTGCAGGCGGTAGAGTACCGCCTTGTCGCTCATGCTGTTGTCCAGCACGGCGACGATCGACGCCGCACCGGCTTCGCAGATGGTGCTGAGCTGTGCCTTCGGCGACACGACCGGCTGCTTGACACAGCTGATCGGCTCGTCGTGGCCCCACGTGTGGGGACCTGACGAGAAGTTGTGGACGAACTTGGGCTCGTAGGGCTTGTTCGGCCCTGTGAGGTTGCTGCTCGGCTGCGGCTCCTTGCCGTAGTCGGCGTAGGCGTCGCGCTGCCCACAGACAGCCTTGGCCATCAGCGTCAGCACGTCACCGGGGTTCTGAATCGAACCCCGCACGACGCCACTCAGCGTCTGCGGCCACTGCCCCTTCTCGGGCGTGTCGTACGAATACGACGCGACCGCGACGTAGAGCTTGTCGCACAGTGCCTTGTCACCCTTCAGGGTGATGGTGACCGTACCGGTAGCGCCGTCCCACGTGTGGGACAGCACCGACTTGGTGTCGTTCGTGCAGTGCTGCTCGGTCGCAGATGCCGCGGGGGCACCCAAACCGAACAGTGAAGCCAGGAAGACGAAGAGCGCCCCCAGGGTCGAGATACCGAGCCGATACTTCCGGTTCATGGTAATCCAATCTCGCGATGTGAGCGCCGGGCGTTTTATCGCCCGACTCGGGGAATCTCCCCGTACTCCCTCATCACCCTCATACGGTGACGAAAGTTATACTATTATAGCATAATTTATACTAAATTGTCAATATATTACTTCTTAAAAAAGGATAGAATGCGCGAACCAAAACCTTGTCGTTTTTCGGTTTGTAAGCCCTCATATGCCTGCTGCATACGCTGATAGTCTTCAAGGCTTAGAGGACGCAAATCCGTGACATAACTCTCGAGTACCCGCAAATCACTCTGTGCATTCACGGGAATTGCTGGGCCAATGTGTGGTGCTGTTCTATTATGATGTTCAATCGTACGCATCCGTAACTCATCTAATCCAAGTGGCACCATAAAGCGTACTTCATCAGCATAGCCCGCAAAAAGCCTATTTAAAGGGTTTCGCGCATCAGGAATAAGCGTATATTGTTCACCTGTACCTAACTGCTCAATGTAAATCGTAGAGCAGTTACCTGCGGGCGAAATAGCTAACACATACGGTAATCCAAACGAATCGGAGTTCGCTGCTTGCACTAAATCTTCCTTTTCTGCACGGCGAACTGTTTGACCCACGCCAATAAGATAATTCATTACCGAATCATGACGTGTTTCTGTGGGTGGCGCTTGATCAATTGACATACTCTGTACTACCTAATGTACTACGGGAGAAGAAAAAGTAAAGCTGTCTTAGTGACGTACCGTGCCGCCACTCACGATACTTGCCGCTAAGCCGCCAAGTTTCGCCTTAATTCGGCCACGCTGGTTATTACGCTTACTCATTTCGCGTGATTCATCTTCAAGTCGCTTCATTTCTTCAGGGCTAATAGGACCTTCACCCGACATTTTCATATCAAACTCTGCTCGCGCAGAAGCTTCGTCTATGACTCCTCTGCCAGGTACATAATTTGGATGATTCGACTCGTGGTTAAGTGCGTTCATGGGGGTTACTCCACGACGGTAATAACACCGTCAAATTTAGCAAGAATACGTTGGTATTCGTCTGTGTCTGATTGTGCAACGAACATATCTTTCGTTACCAACCGACCATTTTCAAAACCTGTATAGGTGATACGAATTGCACCTGGTAATAGTTCCCAAGCAATCGTCGTAGCTCCTGCGCCACGTGCATCTTCGTCATCACTTGAGTTGAGTGCACGAATTTCAGCTGTTTTAAAAGCATGACCTTCGTGTGCTAATTCGGTTGTACTAACTTCGTAGCTTCGGTTATTAATTTGCACTTCTGCCGTTCGCGCTGTGGTTACAAACCCTTCAGCATCGCGTGCTTTAAAGTAGTCTACTGACGCTAATGCACTATCAAGTCGCTCTTGAATTACGTCGGTAGTAAGTTGTGTTTCTGCAATGTTTTTGATGTTTTCTGACATGCTTTAACATTAGCATTTTATTGCTATTTTGTCAACTGTAAGAGATAAAATCGCTCTCTGTTCCCTTTAGCACCAGCAACCTCTGAGTCATGTTTTGCAATCACCACGAAATACTTTTTTACCCATTGTTCAAAATCCTTTAAGATTTGACGACGAACTGCATCATTTTTTATCACACCCTTATGTTTTGTGTTGTCGCCAGCCTCAAACTGAGGCTTTACCATGGCAGCAATTTGTGTGTTTTTACCACTGATAGAAGCAATGTGTGGCAATATATCACGCAGACTAATAAATGATACGTCTATAACGACAATATCGAGCCGTGTAACAGGTGTAAAATCACGAATGTCGGTTTGTTCGTGTAACTCAATGCGCTCGTTGTCGTGCAGACTAGGATGTAATTGATCGGTGCCTACGTCGACTGCGAATACTTTTTGTGCACCATGTTTAAGTGCATAGTCAGTAAATCCACCGGTGCTACTACCAACATCAAGTACTACTTTGTCTTTAAAATTAAGACGTAGAACATCTGCAACACTGGCAAGCTTTAGGCCAGCCCGGCTAACATATTGCTCGGCTTGGCGGACTTCAAGGTGAGCACTCTCGGCAACAAAAAAACCCGGTTTAGTAATCTGTTTTTTATCAACAAATACGACACCGAGTTTAATATAATTTTCAGCTTGCGAACGGCTTGTAACCAGCCCTTTTTGTACCAGCGCGTGGTCAAGTCGTAATTTTGCCATTTTCAATTCAGATTACGCTGCGTCGACAGAAATACTCTCGGCAACGGCCAAACGGGCCGAGGCTTGTGCAATCATAAGCCGCTCTTGGGCGTCTTGCTGCTCCATTACTTCAACAGCTCGGTCACCGAGCTCAATCGCATCAACTTCAGTTAATTCAAATGATCGTTGTACCATGGATTTCTCCTTTTTGAGATCGTTTTATTTTGTAAATATAAAACTAGTATACACCTATTTGGCTAATCTTTTTTACGTTCGCGGTAGGCGCCCGTTTCGGTATCGACACTAATAACATCACCTTGCTTTATAAAAGCAGGAACTTTAACCGTTATACCGGTTTCAAGCGTAGCGTCTTTAAGTACACTACTGGTAGTATCGCCCTTAACAACGGTTTCGGTGTAAGTTACTTCTAGATAAACATTTTTTGGCGGTTCAATGTTAATTACCTGGCCTTCAAACGTCTGCGACTTAACAACATCACCCTCTTTTAGGTAGCCAGCATAATCACCAACTAGGTCAGCTGAAACCTCGATTTGCTCATAGGTATCATTATCCATAAAGTAGAATTTTGCGCCGTCGTTATAGAGGTACTGAACGTTCTGGTAGCCAACATCAGCTGGTTCGACCGCTTCGTTACCTTTAAAGGTTTTTTCGAGCACTTTACCATCGATAAGACTCTTAATACGGACGCCAACAATAGAACCACCACGGCCCATAACCTTTTGGTTATACTCGAGTACGCGGTATGGTGTACCGTCCAGCTTAAACACGGTACCTTTTTTTAGATCTGTAATGCCAAATGCCATGGTGTTTTCCTTATTACTTTGTCGCTTCAATTTGATCAAGAAAAGAATCGAGTTCTTGTTCTGATAGTGCATTGGTAAGCTGAGCCGTTCTTAACAGTGCCTCTAGCTTTGTTGAGTCATCATGCTCAAACCATTCTTTGAGGGCAATGGACATATCTTGCGTAAAATTACCACCGGAAGTTTGAAAACCAAATCCCTGATTCGTACCAAGTAAGGCGCTAAAATGAGGATTTAACTTCTTAAAGATTGCATCTGCAATTGTTTTTTTATCCTGAACGTCCATATACACCCCCTTACCCAAGTGGGTAATGATTAGTTATGTGCTACGAATGGTAATAGTGCAATGTGACGAGCACGCTTAATTGCTTTTGCAAGGCGGCGTTGCTGCATTTCGGTTAAACCAGTACGCTTGCGTACTTCGATTTGTCCGAATTGGTTTACGTATCGTTGCAAGGTTTTGACGTCTTTGTAGTCAAAATAGACGGTTCCAGTTACTTGCTTTCGCTTATTTTTAGCCATTATTTACTCCTTAAAATGGGATTTCTGATAGGTCGATAGGTTCATCACTGATGTCTTCGATGACGACATCTTTGTTCTTGGTATCGCTGCTGGCAGCTGGGGCTGGTGCATCACCTTCACCACGGCCACCTAAGAAGGTTACATCTTGGGCAACAACTTCAACTTTGCTGCGCTTTTGGCCATCCTGCTCCCAGCTTCGGCTCTGTAAGCGTCCGCTGACGAGTACTGGGCGTCCTTTGGTAACATACTGTGAAACGCGCTCGCCGAGCGGGCCCCACGCGGTAACATCAACATAATCGGTTGCCTCTTGCCAGTTACCATCCGAGCCTTTATAGCTACGGTTAAGTGCCAAGCTAAAGCTACAAACACTTTGGCCATTTGGCGTACTGCGCAGTTCTGGGTCACGGGTTAGGTTTCCCATTAATACCACCTGATTAAAACTTCGTGCCATGTCAAAATCCCTCGCTTATTAGTACTATCTTATTCTTCTGATTCGTCTTTGTCTGCTTTTTCTTCGCGAGCAGCTTGCTTTTTAGCGCGAGCAGCACGGAATGCTTCTGCCTTGGCAATAGCCTTGGTGTCTGGCTTGGTAATCAAAAAGCGGATTACTTCGTCAGTGATGTTAAGGATTGCTTCAACCTTTTTGACTGCATCAGCAGGCATTTCGACTGCATAAAATACATATACAGCGTGGTCGTGACCCTTAATTTTGTATGCAAGCTTGCGCTTGCCCCAGTTGTCGTCACCAGTAATCTTACCACCGTTATCGGTAATGATTTTGGTAACTTTTTGAGCTGCTTTTTCTAGATCAATTTCTAGATCTGGATGATACAGCACGGCAATCTCGTAATTTTGCACGAGTACTCCTTCCGTTAGATTCCGGCTATCTCCCCGAGTGGTGATAACCTGAAAGATTTAGTAACCCTGTTATTGTACCCTATAACAACCTAAAAATAAAGTGTGTCAAATTTGGATGATGGGAGAATGGTCAGATAACGTGTTGTCTGATTGAGTTGTATTGGTGATACAACAAAAGAAGAAACACGCTATATGGCCATTCTAGCGCAGACAAATACGCATTTTATTCTTAGGTAGTTATAGTAACCCCTGTTAGTCAAGCGGTGATAGATAGACCGGGATGACGCTCAGCTACTACCGAACGGTCATGGAAACGAGTAATGGTTGCTGCCGTAGCTATCCCACCCAATTCTTGGCCACTATAATAGTCTTTAATCATATTCATGAATCGCTGTGATACCTCGTGAGCTACTGTAATTTGTTTTGTACTAGCGGTACCCGCCTCAACGGCAGCAATAGCATAAAAGGTATCCAGTGGGTCGTGCTTGTTATCACATAAATGCATTTTGCCGCGCACAATTAATGCCAAGTAACGTTTCCTATCCCTAAGGCTCGCCTTTGCCTTAACTTCTACCGGTACAACACTTTGTACTTCTCCAGCACGCCTTCTGACAACTAATAAGTCATGTGTTTGTTCGGGGTGATAATAACCGCTGTCGGCACGTGCGATGGTTGGTAGCGCAAACCAGTCTTTTGACTGCACACGGTTGAGGGCAAGTAGTGCGTTACATTCATGAGCAAAGCCTACATGATCCGCGTAACGCTCAACATCCATATCAGCTTTTGCATGTTCAAGCTGCTCGGCATTAGCACGAGCTACTTCAAGGCAATCAACATATGCATTACGGCACATTTCTTCAGTTACATGGCCTAAAATAAGTCCTTCAAGTAGCGGAATTACAGCTAAATCAAGTGCTATTCTGTACGGTGCTGAGTGCTCAACCAAATGCGGTTTTTCAGTTTTATTAAAAGCAAGTTGTGTTTGTATTGCTTTTTCCCAACAAACTATGCCTTGACGCAACAGTTGTAATCGTTCGCTCGTTGGCCATGCGCCAACGATAGCCGCTTCGGCTGCAGCCCACCCTGCTGCACTCAAATAGCGAGGCATTACTTCGTCCTTGAGGCTATCGTGTATGCGGTATAAATCCTCTGCCCCATTGGCATCGAGCCAAACTTTTTGCATCTGCAAGTATGACTCGTAGCTATTATTAGGCTGTATTAAAATACCGCCATCTGCGGGCAGTATTTGATCATGCTGTTCCAAAAAACGAGAGCGCTGTTCAGTATCAAGTGTTTTGATACCAAGCTGAACCTGCGCTTCTGCCATAAACCCTCCTATTTGGTTTTTATTTTTATGGCTCTAAGCACATGCTAACGCGCAGGGTTAAAAAGCGCAAGCAATTTGTATTTAGTTTGTTAGGTATTCGTCGCGTGGGTCGTCTGATACGGGGATTTGTGTCGGACCATCATCATCGCTACCAAAGACTTCGTCTAAGCTCCGTACAAGTACTTCACGCGGGCGTGCGCCGTCGGCAGGCCCAATGACACCCCGTTCTTCCATCTCGTCGATAATACGGCTTGCTCGGCCATAACCAATACGTAAGCGTCGCTGCAGCAAGCTTGTACTCGCCTTACCGCTCTCAATCACCACACGTACGGCGTCTTGCCACATATCATCATCACCATCGCCGCCGCCACCGTGTTCAACAACCACACCGCCCTTGCCATTTAGTTGGACCGGCATACTGACAACTTCGTCATCGTATTGTGGTTCGCGCTGTTCACGCAAGAAGTCAGTGACTTTAGTGATTTCATCACCATCAATCAGTGCCCCCTGTACGCGGATTGGTTTACCCATTTCGGTTGTCTTGTACAGCATGTCACCCATACCGAGAAGCTTGTCAGCACCGGCTTGGTCGATAATCGTCTTTGAGTCAACGAAGCTCACCACCGTAAAGGCAATACGTGATGGTACGTTAGCTTTAATAAGACCAGTAATAACATCAACACTTGGGCGCTGCGTTGCGAGCACTAAATGGATACCTGCAGCTCGAGCTTTTTGGGCAATACGCACAATCAGCGCTTCAACGTCACGAGCGGCTACCATCATAAGGTCGGCAAGCTCGTCGATAACAATCACAATGTATGGCATGCCTTCTTCTTTTTTGAAGTCATTGTATTCAGCAATGTTGCGCTTACCTTCTTGCGAGAAGGTGCGTAAGCGTCGTTCCATCTCTGCTACTGCCCACTTAAGCGCGCTAATGGTTTTTTCAGGTTCTGTGATTACCGGTGTAAGGAGATGCGGAATATTGTTATATGGCGTTAGTTCTACTTGCTTCGGATCAACCAAAATAAGTTTTAAATCTGATGGGCTATTGCGATACAACAAGCTCGTTAAGAGCGTGTTAATCATGACTGACTTACCAGAACCAGTCTGACCAGCAATGAGTAAGTGAGGCATCTTTTCAAGCGCACCAACAACAGACGTACCAGAAATATCCTTACCAATCGCAAACGGCAGATGCGATTTGGTTGTTACCCACTCTTTTGAGCTAATAATGCTGGCCATACGGACCGTTGCTGGTTTGTAGTTTGGCACTTCAATACCAACCGCTCGCTTGCCAGGAATTGGCGCCTCTATACGAATGGCCTCGGCAGCCAACTCATATGCAATATTTGGTTCGTACGATGCAATTTTACTAAGCTTTCGGCCCGAAGATGGCTTGAGGGTGTATTGAGTCACGCGTGGGCCGATGTTGGCACCTTCCATCTCTACCTGAATACCAAAATCTGAAAGGGTACTTTTGATTGTTTCGGCGTTTGATTCGACATCACCCGGATCGGCTTTATCTTGTTTTTGGTTCAACAAATTAACGCCTGGGAACTTCCAGTTTGGATCGCTTGCCGCAGTTAAGGCGGCATGGTCTTCGTTGACGGTCAGCTTTGCGGCACTATTTTTAAGCGTGCTCATGCGTGGGGCTGGTTTGTCATCAACTTTATTGTGATGCTCAATCGGTACACCCTCGTGCAACTGAAATTCGTGCTCTTTTTCCTTCTTTTTAAGGTCGGCAAGGTCGGTGTCGTCTTGTTCTTTACGCCTAAATGGCCGTGTTATAAAACGCCACATTTGCCCTGGGCTAATGCCGGCCATAATCATAAAGGCAATCCATGCGAAGACAAAGAAGATAATGAATGCGGTCGTGCCATTTAAGAACACGAGTAAACCTTTGCTTGCAACATACCCAACCTCACCACCGTATGTACCATCACCCGCAGCCTTGCTGGCCTCTTCTGGGTTTACAAACACGTGCATCATACCGGCAAGACAAGCTACAAACAGTAATGTACTGAGCAGTTTTACAAACGGAATGATTTTTTCTTCGTGTTTGAGCTTGTTGATTGCAAGATACAGTAGTACAAACGGTACGATAAAGGCAACCAGACCAACTAGCCAACTAGCGATATCAAACAATTTCACAGGTAATGCCCCGCCCCAACCAAAACCACCGAGTAGTAAAAAGAGACTCAGAACAATTAAGATAAACGCGTATACTTGGCGCCAAAAATAATTCGACTTTGGCGACTCATCGACGACTTCTTTACGGGAGCGTCTTGCGCGAGCTGGTGCTTTTTTCTTTTTAGCCATAACGGTTTTATTTTACACTACTTATAAGATATAGGTTAGTGCTTACTAACCTAGTTATTATAGCACAATAATGTAATTTTGTCTACATTAATCAGTGCGAGCATCTTGATTGAGCAGTTGCTGACGCAGTTGTGCAAATCGGCGAGCTTGGTTAGCCGCTTCATCGCGGGCTGCATCTTCGGGTGATTTACCATTCTTATTCTGCTTTTGGGGTGCATCACCTGTCTTACCTACAACATTGATAACGGGGATAACTATCGGTGAGCGTTGTGTCTTTTCGTATAAGAAATGGGTGACGTGTTCTTTAATCTCTTGCTTAAAGCGGTCAAGGTCAACTCGTTTAAAGCGCTGCCCAACTGCACGACGAAGTTCGTTACGAAGCTCGTTCATAAGTTCTTCGTTGTCACGCATATAAATAAAGCCACGGCTGATGATGTCAGGACTTGTTAGGCTCATGCCTGTTTTACGATCAACGGTAAGTACAACTGCGACAATACCGTCTTGCGCCATCATGATACGGTCTTTTACAACCACATTACTAACGATTGCACCTGTTTGGTCAACAAGTACAGTACCGTGTGGCACTTGACCGAGGTGCTCCATCTTGTCACCGGTAAAGGCTAGCACATCACCATTTTCGGCATTGTACGTATTCTTACGCTGGATACCTTCTTCGACCGCAATTTCAATATGACGCTGCTTTGAACGGTATGAACCATAAATTGGCACAAAGAAGCGCGGCTTGATAACGTTAATCATTTCTCGGTATTCTTCGATACTTGCGTGGCCAGATACGTGGAGTGGACCAACACCATCAAGATCATGTGTTACGTGCTGGAAAATGTGTACGTCTTTGCGCATAAGGTCATCAACCATAGCACCAATTAACGCATCGTTACCCGTTTCTGGAATTGGAGTTGAGCTTAAAACAACGGTATCTTGTGGCTTCATCTTAATATGGCGGTGATCACCAGTACTCATACGCATGAGCGCAGAGCTTGGCTCCCCTTGGCCACCGGTACAGATAACGATAACCTTATCATCGGGTAATGTGTTTGCACTCGCAATTGGCACGAATGTGCCTTTTGGTACTTTTACAAAACCGTGGCGGACAGCCATTTCGAGCGTGCTCATCATACTGCGACCATCAAGCGCAATTTTGCGACCGTGATGTACGGCGGCGTTGATAATCATCTGAATACGATTAATGTTAGTTGAGAAAACGGCCACAAAAACACGCCCAGGAGCTTGTTCTAATATCTGAATATAGCTTGATTCGATAGTACTTTCGCTTGGTGTACGACCAGCGCGTTCGGTGGTAGTACTTTCTGATAATAGTACGAGTACACCTTCGTTACCGAGTTCTTTCAATCGTTCCATATCGGTTCGTTCATGGTCGAGTGGCTCTGGGTCAAACCGAAAATCTCCGGTGTTAATAACGCGGCCAACGGGTGTGTCTACAACAACAACGGTTGAACCGGGGATTGAGTGCGTTACACGCACGAGTTCAACAAAGAAGCTTCCTACCTTAAGACGCTCATGCGTATTTTCATTCATGACGATAGTTTGTAATTCAAAACCTTCGGGCATTGGTAAGCCAAAGTTTTCAAAAATTTCTTCGACGCGGCCAATCGTAAATTTACTTCCGTACACTGGTGCCGGAATTTTTGGGATAATGTGCGGCAAACCGCCAATGTGGTCGAGGTGACCATGGGTAATAACGTAACCGCGCAGCTTATGGCGAATTGATTCGAGATAACTTACATCGGCAATACCGTAGTTAATACCCGGTAAATCAACTCCAAGGTCGTTACCAGCATCGATGACAATTGCATCATTTTGGTATTCAAGCAGCATCATGTTCTTAGAACCACCGCCATCCATACCACCAAGACCAATAATCTTTAGTCGTGGTGTATCGTCGATAACGTTAGCGCGCTTTTCGAGCTTTACGGCCGATGCATCGAGATATTCGTTTGCAAGTTTATTAGCCATTTCAGCGTTACGCTTTTGAGCTCGAATCGCAGCCCCGCGTGATACGGTACGAGTCGGCCCTGCTTGTTGATTTTGTTGACCACCGCGTTTAGCGCCAGTCTGTTTTGGCTTAGCCTGTGGCTTTGGCCTATTTTGTTGTGGAGTCATATACTCTTATCTTCCTTTATTATTTAGATTCTCTAATTACTTTTAAAATGTCGGGGATACGACTAAAATCATCGACTAGTGTCTGTCGCATACCTCCGTTATAGAGTGCCGCTGCTGGGTGGAATAGTGGTAAATACACCTGACCGCCTTTGCGCTTTGGCTCTCCGTGAACCTGACTAATCTGTAAATTTGGCAAAAAGCAGTTCATACTGTGCCGCCCGAGTGTTACCACAAGTAGTGGTTGAATAACTGCGAGCTGTTGCTCTAGATACGGTAAAAACGCTGCTTTTTCGTCTGGTAATGGATCACGATTATTGGGTGGCCGGTACTTTACGATATTCGTAATATACACCTGTTCGCGTTTCATATTAATGGTCGCGAGCATTTCACTCAAAAACTTTCCACTAGCCCCGACAAACGGTAATCCTTGTTCATCTTCTTGCCTACCGGGTGCTTCGCCGATAAAGACAATGTCTGCGTCTGGGTTACCATCTCCAAAAACGAGGTTCTTGGCCTGCTCGGCCAAATGGTCGCAGATATTATTGTTGATAATATCTGCTTTGATTTGGTCAAGAGACGATTGTTTGTTCAAATCTTAGTACCTATATGGTGCTCTCATATTCTGAGAGCTGGCTTACTATTTAGCTTTTTTCATGCTGAGGTTCAAGCGGCCACGATCATCGATTGCGACCAACTTAACCTTTACTTCATCACCTTCTTTAACGACATCACTTGGATGCTCAACTCGTTCTTCGGCCATTTCACTCACATGTACCATACCATCCACACCTGGCATGATGTTTACAAATGCACCAAAGTCCATAATCTTTACCACTTTACCATCGTAGACTTTACCTACTTCAGGTTCTTCGGTCAGGCTTTCAATCCATTTACGAGTCGCATCGATACTTGCTTTGTCTGGGCTAGCAATAAAGACCGTTCCGTCATCTTTAATATCGATATCGGCACCGGTTTCGGCGATGATTTTATTAATCATCTCGCCACCCTTACCAATCACATCTCGAATCTTATCTGGGTTAATGTGCATACTTTCAACGCGTGGTGCGTATGGGCTGAGTTCTGTATTAGGCTTACTAATAGTGGTGAGCATGTGTTCTAAGATGTGTGCGCGGCCGTCTTTCGCCTGCGTAAGTGCAGCAGCTAAAATCTTTGGTTGTAAACCGTGAACCTTCATATCCATTTGTAGAGCAGTAATACCCTTTTCGGTACCGGTTACTTTAAAGTCCATATCACCCGCAAAGTCTTCGGCATCGGCAATATCACTTAAAATGTATGGCTTATCACCTTCGAGCATAAGACCCATAGCAATACCACTCACCGGTCGCTTTAGTGGTACTCCTGCGTCCATAAGTGCCAAACAGCTACTACAGGTTGCAGCCATGCTGGTTGAACCATTCTGACTCATAATTTCGGTAACACTACGGATAGCGTATGGGAACTCTTCTTCGCTCGGTAACACAGCAGTTAATGCTCGTTCTGCAAGGTATCCATGACCAATTTCACGGCGACCTGGGCTACCTAGACGGCGGACTTCGCCAACCGTGTAACCTGGGGCATTGTAGTGATGCATGTAGCGTCGCTCATGGTCTTTTTCCATGGTGTCAACTAACTGTGCATAACTAAGAGGTGCTAGGGTAACAATATTCAACGCCTGAGTCATACCGCGGGTAAAGATGCTACTGCCGTGTACACGTGGCAATAAGCCGACTTGGCTACTTAATGGTCGGATTTCGGTTAGCTTACGACCATCGGGGCGTACGCCATCCTTCAAAATACCAGCGCGCACATCTTTGTGGAGCGCAAGCGTAAAGGCTTCATCGTATTCGGTTTTAAGATCTTTATACACTTCTTCACCATACTTTTCTTGTAGTGATTCATGGAATTGTTGGCGAAGTGCATTTACCAGATCATTTCGCTCTGGATACGCGGCACGAATGTTTTCACCAAACTTGCCTTCTACCCATGCATCAACTTCTTTTTGGACTTCTTCGTTTGGCAAATCAAGCTCAAAGGCTTGTTCGGTAACACCGACTTTCTTAACGAGTTCTTGTTGCACTTTAATCGCTGGTTGCATGGCTTTATATGCCCATTCAATAGCATCGGCAACTGTTTTTTCTGATACCTCGCTGGCACCAGCCTCAACCATCATGACACCGTGTTCGGTACCAGCAACAACTAAGTCGAGTTCACCTTCGTCATATTCTTTACCAGGTAAGAACGCGTCAAAGCCACCATCTTTAAGGCCAACGCGTAATCCAGCTACTGGGCCATCAAATGGTGCTCCAGTTAGGCTAAAAGCAGCGCTCATGGCAATCATTGCAATCATATCTGGGCGGAAGGTTGGGTCAAGGCTCAATACAGTGGCAACACCTTGCGCTTCGTGACGATAGCCCTTTGGCCATAACGGGCGGATTGGGCGGTCAATAAGGCGACCGATTAAAATTGCGTCATCGCTTGGGCGACCTTCACGCTTAATAAAGCGGCTACCGCTAATCTTGCCAGCTGCATACATTTTTTCTTCGTAATCAATGCTGAGCGGAAAATAGTCCATGCCACTAAGACGATTTGGACTTACCATTGCCGTACCAAGTACCACTGTTTCACCATAGGTTACAAGTACTGATGCGCTGGTACGAAAGCCTACGCGGTTAATTTCTAGTTTGAGTGTGCGGCCAAAAAACTCCGTCTCTACGGTTACAAGCTTTTTGCCGTATGGGTTAATGATATCTCCCATGTGGTTTTATCCTTTCTGTGGTCAACGTGACAGGGTTCAGATATAGGTGGACGAATACGTCCAGGTATAGCTGTGCTCTGTCACCTTGCCTTTAGTTTTGTGCCCTTACTTCTATTATAGCAAGTAACCCTGGCTTCTTTGGGGCCTTTTACTGGGTTAACGCGCTAGTTCTTACTATTTATACAAATATCAAGGACTAGAGAGTTAACCCTAGCGGCGAATGCCAAGTTTTGCAATAAGTTCAAGATACGCTTTGCTGTCTTGATCTGCCAAGTACTTCAAGAGACGCTTTCGCTTGCCAACAAGCTGTAATAGACCACGGCGAGCCATGTAATCGTGCTTGTTTTCCTTGAGGTGCTCGGTGATTTCAGCAATGCGAGCAGTCAGAATGCTAACCTGTACCTCTGGAGAACCAGTGTCGGTTTTGCTTGTCTGATGAGTCTTGATAAGCTCTGCTTTTTTAGCGGTTGAAATCATACAAGGACTTAGTTTACCAGATATGTACTCAGTTTTCAAGCG
>CAZMHJ010000014.1:12008-22096 GCA_964566075.1 uncultured Candidatus Saccharibacteria bacterium | reverse complement strand
AAATAAAAACTTTTGACCACAAACGATATCGTTCAATAGGTCAGGATGGTAGCCAAAGTAGGACTACAGAATATTTGTTTGTATTACATATTGGAGAAAATTAAATGGCTAAAATTAAAGTACCAGCAACTAAGATGAATAATCTAACAGGAAAGCAGTGGCTACAGCTTTCTTTTTCTGTCTGGAGAAATATACAAAAAACTGCCGAAGAGAAGAAGCTGAAACATCCAGCTATGTTCCCTCAAGAACTGGTTGAAAGACTAATTGATATTTACACCAAGGACCCAGGTGAAGTTATCCTAGACCCTTTCTTAGGTTCAGGTTCAACAATTCTTGCAGCAATGAAAAAAGGAAAAGAAGGCATAGGGGTAGATTTAAGCAAGGAGTACATAGCTTTAACGCAAAGTCGTGTAGACAACTTTCAGACCAGTTTGCTTGATGATATACCTGATATTATTCCACCTTTGCTTATTAATGATGACGCGAACAAGCTCGGAGAATACGTCAAGCCCGAATCAGTTGACTTAGTGGTTACTTCTCCACCTTACTGGGATATATTAAATATGAAACGAACTGCGGACAGTAAAGCAATTCGAAATTATTCTGACCACGTTACAGATATTGGAAACATCGAAAACTATGAATTATTTATGGTCGCCCTAAAAGAAATATATACAGAAGTTTATAAAGCACTTAAACCTAATAAGCGATGTGTTTGCGTAGTTATGGATATCAGAAAGAAGGATAAGTTCTATCCATTTCATATTGACCAAACTAAAATTATGCAAGAAATAGGATTTGAAATTGAAGAGTTTGTTGTCTGGGATAGGCAGCACGAGTACAACAATATGAAGACTTTAGGCTACCCTTGGGTCTTTAGGTTTAACAAAGTTCACTAATATATTGGTGTTTACTGGAAGCGTTAGACAATACGTGAACGAGACTCTAGCGGTATAACCGTGTCGCTTGCAGGAGCACTGTTGTTCTCGTCCCATCCGAAAATAAAGATGTTTCTATTGCTACCATAATTAAGGCATCGTTCACGAATATCCTTATCTAACATAAGTAAGCCAACCTCATTTGACGAACCTTTGACAGAAGCCATAAAGGCATATAGAGGGTTGGCAATCGTTGCATATACTTTTAGCTCGCCAACCTCTCTTAAACTGATTGACTTAGTGGTTCTATTTACTAATATCGTTTCCAGATTTTGTGTACTTTTATTCTCTATAATAGCTATCAAGTTAGGTGTAAATTCCCAAGTTGTGGAGCGTTCTAATCGCTTAATATTCTGGATATTCAGACGATTCAAAGCTGAAACTGGTTTTACTATTTCTAGCAATCTATAGTCATCAAGTTTATTAGCTATAAAAGCACGTAACCATTTTTCTAGTTCTAAAGTAAATGTTTCTTTATCCATATTTAAGCCTCAATAAACTCTAGTTCATTATTTTGCCAGGTTGCAAGTTTTATTCTTCCTACGCCATAGTCGAGGATGGCAGGGTTCGCCTGAATGGAACGAATTAAAGAAATCGCCGGCTGTAAAGTAGATACTAAAATTGCTTCTTTAGGTTGAGCGACCATACAGTAACCCAGTAACTGCCCGACATTTGCCATATTTAGAGCAGTAATCTTCGCTTCAATAAAGGCAAGCGACTTGCTCTTCACCATAAATCCTACTACATCCGGACTAATATGATAGTTGTGGCAGAACTCGAATGCTGACAAAGATTCCTCTGATTGTCTAATCATTAAATTTAGGTTTGTAGCAGATACGTCTAGTACCTCAGTTGGTTCATCATACGTTGCCAAAAGGTATTCTTTTAACCATACACTCAGGGGTGCGTAAAGGTCTATTTCTGCAAGTTCTGCACGAGCGACTCTACTTGGCTCAGTGCTTTGATTGTTGGGGCTACCGCTTTTTGAAAATATTGCATCAGTTTTTGCTTTACGTTTTGTATCAAACTCCATTTCTAGAGAACTAGTATTACACGCTTCATCCTTACCCGTGAGTGCAAAGCATTCGGGATTTTCAGCTTTCTTTACTAAGTCAAGCATATATTTACAGCCAAGCGCGAGATTTATTTGCCAAAAAGCGTCAAAATGTCTACGAACAACTTTAGGCAGACGGGGGTCTTTTTCGCCAGGGTGGTAAGCCTTTAGTCGTCCCGAGGTAACCTTACCTGGTGGAAGCCAGTCCCATTTATCTGTAAACCCTGCTCTGGCATTATGTCTGATGAACTCTTCGAACAAGCTTTGTTTATGAGGTAGCCTGAATCTAAATTCTTGGTAATATTCAGGGAAGAATTTAAGTTGATGCTCTCTACTCCAACTAGTAGGGCTAGTTTCAAAATAATCACTAAGGCTTCCATCTCGAATATTTGGATGTCCCCAGTCTACAGTGTGGATTGGAAGTCCGAATTCGCTACGAAGGAAGTTATCCACCTCTACGACGATGTGCCAATTTCTAACAAACTGGAAATATGCTCTCATACGTCCGTGCCCGTTAGTGCCATCTCGGTTTAGCCACCCACCCGTTGAAGGAAATCCGGCGGTGTCAAAGAGACCGTTTACAAACTCGACTTTCAATTCCTTACTGAAGCCATACGCAGAACTTGGAAGATGAAACTCTGAATAATTACGACCTTCTCCAAGGTCATTTTTTATACTATCGAAGACCGCTTCTTCTTTCACATCTATTGTTAAAAGAGTCATCGTATTATTCCCCAATACAGAATAAGTTCCTGGGATTGAGGTGTTCAAAAATGGAACGATTATTTTATCCAGGGCTTCTCTGGTACTTTGAACTTGTTCGTACATTACTGCGTTATTCTTTTCGGCAACTGCTCCACAGTCTTTACAGACCAGTTTTCCTTGCTGTGCTTGACTCTTAGTAACGAGTCCACCACATTTTTCGCAAGTAGTTATGCCCTCAACGGTTTTATTTTTATGAGCAAACTCGACTATCAGCCTTTTATTCGAGGCAAGTATATGGCCCCTTCCTACGAGAAGGCCAAGCAAATACGCGTAGGTTGAATCTTTTAGATTGTTCATTGTCATTATTACAGATTATAGATGATTTACACTTTCTATCACAGCTATTTCAAAATACACCAAAAATACTATGTTTAGAGTACACATTTGTTGACAAAGCATAAAATGTATACGTTTATATTAAGACTCGCTCGAGAATAGCTCTACGGCGGTCATACGGGGAATTTAACATTGTGCAGTTGTGTGTAAATATATAATGCCTACAAATACGGTATGTAAAAATCCAAGCTAAAATTTGTTGGCTATTTCATTAATGCAATAAATTGCTATTGTAACGATTGCGTAGCCGAACAGAAGACCAGTTATTAAACGTCTATTATTCGTAGATTCATATTTAGAACGAAGTTGCGTAATACCATCAACTATCATTGGTATTGCTAATGCGAGGCATAAATAAAGTGATGGTTTAAGTGATGGTATATATGCAAAATACAGTACAATACCAAGCAACTGTCCTATGTATATACCCGTACAACGTGCACATACAGGAAATTTACGTACTCCAAAATGGTATGAGCGGTCATCTAGCTGATGACATACCTTATTACCGGTTATCAAAAGCTTTGGGTAAATCCTAGTAATAAATGGATTAGAATTTGTTACCACAGTTTAGGCACATTCTAAATGTTTTTTCTTCTTTTTGGCCACTTCCGCAAAGACCGCACAGTAGACCAAGAGGGCCAAACAAACAGCAACCACCACACGCATTTGTATCGCTAAATCCTTTTTGTGTTGAGCTATGCACACCCTGTAAGTTATCGCTACCACACTTTGGGCATTGACCGGATTTGGCTCGGTTTACGGCTAGTTGTTTTGCATCTGCACGTGCTTGCTTTTGCTCCTGTTTCACGCGTGCAGCTTGTTCTGCTTGTTCTTGCTTGTGTTCGTTAGTAATTCTCTTGCGTTCAGCTTCTTCCATTACTGATAATTGTTCTTGTGCAGCGACTAGAGATGTTACGGTTGAGCTCGCTTTCATTTGTTCAATTAGCTTAATAATTCTATCTGCATCTTCTGATTTAATCGTGGCATATTTGGATATACTGCCATTTCTTTCAATATCTAGTACGTATGAAATCTGATTAAATACGCTTTTAATAGCTCTAACAGTCACGGATTGGATATCTTTTTCTACTATCTCATTGTTAAAAACTATATTGCTAAACGACCCATTTGCTTTTGCTGTAAATATACGGTAATCAGTAATTACTATTTGACTTGAATTTACACTTTTGGCTTTGATAATCCCAACTATCTTTTCTCCCTTAGGCAATAATTTTTGTGTTCTCGAAATATGTTGAAATTTGCTGATAATTTTTTCTGCCAATTCGCTGCTAACATCGTTAGCGATATGTGGTGTTAATGGTTTATGTACTGTGGATTCTGCCATAAATATTTCCTAATAATTTCCAGTGCTTTCAACAATTCCGTTATAGAAAGTAGCATATTGTTGGTGAGGGCATACGCCATAATAGCAGGTGCCCGTATCCCACATCCAAGTTCCAGAAGAACCCCAATCAGACGAGAAGTTACTATTATTATTTGGCCAGCCCCAAGAAGCCAACACTTCTGCTTTGCTCATACCAGTGCTAACTTTAGCGTTAATTATATTGTCTAAATATTTTGATTGAATCGTGTCAACGAAGAATGTCATTATGACAACACAGTTTGACTGTGTAGGATACTTTGTTACTGAGTCTTTATTTGGATTATTCCATACGTCAAGAGAGGTACCTTGTGGAATATATATACTTCTTCCGCCAGTATGGCTAGAACAATAAGTAGTGGCTAAACTATCTATATATGCTTGATGTTGTGCTTGTGCTTCAGCTGCAGCTTTAGTGTCAGCCGCTGCCTTAGCATCAGCTGCAGCTTTTTGTAATGCAGCCGCCGTATCTGCGTCCATTAGTTTAACTTGTTGGCCGTCAACGCTTATGTATATCACGTAATTTAAGGGGTAATACTTAAACCAACCTACTTTTTTCGCAAAACTCAATTTTGAAAGTCCAGCTAGCTTAACCTGCTTAAAGGTGGCCCAGCCATCTTCATTAACTTTAGCTTTTACTGGATTAATATCATTGACATATATTTGTAGGGTGTCTCTACTCGAGCTATACACAACAATATCGTATTTACCATCACCTTTGAAATACGCATTATTAACATAAAAAGGAACACCATTTGTTTGAGTTTGTGCTTGTGCATCAGCTTTAGCGTCAGCCGCTGCCTTAGCATCAGCTGCAGCTTTTTCTTGTGATATTTTTTCTGTATCATTATTTATTTCTTGGGCTTTCTTTTCTGCTTCAAGTCGCTTGGTTTCTTCTCTGGCTGCAAACTCAGCTTGAGTTGTGCGGTGAATAACTACAGTTTCTTTGGTTTCACCATTATCATTTGTAGCAACCAGATTAATTGTATTATCACCTTGCTCAAGAGAAATCTTATAAGAAAATTTGGTATCACCAACCAGGCTTACTGGCTTATCGTTAATAGTAAATTCTGCAGTTTTCATACTAGACACACTACCGATAAGTTCAAATTCCGGGTTATCCGTACTTATCTTGTTGTCTTTTACATTGTTCAAAGTAATTGTTGGCGCTGAATTGTAAGTTCCAATCAAGGCCAACATAATCATTAACGCTATAATCCCAGTAATAATCCATTTAGTTTTCTTGGTCCAGGCAGCAAATTTCCACATTAGAAATAATCCTACTGGAAAGAAAATTATAAGCAGGGCAATAATTAGTGGCTTATTGGCATACCATCGCTTAAAGATGCTAGATGATGACGAATGAGCATCCTTATGTGTTTTGGGCTTTTTGGGCTTTTCAGACTCCGGCAAATCAATCTTATTAACTTTTACCATTGCTTCCTCGATTTTTACGACTTAACACCTATACTTATCCTAAGTATATTCTGATTAGTTTAATTTATACATAGCACCAAAAAATAAATTTTTGATTAATACTTATCTTCGTCTAGAAACCGCCTGTGTCCAACGCTTGCCAGTCAATAAGATACCACCGCTCTGTGCTATTCCACCCTCAAGTTCGTAACCGTCTTTAAGGTATTTTTCTACTGTTTTTTGTAAACGTCGTTTGCTTGTGTCTGTTAACACTTTGTAATCATATTTGTTTCTTTCGTATAGCCCGCTAGGGTCATAAACGCCACCATTCATACTAGCTTCTTTTTCCTGTTGAATTCTGTATGCTACTTTAGCTTTTTCTTTTTGGGCTTCTTTTTCTGCCTCTTGGAGATTAACTACTGATACTGGTGATGTTTTACCACTAAGTGCTTGTATCGCATTTATTACTTCTTCTACATCGTCTTTATGTATATCAGCGTATTTGGATGCCTTACCATTTTTATTAGTAATCGTAATAGGTATATAAATCATTAACCTATTTCGCTTGCCAGTAGCGACAGATACGATATCATTACCAATAATTTCTTTTACAAACTTGGTATTGCCAGAAAAATCTTTATTTACGCCAAGGACACGAGTTTCGGTAATCACTACGGCTTCTAACGAGGGCATTAAGTTGGTTGCGCGGTAAATCCCGATTACTTCTTCTTTTGGTAACAATACTGCCAGTTTATCGGTAATGTCTTTTACTAATGACTGCTTGATTTTATTTCCAACGTACATATTACCTCCATTTATGGCGGTAATTAAAAAGACCGCCGCAGTGAGCTTTCGCCCTGTAACCGTTTCCAGCTACAACATAGAGAACTAGTCCTGCGACGGACTTTTGTTCTCTATGATTTCTTGACCATACCTTTTTGCTTACGCAAATGGCTTTAGGCCACTAGTGGTTTTACCACTTAACTTAATTATATTATGAAACGTCATTAAAAACAGGGGTATGATAAAAGTATCATTTGAGCAGATGTAGCTGGGTGGTTAATATGAGGATGCATTTAACATAGGTCTGTTATTTGATTAGCAATATAGCGGAAATATACAGCGGAGCTGTTAATGATGGCATAATTAAATATGATGAATATCGTACATAATATAGTTGTTGAAAATCCGGATTTACTTAAACGAGTTGCTGAAATTCTATTGGCTGTTAAATCAAGTATAGGCTATGACCATCACGGCACTATCGGAGAAACTATTGTTGAACAGAATGATAGAGAAGATATTGTTGCTTTAACTTGGATTCGTAGATGTAAAATCGCAGATATTAAAGCCAATCCAACCAATAATCACGCGCGAGTACTTGTGTCTAACCACTATCGGCTAGATGCTTCTTTGGTGGAGATATATAAACACACTCGATATGATTGGCTAAAAGAATACGCCGATATTAGCAATTTACCAAATGTAGCTGTATATGACCCAAATGCAGGGGTAGGAATTATAAACGGCAAGAAAATTGACTTTAGAAGAAAACAGGACAAACGCAATAAGAAACTTTTTGATGCATTGTTTCTTGCAGCCGAAATGGGTGTTGATAGGGATACGCTGAAAAAAATCATCAAAGCAAAAGATATGACAAACACCCAAAGTGCTTACTACATCAGCGAAGCGTTTACCAAATTGCGTAAAATATGCGGCGTTAATAAAGATGTTATTGAATTAAATGATTCGGGTAGATTACGTGCAAAACTATACAGGCCAGATTTTGGTTTACTGGAAAAACTGCTAAGAAGATAAATCCCGAAAAATCTCTTTTCCCACCACTGTTAAATGTGCTGTGAAATATAATTATATTCCTAATAGGTAGTTAGAGTTAAGAGTTAACCTAATATCGTGATGATACGGAACTGGCTGTGTATAGTCATCACGACAGCCAGCTCCACACCTTAACAAGCAAGGAATTAAAATGTCAAAAATCAAGTCAGAGCTTCAGGACATAGTAGCTGAAGTATATGCAGGTAACGTTGAGCTGGAGTGGTGCTACGTCAAGATTACATTTGTTGGTCTTGGGATGTACATAAATAGCTTCAAGGTAACTAGGTCAAAAAAAAGTGGTGAGTTGGTCGTCTATCCACCAAGCCACTTCCACAAAGCTAGAGGACTAACCTCTACGGTAGAGTTTGATAAATCACAATTACAGTTATGGTTTCTAATCGAACGAATTGCCGTGCAAGCGTACTTTTCGTGGATAGAGAACGATGGTGATTTCAATGAGAGTATTGCGATAGGTAGCAAATACGCAGAACTCTACGAGCGTACCGAAACAAGCTTCTAAGTGTGTAGGTATCTAGTATTAGATGTATCTATATATAGATTATTAGTACTAAGTAGTATCTATTATATTAAGAATCTATTACTAAGATACCTACCTCGATTCAGCTCAGTGTGATTACGACATCAACACCAGGCTTATAAATCAAGCAAGGAAATATATGACAACTAAAGAATCTGGTATAAGGAACCAGTGTCAATCTGACTTAGTCCAATTCATAGAATTGCTAATTAAGTTGGACGAACAGAGAAAAAAGCATCAAAAAACAAAGAGCTAGAAAAAAAGGGGGTCGTCTTCGGGCGACTCCCGAATGATATATTGAACTAACTACACAACGAAATTATAATATTGTAAAGGATAAACAATGAACTATTTAATAGCGAGGGTGTCAGATGTAGAGCAAAGAAAGGCGTTATCTGCCCAAAAAACAAAGTTATACGACTACGCAAGACGTATGCGATGGGAAGAAAATAAAGATTACAAATATATTGAATTTGACGAAACGGCTTTTAAGGATAATCGTAAAACTTTCAAAGAAGAAGTACTTGCACCATTAAGTGCCGAGAAAGATTTGGCTATCGCAGTATTTGATAAGATTGACCGATTTAGCAGGGATAGCACCTCAGACGAACGGAAAGCTATGACGGATTTATTTAAGCGCGGAAGAATAGAGCTTCATTTTCCTTCAGACAATTTATATATAAATAATAATTCACCCGCTGCAGATTTATTTCGCTTAGACATTGGAGTTGCACTGGCTGGTTATTACTCGGCTTCTATACGCGATAACGTAAAACGACGATTCTCCCAAATGCTAAAGGATGGAATATGGGTTGGTAAAGCGCCTATTGGTTACCTTAACTTTCAAGAACACGATAACTATGGAAAAGCAGTGAAAAAAGGTATAAAAATTGACCCGCAACGCAGCCATTTAATAAAGGAAGCATTTGAATTACGCTCAACTGGCTTACCGTACAAATCGGTTGCAAAAGAGATGAAAAAGCGTGGATTAGTGAGCAATACAAAACTCCAACAGCCTATAACGACATCACAATGGGAAGAAATACTTAAAAACAAGTTTTATATTGGCACGATGACATATGAGGGTAAGGAATACGAGCATCATTACGAGACTTTCATAGAACAATGGCTTTGGGACAGGTGCCAAGAAGTGAATAATAATCGTGGGAAAATACACACGAAGTACAGCAGTAAGCCTTATTTGTTCAAAAATCTAAAATGTCATACTTGTGGGTATTCCATCACTTTTGATGGTCCAAAAGGCAAAGGAAACAATACTTACGGCAAATGTACCGAATATGGCGGTAAGCACGGTGCGGAGTGGATAAACGAAAAAGCCTTACTAGAACAGGTACGAAGTATACTTTCCTCAATTACACTTCCAAAAGAAAAATTACCAGCCATCATAGAAGAAATAGAGAAAAATCACGCATCCGAACAGAATCAATATCTTGAAACTAAAAAGAGGCTTGAAAAAGAATATGACCAGCTTGACGAGGAAGTGCAAGAGTTATTTGCAGACCGCAAACAATTTCAATCACGTCCAGACATATTTGAAAAGATGGTTAAAAAGATTGAACTAAAACAAAAAGATATTCTTGAAGTACTACAAGACCACAGCGATGGTGATAAAGCTTTCGTAATAGGTGCTAGCTACATCGTAGAGCTTTGTAGTAGAGCAGTAGAACTGTTTGAAGCAGAAAGTACGACAATAGAGCAGAAACGGTATCTACTTAATCTCGTACTTCCGAATGCGACCTTAGACGGCGAAAAGCTAGTTTTTACCCTTAAGGAACCATTCGGCGCTGTCGCTTCAATGCA
>CAZMHJ010000014.1:0-11998 GCA_964566075.1 uncultured Candidatus Saccharibacteria bacterium | reverse complement strand
CCCGGACGGATTCGAACCGCCGACCCTCTGTTCCGAAGACAGATGCTCTAATCCGCTGAGCTACGGGTGCGCAAAGCCACATTATACAGCATAACAGGGGTCAATAAAACTATTTGTGTTATATCGTCACAAACGAGCGCATGGATACACTACCTAAGTCAATATCAGTATTAAAGAATTCTAGCTGCTCGCTGTCGTTAAGCAGTGACATTACAGCAAGCATCGGCCGATAGTGATCATCAGTCGGTATGGAAAAACTAGCGGCACTACTGATTTTACCTGGTTTTGTTAGCAACTTCATATCTTTACCTTCAATTGCTTTGGCAGAAAGCTCATCAAATTCGATTGCCCAATCATAGGGTTTATTGGACTGAAAATTAACAGCACGTAAATTATGGACAATATTACCACTACCAATAAACAGCACACCTTTTTTGCGGAGTGCCTTTAGTTCTTTAAAAAGCTCAACTACTTGTTCGAGTGACTTATTGTAATCAAGGCTTATCTGTAGCACTGGCACGGATGGGTGAGGGGCAAGATGTTTTAAAACAGACCAGGTGCCGTGATCTAAGCCCCAACTACTATCAAGAGCGGCTTCGTACTTAATAAGTTGTTGACGTAATAATTCTGCAATCTTCGGGTCTCCATTTGCATCGTATGTTGTTTCGTACAACTCAGGGGGGAACCCATACATATCGTAGATAATGGGTTGCTTTGGTGCGTCGGTAATATGCGTACCGTTTGTTAGCCAATGAGCGCTAATTACTACAATTGCTTGATAAGCTGGCATACTCTGGCCAACTGATGACCATTTTTTGGTAATAGGGTTATCTAGTATGGCATTCATTGGGTTGCCATGCCCAACAAATAAAACAGGCATTTGTTCGCTTGGTAACAATACTTCTGATAACTTTTCAATATTGGTCATATTGTAACTATACAAAATATAGTTACTTATTTCAAATAACGCGCTTCTACCTGGTCTTTGTTTATACCGTTAGTTATGTTGGTGAATCCCTGCATTTTTAGAATATTTGCAGATACAGCGGATCTGCTCCCCGAACGACAGTAAAGAATAAGCTCAGTGTCTTTTGGCACACCTAAAAGCTCCTTAGCGCCAGACATGAGCTTGTTAGGGGGTATGTTTATTGCTCCCTTAACATGGCCTGTTTTAAATTCATACGGTTCCCGTACATCAATAATCATTCTTGGCATAGTATTCCTTACTATTGTTAATATTTATCTTCAAAATCATTTTAATGTAAATAATTTACAATAGCAATAAATTTGCATATAATAATACATATGAATGTAATAACAGATGTGCAATCGCGACAAACCAAATACTGCGAGGCGATTGAACATGCATTGAGGATTAAGGGGCACGCAACTAATAGCGAACTACTCAAATTATTGCGTAAATCATTCCCCGAATTGAGTGCTACAACTATTCATCGTGCCACAGCAAGGCTAGCATCGCGTGGAGTCATTGGTATTGCACCACCAACTGTGGAGGGCTCGATGCGTTATGACGCTAATCCCAAAACACATGATCACTTTTTATGCTCTGGTTGTGGTGTATTGAAAGATGCCCAGTTTAGAGATAAAGTAACTCCAATCATTAAAGAAGAAATTGATGGATGCGAAATAAGCGGGCAAATAACAATTAGTGGCCTTTGTAAGGGCTGTAAGGAGTAAATATGAAGATAACGATCTATTCAACTCATACCTGCGTGTATTGCAACATGTTAAAAGCGTGGCTTAACGAGAAGGGTCAGAAGTACGAAGTAGTTATGGTAGACGAAAACCAAGAAGCTGCTCAAAAAATGTACGAACTGAGTGGTGGCCAAATGGCAGTGCCATTTACTACCATCGAATTCGACGATGGTACTGTTGAAAAAATACTCGGTTTCGATCGACCACGGTTTGAAACCGCTTTAAAAACTGCTTAAGACTTTGCGTCGATATCTGCTTTTCTATGCAGAATAATCTTTTTTAATAATGCATCAGGTATTGGGCGTTCTGCAGTAAATTGGATTGTGCCTTTAGATTGTGTAAATCCAGCCAATTCTTTTTGATATGCGGCAATGGCACCAGAAGCGGGGAACAAGCTTAAATGGTCTTTGTAAGCTGCAAAATGCACTAAGTTTTTACCTTTGTACCTAAAAGTAGGGATGCCATAGCCTTTTGTTTCTGCTACTGGGCTTGCGAGCTCATGCACGATATCACGAATGTGCTGTAATGCATTGCGTGATGCATCGTCCGTAAGATTTGCTAAATACTCTTCTACGTAGGTCATTTATTTACCCAGCCTTTACTTTTAAATACTGCCCAAATTGCCATACTGTGGCCATGACCCAAGTCAAATTCTTTTTTGAGCCAAGTGACAAGCTCGCCCGCTTTCATGTCAGGGCTAAACACACCTTGTTCTTCCATGAGTTGCTTAAAATCTTCGGGCGTTTTGCCTGTTTTTGCCTTGATATTATCTAAGTATGCTTGGAACGACATCACTAGGCCTCGTTATACGCCTTTTCTAAATCAGCAATAATGAGTTTATTCATTTTCAGCATTGCTTGCATGGTAGCACCAGACTTTACTTGGTTTGAGTCGGACATAAGTTCGCCTAAGCGAGATGGGATAATTTGCCAGCTCACCCCAAACCTATCTTTAAGCCAGCCGCATTGTCCAGGCTCGCCACCGTTTGCAGTAAACGCATCCCAATAATAATCAACCTCTGCTTGATCTTTACATTCGACAAACAACGACATGCCTTCGCTAAAGCTAAAGTAATCACCACCATCCATCGCCATAAATTCTCGGCCATTGAGAGTAAATGCGGAGTGTAACAGTTGGTCAGAACCGGGCATGGTCATCTTGTGATGAATCTGTGAATTACTAAATAGTGAGGTATAAAAGTCTACCGCTTCTGCACCCCCAGATTTAAATGTTATGAAAGTCGTTACGTTATTATTGCCCATATGTACCACCTTACCGTTTACGCATTAATCTCACTATTATTGCACATAATAAAACCGCCATTTTGGCGGTTTTATGTAGATGATCCTTTTTAACTACATTGGTAGTGCTTCGTATACACACACTGCTCCGGTTTTTGCCTTCATAAGCGGGCAGCCCTTTGCAAGCTCAACAGCCGCTTCCATACTTTCTGCAGAAACAATACTATAGCCTGTTACTGGTTTCTCTTGTACGGGCATCACCCCACCAGCAAACACAGCTTGGCCATCGTGATTAAATGGATTACCACCGTCTATTAATGCTGCACCAAGTTGACCAAACCACTGACCCCATGCGGCATCATCACCCGCATCATCATCGTGATCGACATAATACAAATACACAAACTTTCCCATAAAAACTCCTTTATCTACATGTAATAAGTGTCGGCTACTCCTCTAACCGAGAAACATAATTTTCTAATGAGGCCTCGACAGAGCCCCATTCGGGTGTAAATTGACTAAACCAATTTTTAGCAATCAAAAGCTGACTAGGGTTAAGGGCGATAATAGTAGTTCTGCCAATTTTCTTACGTGAAATTAAATCGGCATCCTCTAGAATACGTAGGTGTTTATGAATGGCAGGTAGCGAGAGCGATTGAGATGCAGCAAGGTACGATATTGAAGTAGGGTAGAGCGAGAGTATGTAAATAATACCGCGTCTTTTTGGGTTAGCAAGCGCAGTAAGTACTGTATCAATAGTTGCATCATCAAAATTCATAATCATATAGTTAACTAATAAGTTAACTATATCTTTTTGAGTAATGTGAGTCAATAAAACGGTGTGGTACTATTGCATGTTGCCAATAATGGCTGCGGCAGCTAAGAGGCAGAAAAATGATCCGCCAGACATGATAAGCGTCTTTTTGAGCATCCATTTTGGGTCGGTGCCGCCAAAGATAACCGCACCCACTTGCACTGGTACGAAAAAGCCCAGCCAAATAATTAATGCAAGTTTATAAATTGAATAATCTGGAGCCAATGCAAAGAGTTTTGCTAGTGCAAAAGAAGTCATAACAGTAACTACAAACTGGACAACTAGCCAAGGCATCATGCTTTTTTGTGCTTCTTTTTGTTCTTTTTTACTGAGCTTATCAAAACCGTGAATTTGACCCCATAATTTGCCAAAGATAGGCATGTACCATACTGCACCGATTACAAACTGTGCAACAGATGCCACGAGTACCGCTAGATAATCTACCCCCATCATCACACCCTCCTAAGTTATTACTAGCAAGTATAGCAATAAAAAAAGCTACCCAAGATATGCTCAGTGCTATTTTTGCGATTCCTTGATGGCATTTGTTGCGTAGAATATTACGCTTGGTGTAAGTGAAAACTTATTCTCCTTGAGATCCTCTAAGCTAAACCAACGCATCTCTGTATGCTCGTCAGAGAGTTTAGCTTGGCTATCTTTTGTAATCATAAAATATGTGAATGAAATGTGCTTATGTGGCGGGTTTGCTTCGTGTACGTCAACAAAGTTAGGAGTTAAGAGAAATTTAGTCTCCGGAGAACTAATGTCTGGCCGTGTCGTTAGTGGTGTCACGACGAGGCCAGTTTCCTCGGCTACTTCTCTAAAAAGCGCCTGCTCGGGATCCTCGTCGAGTTCGATATGTCCACCAATGGGAATCCACTTTTTATAGCGAGGATGGTTGACTAGCAATACTTTTCCAGCATCATTCACGATAAACGCAGTAATAGTATAGTCATATAGTTCATTGATATGCGGCATTAATTTAATTCTCCTTGTCTGAACCTTATTATATAAAAAATTGTGGTTATAGCAACGGAGCTAAAAATAGCCAATATTAGTTAAATATGTTATAATTTAATTTTCAATCACAAGGAGTGTATGATGAGTAATCACCGTGCTATAAATGGAGAGACGTTAGAACTTGAATTAACTTACTTAGCCGCTGTTATTCCCGAAGCAATTAACGATGTTCAACCAATCGCCATGGAGGATACCTACTTTCCCGAAGATCCTGAGGTGCATGCCCATTTAAGGTTAAGGGCAAAAAACGAAAGATATGAAATAACAAAAAAAACAATGGTTGATGATGGCGATGCGTCAGCTCATGTTGAAACTACTATCCCACTAGAGACAAGTGAATACTTGGCTCTAGCCAGTGCCAGTATGCGAAAAATAAGTAAAGACAGATATAGAGTCAATATTGATGGATATCCAGCAGAGGTTGATGTATTTAAAGGTGTCCTAAGAGGTTTAGTGCTGATTGATTTTGAATTCCAATCCTACGAAGAGAAAGCTAATTTTACACCACCCGATGTATGTTTGACTGACGTAACACAAGAGGAGTTTTTAGCAGGTGGAGTCCTCTCGGGCAAGAGTTACGAAGACATCCAGCCATACCTTGTACGTCTCGGCTATAGTGCTCTATAAAATAGAATAAAGAGAGTGCTAAGAACACTTCTCGTATATTGCAGGTAAGTTTGTGGCTAGAGCGTCAGTGAACATATTCATAGCAGGGCATGTACGTGTAAAAACCGACTTTAATTCAACGGTAGCGCCTACTGATTCTATTTCTTGATTTACGGGCTGTCGTTTTGCAAATTCACCTATTTGAGTTTGGAAAACTTGCAATTTTTTTGCTAGCACTACTCCTTCTTGGATAAAGCTTGGTGTGATATCAAACATATCTACATCTTCGGCAAGCATTACACGTGCAATTGCAGGTAAGGCATTATTACCAATTACCCTTAGTAGCTTTGGGTTTGGTACATAACGGTCTCCGATTCCGACAAATATCTCAGTAAATGGTTCGAGACTGTGTTGAAGCCTTTCGGGGTGTTGGGCGAGATATGTGGCCGCATAGTCAACATATGCCATATGGAATAATAGTGCTGATTTCTGGAGGGCCCTGTCTTTAAAAAGCTCATTGGCATAAGCTAGTTCTTCTTGAGTATATGGCCTTTCCTGGATACGACTAACTAGTCCGAAACCCTTAGCATCGTCAGCAGATAATGGTAAATAGTCGATACTCACACCGCTTATATCTACTTCGGGGTAGGCTGAAGTTTTGTTGACGATAGTATGAAGTTGGTGCTCGCCAGAGGCAGCTTTTGTAGCGAGTAAGCCTATGTGCTCTGGCACGAAAAGGGTTGAGAATTCTTTGACCGCGATCCTAGCCGCCAAGACCTCTGGAAGGCCAGAGTTAGTTAAGGCATAAGCTCGCTGTTGGATAAGAGGTAATCTTCTCTTGAAGAGATTAAGCATGAATCTAGATGCTAGCACGCTATCTATGCTTAATGCATGTATATATGCTTCAATCCCATCAAACATATATGCCGTAACACTCTCCGGATCGTAATTATTCATTACATTGGACCGAAGAAGACTATAATACCTGTCCTGGTCTACTTTAAAATAGTCATCGAGTTTGAAATTTGGTCTGGCGCCGTGCTTTTCTGAAACATACTGTGCACCTTCCCAATACTCTTGTTTGGTTTTAGCTAATGTCGGTATACCAACACCAACGGGTTCTATACTATTATGATCAAAAAACTCATTTATGGTGCTACGCATCAATCTCTCTGCCCTGACTGCATCTATAAGAGAAGGGCACTCAAACCTATCTTCAGATGCATGTCTCGTAGTTTTTGTTCCGATATGATTATCGATGTATTCATCTAAGGGGTCTAGGTTGTGGTTGAAATTTGCTCTATTCATGACTTATTGGTTAATACGGCAATTACAGCTTGCCCTAATTCCTCTACCACTGAATTGAAACTTTGATTTCCATTAACTTCGACATAGGGGTACGCGGAAGCAAGTACATTTGTTGTGTTTTGGGCAAACTTTGAATGATCAATAAGCCGTTCCCTTGCTGTGTCAATACTTACTTTAGACTCTCCTTGTCGCAAACCTCTACTTGTAATACGCTCTAACGATACCTCATCTGGTACAACTACTTGTGTAATAGCTAATATCTTTGCGCCCAAAACTGAAGCATTATTCTTTAAAACAGGTATCTGTTCTTCGTATTTTGGGTATCCATCAATTACTATAACACCAGCAGGATTAGACGAAGCTATGCACTCTGCCACTACGGCATTGACAAGTTCGTGTGGTAGATGTTTATTCTGACCCAAGTCACTCGAGTTAGCGATGATATTGTCACTGAATTCAGATTTGATTAACCCCTGAGCGATTGACCTTAAATATTCGCCAACAGAAAGGTGGTGGACACTTCTTGATGTCCCTCGCTCTATTGCCGGGGTCGCTGCCCTTAGGCATGATGATTTTCCCGACCCAGGCTTACCGTGAAGTAAGATTATATCCCTACCGTCCATAGAGTATATAATAGCATATATTACGAAATATAGCAATTTTATACTATTGCATAATACGGTAATTTGTAACTCTTGCGAACCAAATGAATACCAGGCCTTAATATCAAATAGCCTATTTAATGAGTCTGGAGGGACTTGACTCACCTCTGGCGAGCCCGTCGCAACGTCTTTGCAAACCAGTTCGCAAGAGTTGACTCCCTAGTAACATGCCGCAGGCATGTCTCACCTCGACACCCTTTGGCGTGTTGAGAATTCAAGTCATGAATCTCCATGAAAAAAACTCCACACAAGGTGGAGTTCTATCATGGAGGGCCAGGAGGGACTTTGACCTTTGCACCAAAACAATATTAGTTTTGGCATACAAACCCCTTACGGGGCCAAAGGGCGGCCAATGCCCACCGGGCATTGTCGTTCAAGTCCCAGACTCAACCAATTAGAAAACCCCACATAAAGTGGGGCTATCTAATTGGAGGGCCAGGAGGGACTTGAACCCTCGACACCCTGCTTAAGAGGCAGGTGCTCTAACCAGCTGAGCTACTGGCCCGTCGTCAGGAGTGGCTTTATTGGTCTTTATTTTTACTTCGTAAAAAGTTTGACCAAACCGCACTTCTTCCTCTCGATTTTGCAAACAGCTAAAGCTTGGTTTGCGAAATTGGGTTAATCGCATAAATAATACACGCTAACGAAGCAAATTCTATCAAATTACCTCTGTTTTGGCAAGCATCAGCTATAATGAAAACGATGAGATTGCTAAACGGGAGTGAACTAGCTGGATTTATCAAAGAACGACAGGCACATCAGGTGCGTGCGCTCATTCAAGCCGATGGCGTTACTCCAAAACTTGCCATTATCGTTTGCGGTAACAATTCGGTTATCAACACTTACGTTGCCTTAAAACAAAAGTATGGCGCAGACATTCAAGTCGAAGTTGAGGTCCATAAGATTGATCAATCAGAAGCAACAGGACTAATCCAGGCGCTGAATAAGAATCCAGAAATCCATGGCATCATTGTGCAATTACCATTACCAGACGTCACGCAAACAGATGAAATTATAAATGCAGTTGCGCCCGAAAAAGACGTTGATGCGCTTGGCTCACATGCAGAATTTGACCCAGCTACACCGATGGCAATTATGTGGCTACTTGCTGGATACAACATTGATGTTCAAAACAAAGCAGTCGCAATAGTGGGACAAGGAAGATTAGTTGGAGCGCCACTTGTGAAGCTTATGCGCGCCTCAGGAATTGAGCCAGCAATTGTTGATGAAGATACTGAGCATCCAGAAGATATATTGCTTCATTCGCAAATTATTATTACAGCTGTTGGTAAGCCGGGCATTGTTAGTAGTGTGATGTTGCCAGAAAAGGCAGTTGTAGTGGATGCAGGTACGACAAGCGAGGGCGGAGAAATTAAAGGTGATTTAGACTCAGACGTGTACGAGCGAGATGATGTTACGGTAACGCCCGTTAAAGGTGGTGTCGGCCCACTCACGGTAGCTGCTTTATTTGATAATGTTATACGTGCCGCACGAAAATATGCAACAAAGTAAAGTTATTGGTGTGTTTGATTCTGGTGTTGGTGGACTATCTGTTGCAAATGCGATTAAAAAAGCTTTTCCGGGTTACCAAGTAGAATACCGCGAAGATTCAAAGAACCTACCTTATGGAACAAAAACACCAAAGCAACTCTATGAGCTTGTACTTCCAATTCTGCAAGAACTTGCCAACATATGTGATGTCATTGTGATTGCGTGTAATACAGTGACTACCACAATAATCGAAGATTTACGCCGAGAAATTAAGATTCCCATCATTGGTATTGAACCAATGGTTAAGCCTGCCGTACAACTCACAAACAGCAAGGTTATTACGGTGTGCGCAACCCCAACAACCTTGAGTAGTAAGCGGTATGCAGAGCTAAAAGAACAATTTGGTAGTAACGTTATGATAATTGAGCCAGATTGCTCAGATTGGGCAGGTTTAATCGAGCAAAATGCACTGAACGAATCAAAAATACGTGAGGACATAGAGCCATCACTGCAAGCCGGCAGTGATGTAATTGTATTGGCGTGTACACACTACCACTGGATAGAATCAGAAATCACCAAATTCGTAGGTTCTATGGCAACGGTATTACAGCCAGAACCAGCAATTATTACTCGGCTAAAGGTGCTTCTTGAAGCGAATTAACAACTTCTTTAAATTGGTTGCCGCGGTCTTTGTAATCTTTAAACATGTCAAAACTTGCACAGGCAGTGCTTAGTAGTATTACATCTCCAGGCTGTGCTTCTTTTTGGGCTGCGTGTACGATTTCTGTCATATTAGTACCACCAAGCGTGATTTTTTCGTAGCCACGAGCAATAAGCAGTTCCATAATTTTTTCACCCGTTTTACCAATAACAATTACTCGGCGTACATGGCTATTAATAACCTCGCTTACGACATCGTAAAACGGGATACCTTTATCAATGCCACCCAAGATAACAACTTTAGGTTGTTCGAAAGCACGAATGGCTGCAACCGTAGCTTCGGGAGTGGTGGCAAAACTATCATTGTAGTATTTGACGTAGTTAACTTCTCGTACAAACTCGAGACGATGCTCCATACCAGTAAAATCATGAATAGCTAGCTTAATCGCAGCAATATTGTTATGTAGTTGTGGCCACACAGCGGCAATGGCTGCACAAATGTTTTCGAGATTATGACGACCAAGAAGACCAACATCGCTGACGTTACAAATTATGGTGCCTTCCATACATATCTGATCACCCTCGACATACGCACCTGCTACGGTGTTAGCAAGTTGACCTTTTGGTGGCACGTAGTAAGGAATTTTAGATCCTTTACTAACATTAACTACTTTGCGCGAAATATCACTGGCAGCGTTAAAAATAGCCCGATCTGTCTCTGTTTGGTTGGCAAATAATTGTGATTTTGCATCGTAATATTCTTTGATACCCTTGTGCCAATCTTGGTGTTCTGGCACGACCATCAAACAAACACCAACCTTTGGCGCATACTTAAAGTCGATAAGTTGAAAGCTCGAAAGCTCTAAAACAACAATGCTATCTTCGGTGACATCTTGCAAAAAGTCGAGTGGCACGGTACCAATATTGCCCCCAATAAAAGCTTTTTTACCTGCGTTGGAAAGCATTTTATAAATAAGCATACTTGTTGTGCCCTTACCCTTAGTACCAGTAACGGCAATAATTGGGGCGGGGCAATGTGCAAAGAACTCGTTTATTGTGGTAGTAACTTTATTTAAAATTGCTGTGTCGTCGTTATTAGCTGCAACAATTTTATCGGGTCTTATACCAGGGCTGCGTACAATAAGGTCAAAATTACTGAGGTTTTCTAGGTAATCAGGCCCAAGTTTTGAATCGGCGTACTCAGGAAGTAATAAATCTGTCTTTTCATCACAAATCGTAATGTTTGCACCTTGTTTGTGCCAATATCCCGTAGCACTGGCACCATCCGTACCATAACCCAAAATTGCAACATTCATATTTGTGTTCCTTTTTGTATTTGCATATTGCAAGCTATAACGCGCATATAACTTTTTTGTTACGCGTTAGGGCTACCTATGTATTGTTCAACAAGTTCGGCTACTTGGCGGGGGGTCATATCAGCTTTAACAATAAAGGCACTTACATTTAGTGTCTTAAGACTTTCTGGGGCTTCTTGCTCACCCATATTCGTTAAAATAATAACCTTAATATCCTTACCCCATTCGGTGGCACGCATTTGGGTAAGCATTTCGTCGCCGTTCATTTCGGGCATCATAAGATCAAGTAATATGACATCAGGCATCATTTGTTCGGCGAGTGCTAAGCCGAGGCGTCCATTTTCGGCTGTTTCAACCGTAAAGCCCTCGGCTTCGAATTTCATTCGGTACATCTGCGCAATCGCAGCGTCATCTTCAATAATTGCAATCTTTGTAGCCATAGCGGTTCCTTATATGCTTATACGATACAACAAAATTAACGCTCTAGCACTTCTTTTACGATTTCAAGTACTTGGGTTGGGGTATAGTGAACTTTTACAATATAGCGATCAACGTGTAAAAACCGAAAATCTGCCGGGGCTTCATCTTTGCTGATATTAGTCAGTACTATCACCTTAATATCCTTACCCCACTCGGTTGCCCGCACGCGCTTTAACACCTCGTTACCGGGTAAATGGGGCATGCGAATATCGAGCAAAATTAAATCTGGGCGTACGTGTTCTAAAAGGTGTAGTCCACTTGCGCCGTCGGCAGCCGTGGTTACGTCATAGCCCTTCGCAAGCAACTTGAGCTTATACATGTCTCGTATCGATTGCTCGTCTTCTATTATGCTAATTTTTTGTTTTACGTCTGACATCTGCATGCATAATAGCAAACTTGGGTAGCAATATGGTACAACTGGGATAGAACGATAATCGTCGTTCGTACCCAATCACCGCCAAAAAATGGTCCTCGTACGAGAGGAGGTGAACCCGAGTGGGTACATCACGCAAGTCGCCTCAGCAATCAGTTTGGGCAGCCTTTAGCAAGCCCAAACACGATGCGCGTCGCAACCGTACCAAGGCCAATGGCAGTGGTACGTCACGTGTCCGTGGTGTGCACGACCCCAAGCCCAAGCAACGCTTTACGGGCAAGGCGGTTAAAAGCACTCGTGGCAAGAAGTGA
>CAZMHJ010000013.1:12327-23771 GCA_964566075.1 uncultured Candidatus Saccharibacteria bacterium | reverse complement strand
GTATGCCAAGTAGACATAGACTTCGTTAGCCTTACGCTTACGTAGGTAGTCTACTGCTATTTTTCGAGCCATATAGGCTGCGCTTCGGTCTACCTTACTGGCATCCTTACCGCTAAAACAGCCACCACCGATGGGTACACTTGGCCCATAATTATCGACAACTAGTTTACGGCCCGTAAGGCCTGTATCGGCGTCAAAACCACCCAAATCCCAATCTCCTGCCGGATTAGCATGCACTTTTACTGGTTTTGCTATAAGCGAAGGTTCTTGGTCTTTAAGCCACGTAAACACTTGCTCTGCTAACTCTTGCTTAAGCACATTTTGCCAGCTGGCTACAATAGTTTCGATAACTCCACCCTTTAGCGTTATCTGTGTTTTGCCGTCATACGGCCATAATGCATATAAATGTTGATTGAGCTTGCGTGCTAAAACGACTTCTAGCGGCAGTAGCTCTTTGGTTTTGCTACAGGCATACCCAACCATAATACCCTGATCACCCGCACCACCCGTATCAACACCATTCGCAATCTGCGGGCTTTGTTTAACAATGTTGTGACGAATTGTTACCTCACCCGCGATACGCTTTACAATTGGCGCTACATCAATATGGGCGGTAGAAGTTACTTCGCCCACCACAAAGACTTCACCATGACCACCAACCGTTTCTACTGCAACGCGTGCATTTGGGTCTTTTGCTAAATATGCATCTAATATCGCGTCTGATATCTGATCGCACAACTTGTCTGGATGCTTTGGTGACACGCTTTCAGCGGTGCGTAATACTGTTTTTTGAGCCATAAAAAATATCCTTTCAAATTTTTGTGAAAGGATATTTACGGCTTCTCGAACATCCTCCCACAAGGGGCTAGGTGGAGCACCTTACATTACTGCAGGTTGCTGGCAGGTCGTAGAGCTAGGACTCTCGCTGCACTCTTGATATTAATTGTTAACGTTTAAAATAATAGCATGTTGCGTCCGGGGGCGCCACCACACAATATTGCATGTGTGATGGCGCCCTCCGGCAGTCAGTCGTTTGTACCGGTGAACCCCAGAATGCTCGATGAATCCGCCGTGGCACCAGCAGCTTCACCCTTTGGGGCTCTACGGCTTGTACGCACGCGTGAAAGCTTGGGCTGCTTGTCGACACCCTGCTCATCTGCCGCACGCTTCTGGATGATGGTTCTGAAGGCAGCGTGGATGCTGAACCCAAGACCCACGAACAGGATGGGCACGTACACCCAACCCGGGCATGGCTCGAGATAGATGCTGTCGTTGCCGGGAACCTTCGGCTGAGCGATGAGGCTCTGGCAGAACAGCGCGAATGACGAGGCGATGAGCCCGCTGCCGATGAACCAAGAGCGGTACTTCAGCGTCCCTCTGAACGCGAACGCCAGAATGAACAGCGTCACCACAACGCACAGCATGAAGCTGACGAGGATGATGAACGTGAACACTGGCAGGTTGTTGAGGTACACGGTTTCCTCCAGGGGAAGATGGACGGAACTGACGTAGCGATACTATACCACTATTTTGCCAATATATAAATAATTATTGTTTATTATTAAGAAGCGATTTTATCTCGGCTAGTTCTTTTTTTACTTCTGAAAGTTCATCTTCGTCAGAAGAGCTTGTAGGTAAAAATTTGTTTGCCAAAAAACCTGTCATTACAGCAAATAAACCTACACCAACAAACATTACGACCATACCAACAAGCCGGCCTGCATTTGTTACGGGATATTTATCACCATAGCCAACGGTCGTAATAGTTACATATACCCACCAGATTGCATCTGATGCGGTCGTTATATTTGCACTTGGGCTGGTCATTTCAGCTTTAAGTACTGCAATACTACCAAATTCAAGCAGCAAAATTATCATAAAGAATACTATGTACACTGCCCCTTCGGCTTTGTTTTTTACAAAGTTACGAATAGCCGAACGGCCACCATCTTTTTTGAGCAGTCTATACGCTTTTAAGAGCCTAAAAATTCTCAGTATTTTAAACTGCGGAAACGGCATACTTGCCAGTAAATCTGCCCATCCAAACTCTTTAAAAAAGTATCGTCTTTTATTGTCGGTACGGTGCATATTGCGCAAGAAATCAATAAAAAAGAATACGCTTAATACGATATCAATGGTACCGATTACATATTCAATTGTTGGATCGCTAAAGATATATAACAGTAGAATATTAATAATTGATAAAAGTGACACTCCAGCGACAAATAAGTCGTATGGTTTTGTACCTTGTATAGCAGATTCGTTTTTACTCATTAGGTATATTGTACACAAAAGAATCCATTCTGAAATTGAAGAGCCCGGCGTCTTGTGTTGATTAGACACAAAACGCCGGGCGTCATCTCCAAGAACGGTTGGTTTAGTACTAGTGAGTCGCTACCGGCTCATCGATGAGTGGGCAGATGCGCCACTTGCGCGTCAGCACCACCGACCAGACGAACGAACAGAACTCGATGAAGTTGTCGAACTTCGACGGTCCTACCTTTGCGGCACTGCGCTCGTGGTCGACATTCCGAGGAACGACCATGTAAGGACGATCACGGTAGTTGAACAACCACGGGTAACGTGTGTACAGCTCGTCGCTGACATACATCGTGTGGAAGTACGCATTGTCGATGTTGTACAGGTCGCCAAAGCGCCTGTTGAAGTAGCGCTCGTAGCGCACACGCCATGCAGCGAACTTGGCCTCGTCACCGACCCATTCGGGGTGCTGTACCTCGAACCTGAACCGGATGAAGAAGTCGATACCCTGGCGAACCAGAGCCTGGTTCTGCTCCTCACGCTTTACCTTGCGGTAACGCTTGTAGACGTCAGCAAGCCAGGACATCAGCATGACAAGACCGACCAGCAGCACGAAGGTCAGAACGATGACAACGAGGCCAATCGAAAACTGGTTTCCGTGCAATGCGAAGTAGACAAAGCCGAGGGCCGCAACCACAGCCAACGCCGTAAACGGGTTGAGCCAGGTGTACGAGCCGACATGCCAGCCTGCGATGCGCTTGTGGATCTTGTAGTGCTGGAACGGTGCCACGATGATTCCGCCGATGGCGAACAAGACGAGTGATGCCACCGCGGCCAGAACGAGCACCGGCAAGAAGGCCAGGCACAACAGCGCGTAGACGCCGTAGTTCTTGTCTTCGAGCCACTCGTACATGCTGATCGAAATGGATTCATCGAACACCACATCAACCAGCGCCAGCGCGTAAGCGATTCCGCAGACGAGCCACGCAAACCCTGCGATGATCGCGATGAAGCCGAACGTCTCCGCTGGCTTCAGAATTGCCACGAGTACGAACCCACAGAGCACTAGAAAGGCTGCCACGATGAACACGCCCTTCCAGAACTTGTCGCTCTTGAGCGTGTTGCGCACGACCATGAGCGGAGCCCAGATCAGCACGACACGCCAGAAGTGGCAGAAGTTCTCGCGCATGGGGGCCTTGCCTCCACTACGCTTCCAGTACTGGTACACACGCCAGTGCCAGCTATCGGCACGGGGTGACCAGTCACGACGCTGTGCAGTGCCTTCATTACGAACAGCACGCGCACGTTCCTTCCACTGACTCATTGGATTCACCAACCTTTTCTTGTAGATGTGCGTCGCCCACAGTACAGGGGCGCAATGAGCGGTATTATACCATTTTTATGTTAATTTTTCAAATATTTTTAAGTGGTCGTGCTTATAACGCGCATGGCATCCCTAAAGTAGGCTGTACCATGTTGTGTAAAATCAGATTGCATTAAGTGGTCTCCATGTTCGTGGGCTGCAATTGCAAGTGCATCTATATCGATACTATCATCTTTTGGAGGCCCAAAAATATCTGCTCTGGTACGATATCGAGAACTTTCAATTGTACGTGCCGCAGAGGTGTATGCTTGTACTGAATCTGGCTTTGTAACAATCACACCAAATGAACTACCGAGCGCAAGACGCACGGCATCAAATACCCGTTTATCAAAAGTCCCAATAAACTCAGCACCATAGCCTGGCGCGGATTCGTTAATATCACGAATTCGTAGTGCGCCTGGTGTAGCAGTATATTCATCAAAACAAATGCCAATAACAACCGATCCAACGATACGTATTTGACGCTGTTGGTCATATTCGTTCGCAAGTTCTAAGGCGCGTAGTTTTTCGTACGGATCACCCGTTGCTAACGCTTCAGTTATTTTTGGTTGAACCTGTGCAAATTGCATAGTTATATTAACTAAACAACGCAGCAAAAAATATGTCAATAATATGTTTAACCCCCGGGCCACAACGTGAGCTGCAGCCCGGGGGCGTGGTAGTGCGTTGAGGTTGGGCAAAGGGATGCTTCTGCGACGAAGGCGTCCAATCATCCAACTCTCTAGCACCGACGTGCCATTTGGTACCCATTGCACTGGGTCGAGCAGTTACGCTCGATGGCGGCATCGCCACTCAACTGACAGGGAGACCCGTCACGCTCGATTTTGCACTGGCAACCTGTGCCAGCAGGGCTCGAGCAAACCCGTATTGTCTTTATGCGTTCTACTCAGTCGAGAACACAAAGTTGCAAGACAATACCATCACACTTGCCGGTACTGTGCCGGCTGCTCCCTCTCGAGGAGCCTCGATTTCGTGCTTTGTTACAAGCACCGTGGGGCAGGACATCGAGTAACCTGACGACCGGAATTTTACCGCCGGTAAACTCACCACGAAGAGTATTAAAAGTATAGCAAAGAATTATTTAGATTTAAAAAATACAGCCGGATCTTCGTTTCTGATTGGAAACAAAAAGGCTTCATCAATAATAAAGACAACTAAAAACGTAGTCATCCACCATACACCCTGAAAATAATAGATAGAATAAGCAGCAAGTAAATAAATAACTACTTTAGCAATATAGAAAGCTACTCCGGTTAATCTTCTTTTGCCCTTCGGAGCCATATATTGACCCCAAAACCAAATAAGCGCCACTGCAATCAAAAAAGATAGTATCCATTGCGATAACCCGACTTTTGTAATGATATTGCTTATAAACATGATTGAAAATAATGCGATAACTTCAAGCAAAAAAGCTACTAAATACACAAAGCCATACCAAGATTTTAGTAGATGTGCCCTGCTCCAAGTTTGTTTATCAGTTAACTTTGCCATTTACGCTTGCCTCAACAGTGTTTTTTATACCCTCAACATAACTAGTTACCGCAAAATCAGGAAATTTAGTCGTAAATTTGGTGCTATCAAACACATAATCATGCTCAAACTGATACATCATTTCTTTTAGCTCTCGTAAGATTGGTACAAACAGACCCATAAAAGTCATGCTGCCCCTTTTTAGGTATGACCATTTAGCTTTTTTGCCAAGGTTTTGTTCTACTAATGCAACGAGTTCAGTGCCGGTAATCGCGGGTGCGGTAGGTGTATGCCAGGTTTGGTTATAGGTATCATCCGCAAGCGCGAGCAACGATACTGCACGTGCAATATCGGGTACATAACTATAGGCGTGTCGTGTTGTTGGATCACCCATAAAATAGGCTGTTTTACCCGCAACTGCAGCATCAATTGCCATGGTTACACCACTACTATTAACGCTTGGCCCGTAAAAGTCGGCACACCGCACAATTAACACTTTTAGGCCATCTTGCATGGCTGCTTCTAGCATATTTATAAGCTCAAGACGAATCTGACCTTTTTTAGATACAGGGTTGCGGGGGTGATCTTCGGTTATTGGGCTTTGTAGTGGTGATGGGCCATATAAGTAAATATTGTCGATAAAGATGAGTTTTGCATCAGATGCTTTACAGGCAGCAATTAGATTATCAATAATTACGGGCCACTGAGCCTTCCAAACGCTTAACTTGTATGGCAGACCGGTTGTGACAAAAACGCGTTCTACGCCCTCTACGGCGGTCACAACAGTATCTTTTTGCAGCAAATCTACTGTTTTAGCTTCAAAACCATCTGTTTGCTCTACACTTCCATGGCGACCAATAATGACAGTTTCGCCTTTTCTTTTAAGTTCATCTGCAATAAGTCGACCAGTGTTTCCGTAACCAATTACCAAATTCGTTGCCATGTTTACCTCTTTCGTTCTATTGTATGTGATTTATAACCTACGTAAAACCATTATCTTTTTGATGTTTTAAGGTGTATGATTTTTTTATGAAGAAATCTGCAAAAAAGCAGCGCGAATACATTTGGCACCTAAAGGTTCATTTTTTGGTAATGCTTGGTGTTCTCATGCTCATTACCACTGGATTTAGTGTGTACAGTATGATATCTCAATTACACTCTGGACTTAATTTTGGTATTAGTTCTTTTTATCTTTTAAGTAGTCTTGTTACGCCGGGATTAGTGCTTATTTTTAGCTATCTACTAACACCACGCCAAAAAACGCCGTTAGACCGCTGGTTTTGGGTTGTTTTACAGGCAGTAGTAGCGATGCTTATCTACACAGCCTGTCAGCAACTTTCTTATATTTCAACTTTCTTAAATATGTCAGTTTCACAAGAAAGTTGGATGATTAATGAGACTATTCGATTAACTATATCGTTTATACCAGTCGTAATTTATTTTGCTTACTTATATTGGCTTCGTAAAAAAGTTAAATAAAGATATCCAAGATATAGAAAAAGCCCGAGGCGGGCCTGGTTACACAAACGTGCTGTGCAACCAGGCCACACCTGGGCTTCATGCTCGGGTCAGAGCTGGGTTCGTGCGAACTTGCTGGGGCCACTCGGGCCGCTGCCACGTGCGGCAGGCTTGGCGAGCTCGTTCTCGACGACGCCGATGCCGTCGACGAGATCGGGGTACTCGGCCTTGATGTCGTCGAGCGACTTGCTGCCGAGCATCGAACGCACGGCAGCAGCCTGCGCGTCCTTGGGCATCTTCTTTTGCGCCACGGTTACATCCTTCCTCGAATGAGTGGAACAAGCGGCTCAAGTTGCAGTTCTGCGTCGTTACGCAAGAATCGCTTGATTCGCTTGTTAATAACCTTGCCTGAACTTGCGTCTGGTACGTCACCTGCCAGTTCGGCGGCGAGCGTGTCGTGCAAGATCCAGTAGCTACTGGTGTAATGTACCAGCCGACCATGCAGATGGATTCTGCTCTTTGCCCGCTGATGATTTAGTGTAGCACACGCTAGTGAAACTGTTGGGTGCTGCACCTCTATCAAATCGTGCATGCAAGCATCTTTATCGAGCGAATACCGGTTTACTTCATCGAGCATCAGCTGAATAATGCAACGCATCAAACGCTGATAAGCCCGCGTATAGCGTATACGATCTCGTCGTACCGCCGACACGTACTGTTCGAACTGTTCGTTAGAAATACCCTTGCCACCATGTCTTACATTGTTTTCGGCACGCTTTCGCACCAAGGGTGGCAAGTATGCGAATTCCATCATGCGGTTAAAAGCATGCATGAAATCTTTTCGTGCTTGCTCACTGGCATTTTTTAGATTGAAGTCGAGCTCTTTATCACTCAACCCCAAACTATATTGTGCCATCGCATGTGCCGTACTATCGATGTCATCTGGCGACAGTTGCTTCTTGTTCTTCCGGAGTCGTTCTTGATGGATCCGGATGAAAATAAGCGAGATTTCGTGATTACGAATTCTGTCGTAGTACGGTGATGCAGCCTTTGAATGCGCATGAGCAAGTAGCACATTGCGTGCTTTATCTGTTTCAATCACCGAAAAGTACTTAGTAAGCCGATTCGGTGAAATCTGCAGCTGTTGCGCAAACGAAAAGTACGGGTCTAGCAAGCACCACGAACCATCAGCAAGCTGAATCAGTAGTGCATGGTGAGCTTCTTGTTGTTGCATCTTACCAAGCTGCACCAGTACCCGTTCGCGTTCGCGGTTCATATTTCGTACAAGCCGCTTTGCTTCGGGATTATTCTTGAAATTCTGTAGTTGCATCAACGTGGCGTCGACGCACTTCAGAATTATTTGGTAATAGTGCTTTTCACTTGAATTCAGCACACTGACAAAGTAGTGCTTTGCACCGACCAAGCGCGCAAAACCAACCAACATCTGCGCCACACCCAGACAGTTTGGCTGTACGGGGCCGCGCTCCCAGCTTTTGGTCATAGCTGGTAGTGTCGAGTACCGCGTGCCGTACCGGGCGCGCTTGTGAGCACGTTGACCGTACGACTTCCAGCGCTTAGCTTTTATCGATTGCTCGACAAGCCGTAGCAACTGTTGCTGTGCTTCGACACCTTCATTCCACTTGTGCAGATTGTTTTGTATAACTCGTGGCAAGTTCTGTGCCGCTCTGTCTGCCAGTAGTTCGCCGAGGTACTCAATTTGGGAAAACTCTTCAGCCGTCCCATACTTTGTACCTTGGTTTTCAGCCAGCAGTTCTTGATATCGAGGAGCCTGCAGTGCACGCCCCATCGATATACCACAGCCACCTTGATAGGTGGACTCTAGCAATCGCTGTAGCGTCACAACAGATTCCCTTCTCTGACCTGGTTGTTAACGAGCAATTCGCATATTTTACAATTATTTATGATTTTTGTCTATTTTTTACCTCTGTAAAATGCACTATAAATATTGCAATTTCATATTATTGTTGTACAATATGCTTCACGTGGCCATATTGTTGGCCAGTACCTACCACCGTCACGGGAGTGATACATGACCAGTACTGTCAGCGAGCAGACGCTCGAGGCGCAGATTCTCGAGGCTCTCGGCAACGACGAACGGTTCGAGGTCGGCTCAGAGAAGTACAACCTGTTCGAGCCCTACCTGCCGAAGCTCCTCATCGAGGCCATCGGCAGCAAGCTCGACGATCTCGTCAACATGCAGACGCTGTGCGACGTCACCGCCAAGCTGCTGGTGCTCATCGCCGAGTCCGACTGCTTCGATGGGCTCAGGCCTCTCGAGGCACCCATGGCTCGACAGCTATACATCAGCCTGGCAGACCAGCTCAACGAGGTCGTGCAGAACTACGAGGAGTTCCTGCACAGCCAGGGCATCACGGCCGACGAGGCCATGCACTACGACTCGCTGGGCCTGAACGACGAGATGACCGATGCCTACGACAACGGCATCCTCACCTACCGCATGCTGGCGACCAGCCAGCCTGGCGTGTTCGTCCCCCGAACCTGAACGACGGTGGCCCAACCCTGCATTAGTGTAGGGTTGGGAATCACCCTTGCATTTCAAACCATTGAAGTACAAGGGTGATTTTTTATATTCTTGAATTGACAATCATATTAATTAAGTATATTGTAGGCGTGACTCAACAGATTGTTGAGCAGTCTACCGTAAGGTGGTGGTTTGGTTGCCACGAGGCGCCAGTACCGTGTACGAGGTGTCCATGCAAGGTCGTCGGCTGACGATTCCGCGCATGCGCATCAACGATAGGTCCTTCGAGCTCGCAGAAGCCGGCGAGGAGAACTACCAGAAGAACGTCGCTATGGCGTTCAGGAACTGCATCAAGAAGGAATACGGGTTCGATCCTGGATGGATCGACTACGATCTTCTGCAGTTCACGGCACTCGCTGCTGTGCCGGCTCAGCCGTAAAAGCAGCCGATATCGGGCGTGTGCGGGCTACTTCGGTAGCCCGCACCCCCGCTTTTTTATAGTTGATTTTTTAAAATCGAGAGTTTTACCTTAAACTCATCAAACACTGGTGTCGCATCTGATTTATTTGTAAGTGTTTCCAAATCTGCACCTAGCTCTGAAATTTCTCGCAAAACCGGATAATTATTAAAAAGCTGTTCGGCATCATCGCGCACTATAGTTGCCCCAACAATATAACCACCAAGCACATAGAGTGGTTCATTATTTTTATTCGAAGCAATTTCATCTAACTTTGTAAGTATTTCTTGCATTATACGTACCATCATAACATGAATACGCCCCCGTTAGACGGGGGCGATTCACTCCATGTTCACTAGTGGTTTTTGCGCCATTCAGAGAAAAGCACACTGCCATCTTGCTCGCTGAGGATAAGATGAAGGTGCTCGTCTGGGCTGCCTTGGCGATCGATGACGATGACATCTGTGACGACCGTGTTCCTACTACGATCGAACCCAGACTTCACCTTCACGGTAACCGTACCGTCGTGGTACTGGTCTACTCGAGCTGCTGTGTTCGTCTTGTTCTGCTGATACGCGCTAAGCGCAGCAGACGCAAGCCGCGTTTCGAGCGAAGGGTCACGCTCGAAGTTTTGCGAGCCGTGCGGATCGAATGGGTCACGCCGGTATGTGACTGTGCCCGAACTGTCGAGCACGTAGTGGCCATGACCGGGCCCATCGGGCGAACCAGCACCACCGAAATAGATGTTGATAGTGCCACTGGCGTCAGTCTTGATCCACACATTGTCGCGGTACGCATACGGAATACCCGCACGCTCTGCGATCTGCATACGCTCTCGCTTGTTTTGCACGTTCTGCGAGCGCACGTATTCGAGTCGCGCCGAAAATTGCTGCCGAACGTTATCGAATTCGGCTTTAGCAACCTTGAAGGCAGCCGCTGCACGCTCGTGATCAGCTTTAGCCGAGGCAAACTCTCTGCTGGCGCTATCGAACTCGGCCCGTGCCCGCTCGAAAGCCGGCTTGGTAGCGGCATGTGCATCTCGAGCTTGACGAATTTCTTCGACAAGCTGACGACGTTCTTGCACACAACGCTGAGCTTCGGCCTTGTACGAATGCCCTTCTGCCGCGTAGCTACTTGCGGCAGCACCATCTCGGCTGTCGTACGCCGATGATGCTCTGTCGAACGCTCGCTTCATGTTCTCGAACGCCGACTCTTGCTGTGAGTTGAGCGAGTCGATACGCGGGCCATTGTATGACCGCACGCTCTGCAGATGTTGCCATGCCCGATCCATCGGCTCATAGGCAGACTGTTTTACATCGTATGCTCGGCTCTTGGCTTCGGCTGCACGCGCTCGCTTATCCCACGCACGCTGCATTTCAGCGTAAGCGTGCTGCTTACGTTGGAACGCTCGGTCTTGCTCGTCCTTAAGCCGGTCGAGCATGTCGTCTCGTGCCATCGTGTCACCTACTTGTGTAAGGAGCGAATACACACCAACGGTGTGATAAATATTATTTTATAATATTATTATTATTTTACAATTGGGGTGTCAGTACGGACAAAGTGGCAGGTATAGCCGCCGGGGTTCTTTTGTAGATAGTCTTGGTGGTAGTCTTCTGCGCTATAAAAGGCAGTTAGCGGTTCTAGGCTGGTGGTTACGGGGTTGTTGTATAGCCCGCTTTTGTTGACCATGTCTATTACAGCTTCAGCTATCTGTTTTTGGTCGGCGGTTTCGTAAAAAATAGCAGAACGGTACGACGTGCCAACATCGTTACCCTGGCGATTAAGTGTTGTTGGGTCGTGGATTCTAAAAAAGAAATCTAATAGTGTTTTATAGCTGGTTTTTGCTGGGTCATAGGTAATCTTTATAGCCTCGGCATGGCCGGGGTGATTTTCGTAGGTGGGGTTAGCATTGC
>CAZMHJ010000013.1:0-12317 GCA_964566075.1 uncultured Candidatus Saccharibacteria bacterium | reverse complement strand
CCCAAAAACAGCCCCCTGCTAAGACAATCGTTTCCATACCTATATTCTACCCTTATATTCGGTATACCATTTAGCGAATTCGTACCAAACATATTCTTTGGGGCTATGGCTAGTCATACCAGCATCATGGCTTTCGGCAATTGTTTTTCCGTTGAATTCAGCAAGTTGTTCTATAGTGGTCCCTTTAGCCCCGCGCGGCTCGTTTACAATTGTTCCCCAATATTCTTTGCTTACTACTTTTGATGTATTGGCATCTTTATAGGTGATTGATTCTATAAAGCAAATGCGGCGGTCTGTGTAAGGTTGTATAAGGTTTAAAAAGTCATTCACGCTCAGCCACTGGGCGACCTCTTTCATGTACGCGCCTGGGAACCCATTTAAAGCCGGAATATTCCAGGCTGTATCTGTTACCGCTACCGGCTTGTTTGTAATCGCGAACGCGGCGCCTGCTTTTGCTTGCGCTATTTTTACAAAATCATCACCTTGAATTTCGTCGATATCTAGCTGTACTTGCTCTACGGTAATATCAAACAAACTACAGCCAGCCCTTGCCTCTGCAATCTTCCGCCCATTCGTTGTAGCTACTAAAAGCTCCTCACGTTTAATCATCTTTTTGAAGTTCTTTAAACTTTGCTGCCATCGTAGGATTATTTTTGGTTAGGCGCTTAACAGTGACATCTTGAATCTTGTCGTTAGCTAGCCTTAAGTTATTTTCAGATGAAAGCAATTCTTGCTTGGTTTTTTCTAGAAGTTTAATTGTTTTATCGATATCTTCAATTGCAGATACGAACTTGCGACCGGCGAGGTCGTAGTTTCTGGCGAAACCTTCTTTGAACGTTTCTAAATCATTTTCGAATGTAGTTATATCGATGTTTTGCGAACGAATAAGGGCAAGTTCCGACTTATACTTCAAAGAATTCATCGCTGCGTTACGAAGTAAAGTAATTATTGGTATAAAGAATTGAGGGCGAATCACGTACATCTTTGGATATTTATGCGACACGTCAACAATGCCGGTGTTGTATAGCTCATTGTCAGCTTCTAGTAGGGTTACAAGTACGGCGTATTCACACTTTTTCTCAGTACGGTCTTTATCTAATTCGCGCAAAAAGTCTTCGTTACGTTTTTTGGTAGCGGTTTCGTCACCTTCGTTTTTCATTTCAAACATAATTGAAATAATTTCTGTGCCATGTTCGTCTGCTTCGCGGTAAATGTAATCACCTTTACTGCCGCTACTTGCATCATTATCTTTTTCGAAGTAAGCATTTGGGAACGCGGTTGCGCGGAGTTTGTTGAACTCAATTTCGCAGTGTTGTTCGAGTGTTTCGCCAAGCATTTTTGTGCTTAAGCGTAGTTTCATATCTTTGTAACGTTCAATTATTTCATCTTTGCTTTTTAGCTCGATTTCGTATTTCTTTTTCTACCTTGCCGAGTGCTTCGGTAACCGCAAGTTTCTTTTCTGTTTCAGTCGCCTCTAGTTTTGCTTGTAGCCGTGCAATTTCTGCATCTTTTTCGGACCTAAGTTCTGCTATAAGTGCTGTTTTTTCTGCTTTTAATTCAGAAAGTTCAAGTTCTTTTTTCGCAACGTCAGCTTGTAGTTCATTCTTTGCTTTTTCTACTGCTAATTTAACGGCATTTAGCTTGTCTTTTTCGGCTGCTTCCATGTGGTCGTGAAGTTCTTTGTCGAACTCTTGGCCGCGCACTTGCTTTAAAATATCAGCGTAGCCCGCCTCGTCTATTTTGAAGGCCTTTTTACAGTGAGGGCAAATTATCTCATTCATATTCAATATTAAATCCTATAATTTTCGTATGAAGCGCTACTGCTTAAGGGCATATGCTGGTTTACTGCGGCCAATGTACGAGTTTAGTCCCAACCCACCTTGTGCTAAATTTTTCATCGTCTCTATAGCTTCTACACCTGCACTCGAGTAGTTGTAGGTGTATATCGTCCATCTTCCTGACTGAAATTCCACTTTTATGTAGTCTGCGCCAATCTGAAAGGCTTTAACATTTGACTGCCCGCTTAGATTTGCATATGGTTGCATACTATTGCTCCACTGGTGTTTATGCTATGAGTGCCGCCACCGCACGTATCACTAAACTTAGTATGGTCTCGTTTGATAGTATTTGCAAGAGTAGCGCAAATATTATTTAAAATGCTTACGTTTATACAGAGATGATCGTCTGGATTTTATCAAATAGGGCTTTGAGCATGGCGTTTTGTGATACTTTTGCCTTATCGTATGATTCTGCCATCTCATAAGCAATGATGGGCTTGCTCACCGCACTACTGCTATGCTTACGGCGTATAAGATTCTTCACTTCAGCCGAGAACTTATCAGTCCCTCGTAACGCTGCAAAATCACCATCATTCCAGTCAACACCGTCGTCTCTAGGAAATTTATTGTTCGCCATGGCAGCTATGTCAGCGTCCGAATATGTATCCTCATATTCCTTAGTTCCAATGAAAAAGCAGTGGTCGGTCAAGAAGTCAGAGTCGAAGCCTGAGTCTATTAATTTTTGTGTCGTGACCTGACATGAAGAGGTCGGATGCTGCGTATCGCTATCTAATAGCATCACAGTGCAGCCACTTTTATTGGCGCTCAGAAACTTAAGAACATTGTTCCACTGCCCGTTAGTCTTGATATTGATTAAGACAACTCCATCTTCTGGCATGGATACCCCCGTATACTTTTTGTACAGTAATCCTATACTGGCTTCTTCGCTCTCCCCCTCTACTACCAAAAATGCCTTTTCGTAAAATATGCTAGAGTTTCGTAATCCGCTAACCTCGGCAACCTCTGACAAGAAATGTTTTATATCTTCGTCACCGTTGGATTCCAAATATTCGATGCGAGCTTTTTGGCTACCATCAAGTAAAACTCGATTAATCGATTCTGCCGGCGCTCTGTCAATTAACGCTAGCGAGTGGGTACAAATAACCACGGACACGTGACTATTTTCCAACGCATCTTTATTAATGATATGAAATATCTTCCTCTGAGCTGTAAAGTCTAGATTTGCATCGGGTTCGTCGTATGCCTTTATTACGTTTCTGCCGTCAAGAGACGCTGTTACTTCGGCATCCCACTCGAGTACTGCCAATGTGGCTTTTTTGCGATGTCCTTCACCTAGCTGATCAATAGTTTTGCTTTGGTTGCCCGAAAAACATATAGAAACACTTTTAAGTGTAAAACCTCGAGCAAAATCAATATCAAAATCACCGCCTACAGAAATAACGCCATCTAAATGGTTCGCGAGACGATCTTTTAGCTCATTGTTAATATTACTATTTAAGTCATCTGTTATATTGGTTTTAATGGTCGCGAAGTTTTGTTTTAGTTACTCCTTGCCGCTTTCGCTGTCAATTTCGTAGAAGTGCGAACGATAGACGGTTGATAATGTTTTATTTACTATGGCCTCTGGGCTACGGTATTCGGCACTCGAAAACCTTTGGAGTATAGGGATATAAGCAGAAACCAATTGCCATGGGATCTCGATGTATCCCTCTTGCATCGGGAGAGCAGCTTGGTCGAGGTATCCATTAATGATAATGTAATTATCCGGTTTTGTCCGACCCGGCTGCTTGCCGATTTGACGTACTAGATTCTTTAGCTCCTCTGCTCCTATAGTCTTGTAACTGTTGAATCTTTCATCGGAATACTTTGTTGTCTTTATTGAATAAGTGACCACACCTGACTCGAGCTCGTATGAGTACTGTAGTGTAAGTTTACCTCCCATGATGTATGCGTCTATTGTCCTATCTTCGCCGCTAGGATTAACAATAAATACCCCTTCGACAATAATGGGTTTTGACGGATCGATGGCATCATCGAAAGTTGGTTTAGGGGTTGAATAATCTAGGATTAGCGATAGAGCATCTATAGTGGAGGTCTTGCCGCTACCATTTTCACCGACGAAGATCGATAGATCGTGATACGGTATGTCACCCGAATCATTGAAGTTTCTATAGTTCCAGATCCTAAGTGTTGAAAGTTTCATAGGATTATTACTCGAATGGTATTACAGGGTAATTAGCAGTTACTCCACATTTTTTAATTTTATATGGTTGCATTAGGGTGTTCATAGAATAAACGATTATTTTGGCACTGGAAGCCCAATTTTTTCTAAAGGTAAGTATTCAAAATAATAATAGCAGCCAACTGATATGATGTAATCTCTAACATCTTTATATTCTTCTTTTCTAAACCAATCGCTAAGGACGTATATATATTCAACTTCGTAATTCAACGCTGAAAACAGCTTCTGATACTGCTTCTTTTTAAAATCACAAGTCTGTAGTTTTTCATCAACAGACCCCGCAACGATTTGAAATTTTATTTCAATAATATAAATCGTATTATCTTTTATTACATAAATTGCATCATCCGGTAATAATTTTTTGGAAATATAGCTTTTGTAGTCAATACCTTGTGATTTCAGAAAGTTATACAGAGAATTTTTTCGATGGCTATATGCAATAATTTTTCCGTCATATTTGATAGCATTACCAGCAACTGCGTATCCCGGGCGCTGATCTAGCTTGGTGAGCAGATCTACCTTACCTTCAAACTTGATACCTGTTTGTGTATTTGCCCCGCCTACACCACCTTGAATCATAATTTCTATCCTTCCGAACTTACATCTAACAATCGCTTATGTGAAAGTTGCAAAAACTCATCTTCTAAATCTATACCTATATATTTCCTACCATGCTTTACTGCAGCAATGCCAGTGGTAGAACTACCCGCGAAAGGATCTACAATAACGTGGCCTGGATGAGTCGATGCTAAAACAATACGCTCTAGTAATGCAAGTGGTTTTTGAGTTGGATGTTTACCATACTTCTTTTCATCTGCTTTTGGCGTACCAATTGCCCACACACTACGCATTTGTTTGCCTTCGTTCTTCATTCGATCCGTTTCGTGCCAACTGCCATTCTTCATGTCCTGATAATTAAACACGTGCTTGGCTTTTGGATCTTTACGAGCCCAGATTAGTGTTTCGTGACTAGCTGTAAAGAATCGGCCGCTTAGGTTTGGAGATGCATTTGGCTTAAACCAGCTGATGTCATTAAGAATTTTGTAGCCTAGTTTTTGCAACGCATAGCCACATTGATAAATTGAGTGATACGTTCCGCTGACCCAGATTGTGCCCTCGGGTTTTAATACGCGGTAGCATTCTTTTATCCAATTAGTATGAAAATCGAAATCGTCATCTACACCCTTACTTTTATCCCAATCACCTTTATGCACACTTACGCGCTTACCTGCGTGTACGGTAAAACCACCATTAGAGAGGTTGTAGGGAGGATCGGCAAAAATCATATCAATGCTGTTTTCTGGCAATTGCTTTAGAAATTCAATAGAATCATGCAAAAAAAGTGCAAAGTCATCACCCTTTGCATAAGGTTTTACTTTTACACCCTCCAGAACTTTTTTACCCATTAGTACTAATTCTACACCTTAGCAACAGATTGCAAAAGCTGTTTGAACTTTTTGGTATTTGGTATTACGTATTTCGTATTTGGCAGGAACAAAGTATCTAACAAATTGGCTTCACAACTAAAACAGATTTAGATGATGTGAATATCATCATGTCCATGGCAAAAAGTCAGCCCTGAGTTCATATAGAATTTTCGAAGGGCCGACTGGCAAGGAGTTCTTTTTGCGATATGTGATAGTTACTATCAGCTAAGTATATTTGGTTGTGCGCCGAGGCTCTTTTGCTACTTTACTAGCTGGCAGAGAAAAGTAGAAAATTTAAAACGTAAATTCTGTAGGCACCCATGTGTTGGCCATGCAATCGGTAAACCGTAGGTGTATGGGCGAAAGCTTTATATAGCATTGATCTGGCAAGTCTTTAAACGGCAATGATTCTGGAAGTTTTTCAAAATGGGCTTGCTGAGCGGCTTCGAACTCTTCGGCGCTGAGTACCCTGCCGGTAGCTTCTACCTGCACGGTGTAGCGTTGTTCTGGATCTGACACTTCGAATGCGCAGCGTTCGTCGTGCCGTAGGTTTAAAGCTTTACGCGATGCTTCGCTGGTACCAATTACAAAATCGAGCTCTGGTGTTTGCGAAAACGCTACCATTGCAACTTGTGGATGCCCTGTATCGTCAAGCGTGGCAATGTGCCCAAGCTTTTGCGACTGCAAAAAATCATAGACTTCTTGCTTAGTTGGTCTAAAGCCATCTTTGTTTGCGTCTGGGTCATAGGTAGTTAATTGTTCTGCCATAAGACCACTATTTTACACTGGTAATAATCTAATAAACAAATGGGATGATTTTTTTGGTACGTTTTTGGTATTGTTTGTAGTTCGTAAAATGGCTTTGTAAAAGCCGTTCTTCGTAATGGAGTTTTGTAAGCAAAGTTACAAGTAGCAGTAGCCATAACACAACTGGGATAAGCGAGATATTATGCAACACCAAGGCTAATCCAATAAGTAGTAGTGCGCTATACATAGGGTGTCGTATATACGCGTATGGGCCACCTGTATATAACTGCTGATTACGCCGTACATCGGGCAAAATACTGACGTTATAGCGCATAGTAGCCACCGCCCACACTCCTAGAGCAACGCCAGCTAAAAGTAGCACATTTTGCCACCACGTACCCCACAAGCCAGCATATAAAACTAAAACAACAAGTAAACTAAACTGCGCAATAACCAAAAACAGCGACAATGCCGGCTTAGGTGCAGTGTGTTTAGCCACGTTTTACTTAAACTGACCTTTTGTTAGTTGGTTGCCTTCGGCATCTACTTGTGTAAGTGTTAGCCTACAGCGCTTTGTGAATCTGCTAAGACCTTTACAGCTAAACTGCGCATATACGTTTTGATCTGGTGCGCCTTCTTCTGGGAAATGACAGCCACTCATCCAAAAATCGCTAAGCATCTGCGCGTCTGCACCAGTGCAAAGATGTGCTTCGCATACTTCACGCTTGGCTGGTTCATCTGGCAGACTGTCTGGTGCGACGTAAAAGCCAATTGCTTGATCGTTTAGTGTGATTTCACCTACTTGCGTGTACTCGCCTGACATTGTTTAACTCCTGAATAGTAATCTGATTTTACACCTTAGGTGTACTAAAACAAATGTATAATGGCGATATGAAGATAACCTACTTTGTGCATTCAATTACAAATGACAATGAGCTTGGGAACGCAACGGGCTGGTTAAACGGTGATTTATCTGCAGAGGGTATAAAGCGAGCAAAGGCATTGGGGCCCGAGCTACAGCAACAGCATTATGATGCGGTGTTCTGTTCTGACTTAAGCCGTGCGATTGAATCAACTCAGTTATTTTTTGATAGTAAATACCCTGTTTTTATAGATTGGCGGTTGCGCGAATGCAATTATGGTGACTTTGATGGAACGCCCGCAAAAGAATTTAAAAAAGACCGCGAGCAAAAATATATAACAACACCGTACCCAAACGGTGAAAGCTATGAAGACGTAGAATCAAGAATACATTCATTTTTATCGGATATTATCAAGCTCTACCCTAATGGACACATTGCCATTGTTGCGCACCAGGCGCCTCAGCTTGCATTAGATGTACTTGTGAAAAAGCAAACTTGGGAAGAAGCAATAGCGAATGACTGGCGTAAAACCGGTGCCTGGCAACCAGGCTGGGACTACGAAGTTCAAGCCTAGTTTTCTAATTTAGTATCTATATATTCGAGCAGTTTTTGAGCCAAGGTCATGGTTAGCACGACAATAAATATATTTACAAAGCCAGTGAGTTCTACTGATTCTTTAAATATGGCGCCGATAGCCCATAAATAGACGAACTTGCTTAAAAACAGCACAATCCAAACACCAAAAACGAGCGCGAACTTTGCGCGGGCTCCACTGAACTTTTTAGAACGTTTGACCATCAGTTTTTTGATATATAACGTCGCAAATGTAAGCGATTGCAGCACAATAGCCAAGCTAAAGGTGATGCTATAACTACGCGTATGCAAAATATCGGTGTAATCGTTAAAGACGCCTATCACCACCGTATACAACAGCGTACCCAGCAGCATTGTGCGGAAAATTTCTTGCTTACTGTGCATTCAGTTTTATATACCCGTATTGTTCTAAAAATTCTTGCAAGTCTGCATATGATTTACCTGCTAAAATACCGCCTGCAATAAAAGTCTCTTGTGTTACGTCGGCTAGACAAACTTCTGGCATTGTAAACGCCAGTTGTTCTTCGCGTGTTGAAAACTCAAAATCTATAAGCACAAGGCCTTCTAAGGCGTCTTTAAATACATCTACTTCTGCTTCATGCCCATCGATAACTACTTTGTAACGATCTTTTGCCACATACCGCGTACGGTTTGCGCTTAAGTCAGCATATTCTTCTGGGCTAAGAGATATAGTGTGCTCTGTTTGCGCCGAAGAATCTTTGCCTTCGATTGGTTGTTTTTTTGTTAGTTCATATGTATCACCTTTAGCGCGAATACGCATATGCGGGTGTTCTACGCCTGCTTCTGGCAAGTAATAATCAATTACGCGTGAGGGTGTAACGCCTTGAACTTCTGAAGGTATTTGTTTTGCTAAGTACGTTAACTCGTATTCTATTTCTACCATAGCTTAATAATACCCAAGTTAGTTGCTAAACACTAACGGCGGGCGCGGAGGGCTAAAAAGATGGCAATAATATCTACCAGTTCTTGTATAAAGGCGCCATACACCGGTTTTAAATAGCCCGTAATAGCCGCAAACAGCATAAGTACAATACTAAGCCCAATACCCAAAAAGATGCTTTGCTTGGCAATGCTAATGGTGCGACGGCTAATAGTTACGGCTTCTGCGACCTTACTAAACTTGTCTAGCATAATAACGACATCTGCCGTTTCGCTGGCTACCGTTGAGCCTTTTGCACCCAAGGCAATGCCAATATCGGCAGCGGCAAGTGAAGGAGCATCGTTAACACCATCGCCCACAAAGGCTATGGGTTGGTAGGTTTTGCGGAACTTTTTAAGGGCATGTAGTTTATCTGCAGGTAAGCAATCAGCGGTGACATGTGTGATACCCACACTTTTAGCAATACGGTCGGCAACGGTCTGTTTATCGCCCGTAAGCATCATATGCCGTTTTACGCCTAGCTTTTTAAGCTTTTGGAGGGTTGATTTGGCATCTGGGCGAACAGTATCACTAAAGTAGACTGCACCTATATACGCGCCATCGTAGGCAATAAAAATGGCTGTTTTATCGTGCGTTGATGGCGAAAGCTCAATACCCTGCTGCTGCAAGAACACGGCCTTACCAACTATTACCAGTTTGTTTTCGACCACACCGACCACACCGCTACCGACTGTTTCGGTTAGTTTTGAAACTTTTGGTATTGCAACCGATTGTTTTTTTGCCTCTGCAACGGTTGCAAGTGCTAATGTGTGGGTAGATGATGATTCGGCTGCTGCAGCGAGTGATAATACACGTTCTTTTGAATACTCTTTGCTATGAGGAATAACCGAATGCACACTTGGTACGCCAAGTGTTAATGTACCCGTTTTATCAAATGCAATAGCTTTTACTCGGACAAGTTTTTCTAACGCGGCGCCATGCTTAAAAATTATGCCCCTACGCGCACCCTTGCTCATGCCAGATACAAGTGCTACCGGTGTAGCAATTAGTAGTGGGCATGGTGTCGCTAGCACCAGTACTTCGAGTGCGCGCACCGGTTGACCACTTGTAGCCCATGCTACGCCAGCAATAGTGAGTGAAATTATTGTAAACGGTACGCTATAGGCGTCTGCCATGCGCACAAACGGCGATTTTGCAGAAGCAGCGTTAGACACAAGTGCCACAATTTGCTCGTACTGGCTATCTTTACTGACATGCTGGGCTCGCACTAAAATGACACTTTGCTGGTTAATACTGCCGCTTAACAATATGCCCCCCTCTTTTTTATCGAGTGGCATGCTTTCACCCGTAAGCGCAGATTCGTCTATAGATGTTCTACCTTTGGTTATGACAGAATCAACTGGCACAACTTCGCCCGGTTTAATTTGTAAAATATCACCTACATTAACCGAATCAACCGGTACATCAACAAAGTCTGTACCAACTTTTTTGTGGGCAATTTTTGGTGCCCGTTTTAACAAATCTGTTAGTTCTTTTTTAGCGTGTTCTTGCGCGTAATCTTCGAGTGCTTGACCGCTAGCTATCATAAGGACAATTACAACTGCAGCAAAAAATTCGTGTAGTGCCAAAGAGGCAGTAACTGCAATAACAGCCAGAATATCAAGCCCATACTGCCTTTTAGCTATTTGCTTTAGCATTTCGTAGGCCATGGGCAGTAATACCCAAAGCGACATCGCTACAAAAAGGATATCGGCAACAGTATGCCAGCCCGCAACATATAAAAGAGAACCTGCTAGCAGGGCTACGAAGGTTGCAGTCAGCGTTTTGTATCTCTTTATGTATGTTAGCAAGGCCACGTTTATAGTGTACGCCTATCTGGTTTTTGGTGCAGTTTTTGTGTGTAAATCGGCAAGTAAATGCTCAACCGTATGCGTGATTTCTGCCACGGCAGTATTAAACGCCTGTTCGTTAACGACAGATGGTTTGCGATAGCCAGAAACTTTACGCACAAATTGCAAAGCAGCGGCTTCTATATCTTTTTTTGTAGTTTTTGGCTCGTAGTTATATAACGTTTTAATGCTTCGACACATGGGGGTTCCTTTATTAAGTATTTGCCGTTACAAATGATATGGATTGCTTGCACATTGGTACATAGGTCACTAGTATTTCGTAACTAGGTACATGTAAAAAGACCCATTCTTTGCCCATATTTCTACGTGGTTTTGGGCCTTCGCGCGATGCGTTTTTATCTGATTGTACCAATGCTGTAACAGTATCTGCTGGTAGTTTAATTATTAGGTTGTCATTGTAATGGCATATAGCTAATTTACCTTTTACATAATACGCAGGGTACCCGAACATTTTGCCTGGCTCTACGATTCCTGGTAGTAGTAGTTCGCTATCGAGCAGTGATTTATATTCAGCATTATAGTTCATTGTATATAGTATATACCCGCTGTGATATACTTATGCTTAGTACTTTTATGTGGAGGTGCAAAAATTAAAACTTCTTTGCAAAAAGAGGGTCCTACATACATATATAAACGTCTAAAGACAATACAAAGACTAATACGAAACACTATTACGTTTGTATACAAAGCGATTAGACGCATTGCTGTAGGCGCCTATATGCTAGTTCGCCCATTGGGTGTGTTTCTATATACGCGCATACGCCCTTATATACGTACGATATACCAAAAAACGCTCAAGCCCATACATGACGCATTGCGGGCAAAGTTCCCCGTTGTTCGTAGGTGGGATTCGTGGAAGTACCGCCCACACACCCGTGGCGCCTTTTTGGCGCTCTTTGCCGTGTTTATGGTATCGTTTATTGCTCAGAATGCTCTTAAGGCGGCTCCCGACTTAACGAATACCTGGGATTTATCTAACCCCAGTGATTACACCTATGACGGTGGCATAGAGATGGTGTCTGGAGTGGCCCGATTAAAAGCCCAAAACTATACCGCCGATGCCAACACGAGTGCCTTATACCATTTTGACGAATCGGGGGGCTTGGTCGCATCTGACAGTTCTGCTAACTCAAATGATGCAACCTTTACCGGTGGTAGTTTTAGCACGGGCAATCTTAATAACGCCTTTAGTTTAAATGGCAGCTCCGAATTTGGCGTAGCAGCAAATAGTACAAGCTTGCAATTAGGCCAGCAGCAAACCATAGAAAGCTGGATTAAATTTAATAGTAGTTTTGCAGCAGGCACGCACGACAAGCGCAATCCAGTGGCAGATAAAGGTGATTACCAACTCTATTTCGATAACGAAACCGGCAAGTTAACGTACGAGCTTACTAATTCTGCTACCCCTTCATGGGATCAGTATGGTGGTGGCTGGGAACTAGGGATTAAACGGTCTGTAAGTAGCTCTGTTACTGCTGGTAGCAATACCTATGTTGGGCTTGGTAATGCTGTCGCAGACGCAGAGGTGTGGCGCTGGAACGGTACTGCATGGACAAAGATTGGTGGTGATGGTGTAAATAGTAGTTGGGCCGATCAAGCGTTTGAAGAAGTAACGTCTTTAGCAACGGATGGTACAAATGTGTACGCGGGCCTTGGCAATAGTACGGGCGATGGCGAGGTGTGGCGATGGAACGGTACGACGTGGACGAAGATTGGTGGTGATAGTTTAAGTGGTAGCTGGGGTTTGGGCACCTACGAAAACGTGCCTTCGTTAAGTTATTTTGGTGGTAATTTGTACGCAGGTTTAGGCGCAAGCGCTAACGATGCCGAGGTG
>CAZMHJ010000012.1:0-26855 GCA_964566075.1 uncultured Candidatus Saccharibacteria bacterium | reverse complement strand
AAATTAAGATAATTACTGATAGTGGCGTCCGCAGAGGCTTTGGATCAGTTAAAGTCAAAGTCAAAATTGGTCAAAGTTCTTGGGGTACATCAATCTTTCCAGACAAAAAGTCAAACTCATACCTTTTACCGGTTAAGAAATCGGTACGAGTGGCAGAGAACCTCAATGCTGGTGATACGGTAACAGTAGAAATCGCTTTACAATGAGTGTTCGCCGTACAACATACATCATTGTATTTCTAACCGCCATTGTAGGCGGTCTTTTTCTGGCAAAATTTACCGAACCACTTTCGTTTGCCTGGCTAATACTCGTTTTTGTACTTAGTCCTTTACTGATGAAACGCGGAGCTATCTTGGTTTCTTACTTAATGCTTGCTGGTGTACTTATAGGTTGGTATCGTGGCGGGTTACTACAGACCGAGAATTTAAAACTGCAAAAACAGTTTTATCATACGGTGACCATTACCGGGCGTGCTACTGAAGACAGCGTGTATGCAGACAAAAGCCAACAAGAATTTGGCATGACAAATCTCGTGCAAAATGGCCAAAAATTACCAGGAAGTTTACGAGTTCGTGGTTTTGGGGAAGCAATTATTTATCGCCACGATATTGTGACTGTACACGGAAAGCTATACCCGGCACGTGGTAGTAAGCAAGCGAGTGTCTCATATGCTGACATAAACGTCGTAGCTCGTGCACAAAGCCCCTTAGAAGACTTTCGGCGTAACTTTATTGTTGGTATGGAAAATGCGCTACCAGAGCCTGCAGCGAGCTTTGGAGTAGGCTTATTAGTTGGGCAACGAAGCTTATTGCCAGATGAGTTAGCAGCTATACTCGTAATTGTTGGTCTAACGCACATTGTGGCAGTTTCGGGTTATAACTTAACTATTATTATTCGCGGGACACAAAAAGGTCTAAAGCGTCTATCTCGCTTTCAGATTTTGAGCATATCACTGACCCTTATCTATCTATTTTTGCTTATCACTGGTTACTCTCCGTCAATCGTCCGTGCGGCAATTGTAGCTGGGCTTGGTTTACTTGCATGGTATTTTGGCCGAACCTTTCGGCCGCTCCTATTGATTTTATTAGCAGCCGTTATAACTGGCTTTGCAAATCCATATTACGTATGGGGTGATATAGGCTGGTATTTATCGTTCCTGGCATTTTTTGGAGTGTTGATTGTAGCGCCACTTGTTACGATTCGGTTATTTAAACGAAAAGAGTCACCACTGTGGGGTAGCGTGGCTATAGAAAGTTTTGCAGCCCAAATTATGACGTTGCCATTTATTATGTTGATATTTGGACGATTTTCGCTGATAGGGTTTATTGCAAATATTATCGTGGTACCAATGGTACCGCTCGCGATGCTACTCTCACTTATTGCAGGCTTAGCGGGTATGTTAGTGCCTATGATTGCCGGTTGGATTGCGCTGCCAGCACGCATCTGGCTTGATGCAATGCTATTAATTGCAGCGGGTTTATCTAAGGTGCCGGGTGCTCAGTCACGTACTAGTGTTACAGTTGGTACATTTATTGCGCTGTACGTCATTATTTTTATCGTACTTTTGGGCCTGAAAAAGCGAGCCGTATCTGTTACAATAGAACCAACTACTGCAGATAAGAATGAGGTATAACTATGTCTGGACATTCCAAATGGTCAACTATCAAGCGCCAAAAAGGTGCAGCCGACGCCAAGCGGGGAGCATTATTTACAAAACTCGGTAATCAAATTGCTATTTCAGCTCGTGCTGGTGGCGACCCCACGATGAACCCAAGCTTGGCATTAGCGATCGAAAAGGCAAAAGCTGCTAACATGCCCCTGGCAAATATCGATAGGGCAATTGCGCGTGTGACCGATAAGTCAGCAGCACAATTACAAGAGGTTATGTATGAAGGCTACGGCCCTGGTGGTGTTGGTATCTTAGTAGAATGTGCAACCGATAACTTAAATCGTACCTATCCAGAAGTCCGTAATGCCTTTAATAAAAAAGGCGGTAACATTGCCGAAGCAGGTGCGGTTGCTTTTATGTTTACCCGCAAAGGCTCTATCCGTGTTAAGGCAACCGGTGATGATGCGGTGCTTGCTATTTTAGATGCTGGCGCAGAAGATGTTGAAGAATCTGACGGTGAATTACAAGTGTATACCGACGCCAAAGAACTTGCCAAAGTGCGTGATGCGATTACATCCGCAGGTTTTGAAATTAGCGAAGCTGAGCTTACCTACGTGCCAAATAGCACTATAGAAATTACCGACTCAGAAGTAGCTCGTAAAGTTATGAACCTTATGGACGCGCTTGATGAGCTGGATGACGTGGTAGAAACACATACTAATTTTGATATTGCAGATGGCGTAGAGGTCTAGACGTGCGCATCCTTGGCATTGATCCAGGGACGGGAATACTTGGTTTTGGTGTGATTGAAGTCACGCGTGGCAAAACAACCCTTGTTGATGCGGGTGTTATCAGAACTCCTGTAAAAGAGGATGATGCAGTACGCTTGCAAACTATTTACGAAGAGCTGACCACAATTATTAAAGATACAAACCCTGATGAAATGGTGGTAGAAAAACTTTTTTTTGCACAAAACGTTACAACTGCTATGACCGTAGCGCAAGCTCGAGGTGTTGTGTTATTGGCAGGCAAGCAGGCCAATCTTGCCATTCATGAATACACGCCGTTACAAATTAAACAAGCATTAACTGGGTACGGTCGCGCAGAAAAGAAACAGATACAAGAGATGGTTCGTATACTATTACAGCTCAAAGAAGCGCCGAAGCCAGATGACTGTGCTGACGCGCTTGCAGCCGCATTAACACATGCACAGACACTCAGGGTATAATGGCGTAGTATGATTGCAACACTTACAGGTACCGTCAGCGAAAAACTAGCCGATACAGTCGTTATTGATGTGCATGGTGTTGGCTATGGCGTCGTTATGACAACTAACGAAGCGGATAGATTAACTACTGACGATGAAGCAAAAGTGTATGTGTACGAAAACATAAAAGAAGATACTCATCAGTTGTATGGCTTTACGGCACTCGATACAAAACACTTATTTGAACAGCTACTAAAAGTAAAAAACGTTGGCCCAAAGGTTGCCATGAGCGTACTTGAACTTGGAAACGCAAACGAAGTACGTGGTGCAATTGCCGGTGGTGATGTGAAACGATTACAATCAGCTAAAGGAGTTGGTAAACGTGCTGCTGAGCAAATTGTCGTTGAATTACGTGATAAGGTTGGTTTGGTTAGCTCTGACGCAGCAGAGGATATTGTTGGGCGTAGTGGCGTAAACGCTACCGACGAAGCTGCACAGGCGCTTATTTCTCTTGGTTATAGCGAAATGGATGCAGTACTTGCGCTTAAGAATATTGACCCAACACTGTCAACAGAAGATCGTATCAAACAGGCTTTAAAAGGAATATAAATGATAGACCGAATTGTACACACGACAGCTGAACCCGAAGACGTACAAGAGCAAGAACTTGAAAATTCTTTGCGCCCCAGAGATTTTGCAAACTACATTGGTCAAGAGCGATTAAAGAAGAATCTTCAACTAGCAATTTCTGCTGCAAAAAAACGCGGTGAACCACTCGACCACGTATTACTATATGGGCCGCCAGGCCTTGGTAAAACGACTATGGCAACAGTGATTGCCAATGAAATGGGTGCACAGATAAAAGTAACGAGTGGTCCTGCAATTGAACGAGCGGGTGATCTAGCGAGCCTACTAACCAATTTGCAAGACGGTGACATTTTATTTATCGATGAAATTCATCGTTTGCACCGTAGCGTCGAAGAAGTTTTATATAGCGCAATGGAAGACTACAAAATTGATATTATGCTCGGTAAAGGTCCAAGTGCCCGTAGCTTGCGCCTTGATGTACCGAAATTTACGCTTATTGGTGCTACAACACGTACGGGCGCCTTAGCTGCACCACTGCGTGATAGGTTTGGTATGGTGCATCGGCTAGAGTTTTATACACCAGAAGAAATTGCACAGATTATTTCACGGGCTGCGCTGATTATGGATACTTCAATTGATCCTGAGGCTGCAACAATACTTTCTACCCGGGCTCGCTTAACGCCGCGTATCGCAAATAGGCTACTCAAACGAGTCCGTGACTATGCCGATGTTAATGGTGATGGCATTATTGACACGGTACACACAAAAGCTGCGCTCGAACTTTTAGAGATTGATGAGCTTGGGCTTGATCCGGCTGACCGTTATTTGCTTGAAAAAATGATAGAAGGCTATGGCACAAATCCTGTTGGCCTCAACACACTAGCAGCAATTACTGGTGATGAGTCAACGACAATTGAAGATTTCTACGAACCATACTTACTCCAAATTGGTTTACTAGAACGGACACCACGCGGTAGACGCGCAACGCCCAAGGCACACACCCATCTGGGTAAGAAGCTAAAAACCAACGATTCACAAGCCAGCCTGTTATAATACGGGTAATGGCACGTAAGAGCTTTCAGGAGTCGAGTTACTTTAAGACCATCGAAACGATCGGCCCTGATGAGCACGTCATGTGCGTGGTCTATCAACATCCCTTTGGTATTATTTTTATCTATTTAGCGACGTTAGTTTGTCTAACACTCGGCTTAATAGGAATTAGCGTATTATTCCCAGAAGTCGGCGGTACAGGTGCCGGTACATATACTGTCATGGCATTATTCTCGGTATTTATTGCCCTTTTAGTAGGTGTTTTATTGGTTATGGCAACGATTGTCTATAGGCAAACCAGATTGTCGGTAACCGATCGAAACATTGTTTTAATTGTTCAAAAAGGACTGCTTATTCGTAAGGTATCACAATTATCACTTGCTAACGTAGAAGATGTATCAAGCGAGCAACGTGGTTTCTTTTCAAATGCCTTTAATTTCGGAACGATTAACATTGAAACAGCAGGTGAACAAGCTAATTTCAATTTTGCATTTTGCCCAAACCCGCATCGAGTAGCAAAAATTATTTTGCAAGCTAAAGATGATTTCTTGCAACGTACTGGCCAAGCTGGCTCTTACCGAAACAGCCCGTACCAAAAATAAGACATCACTTATTATCGGTAAAAAGGATTTTGGTTGAGGCTATTATAATCTGGTGCAACGAACACGTTTTGGTTATTAAGCACTCGAATTTTATTCACTAGGTTTGGATCAATCTTAACAAGTGTTACAGATTGTGTTTTTTCGGCAACTTGATCAGCCGTCGGCTCAGCACTACTAAATGCACTAATAGAATAGGTGACATAACCTAGCGCGAGTACGACTACAAATATAAAGATGATAACGATATGCTTAAGCAGAAAATCACTTAGTGTAACGAGTTTTTTCTTGAGTATGTCTATATTCATGGCTTTACAAAAATAGTTATAGTTATTTGCGGGCTTAGCTTAACAAGGCCATTACCTGGTTTATCAGGTTGTACAAACACCTTTTTAATTTGCATACTACGCCTGTTTAGCTCGACGAGCTTTAAGAACTTAATAAGGCTGTCGTAAGTAATTGGACTTTTGGTGTCAGTAGCCGTTAAACGTAACTCAACATCAATACCTTGAACACCAGGTAGACCATCAGCTGCTTTTGCTTGTGAAAGTGGCGCCACTGCAGGAGTCGTCGGTGTGGAGCTTGCACCACTTGTTTTATCTGAAGTAGCGGTAGAGCTTGCGCTCGCAGCAGCTTTTAAACCCAGATTGGACGACGGGTACTGAATACTCGTGATTGCAACACCGGCTGAATCAGCAATTTTATATAATTCCTTCGTTGCCGTGTCTTGGTCTTTGTTTTTAGGAATCATATTATCAACAATAGGCCGCACATCTTGGTTCTGATTCATATATGTCTTAGCTTTTAGGTATTCACCAATTTTTACATCTGCCAAAGAATTGTTCAATTTAGCTTCTATTAATTTTTGTGATGTTTTTGCCATCAACTGGTTGCCACCAACAACAAGGCCTGCGCAAACAACGACCAATAAGCCAATAATACCAATCAATACGTAGAAGAAGCGCTTAGCATTCATTAAAATTTCTCCGTAAAGTTAGTGGTTTCAAGGAAATAGTACGAAGCATCATCTTTAATAGTGACCTTAATTAAGGTAGTACAAGGGTAGTCTAAATTATTCTTTTTCGCTTCTTCATCAGTTTTACAGTCAGACGGTTTTTTAGTGGTAGCAACAACCAATTGCTTCGAACCGTTTAACTTGTCCATTACCGTGTTAACATCTGAGGCTTTTTTGGTGCTAACGGTAATAACAAACTCATTCGGGTTAGAAGCAATAGCTGAAAAGCCATTTAATTTTGCACCCGCTGCGGTGACAACATCAGTAAAACGCTTGTTTAAATCGATATTTAAGAGTGCTTTTACTTGTGCGGTACAAGGGTACGATGGATTTGTATCTGAGCAAATTATTGAAATGAGGTCAGTCTTACTAAAGAGCTGATTATTAGAGTCTTTTACATTCGTGAATGCCTGGTTGGCAGTGTATTGATCTTTAGCTAGAATCGTTAAGTCTAGTGATGTGTCGGTGGAGTTCATGGTGATATTTGATAGCACTGCCCCATCTGGTAGTGTGGTGCCAAGTTTCGGGAATACTTTAGAGAACAACAGTTGTTTTTTGAGAATCTGTACGACCGTCTTCATATCAGTAGAAAGCGAACTAAGACTATTTTTATACTGTTCTAGGTCACCTTCTTTAATGCGTTGATCGGTAACGCTTGCCGTCTGCTTTAAACGATTCGTTGTTTGTGTAATGTAAAACTGACCAAAGATATTCATCGCGGTGATAAGTAGCATAACTGCAAAAATTGCTATAAGCCATCGAATCAAAACGCTATTTCGCCGCGCAAAGCGAATCTGGTTCTTAGACTCTGGAGGTAGTAAGTTTATCATTTCCAGATATCCTTTGGAGTGATAAGCGCTAGGCCAGCAGCGGTGACATACATTGATTTTTCGACAGTACTAGGGGGTTGTAGCTTGCCAAAATCAAGATTTGCCCACGGGTTACACATACGTGTGGGAAGCCGTAATTCACTGGTGATAAATTCTGATAGACCCGGCATATTTGCGCCACCACCCATAGTAATAATTTGACCAATTTTACCTTCACTACCACTTCGTTCGTCGTAGTACCGAACCATTTTTCGTATTTCACGGGTTAATGAGCCAAGGATTGGTTTTAATGCATCTTGGATATCTTTTTGTTTTTTACTGACGCTCAGACCATATTTTGTCTTAATGGTGTGTGCAACTGCATTACTAACATCAAGTTTTTTTGCAATGAGTTCGGTAAACGTATCACCTCCGCCGGCAACTGTACCAGTTACAATCAGCTCTTTGTCAAAAATGGTAATATCAACTGAAACACTACCAAAGTCAATGAGGATAGTTGGCACTTCGTCTCGTTCCGAATGGGCAATCAAGCGGCTTGAGGCGTTGATAGTGGTTTCTATTGTGCTGACCTCAAGCCCCAGTAAATCCGTATAGGTAAGATATGAATCAATAATTTGCTTTGGTACCGCTACAGCAAGCAGTTCATAACCATCTTTAGAGCTCGACGAGATATTATAATCAATATACAGATCATCAATAGGTACGGGTATATATTGCTCTGCCTCTAGTCGCACTGCTTCATCGAGGTCTTTTTTATTCATAGCTGGCAAGTTCATGACGCGGTTATAGGTACGTGCAACAGGTACACTCAAGGCAACTCGACGAGTAGAAATCTCGCCAATTAGCTGCTTATCAAAGAGTTCTTTTGTTGCTTTAGCAAGAATTTCAGGGTCGGCGACAAGACCATCTTTTAATGCACCTTGGTCATAATTAGTAACACCGTACCCAACGATAACTTGTGATTTACCATGATTTTCAATCTGCATAACCTTAACACTACTGGTGCCGATGTCGAGCCCAAATAGCGGTTTGTCTTTGTATATAAGTCCTGTACTCATTTGTATTTACTGCTTATGCTTTACTGTTATTCTACCATCTTTAGCTATTAAACCCTTATGGTTTTGTCAGTACCTCGCGCCACGATAGGATATTGTAGGTACTGGTAATAGGGAAACTAGGCGGCGGTGCATACATGAGATTGTAGTCGTATGATGTAGTGTTATTCTTGACGCCTGATATGTATTTTCCAGAAGCTGAATCAAGCGCTGCAGAGCCACAAGAATTATTCATTTGCCATGTCCAAGTCCATGTTTGACGAGTAGAAACAGAACCATAAAAAAGGTACTTTTGGCTTGCACCTGTCCAGCCTTTTGTGCAGTTTGCAGATGAACGGTACTGATCGGGATATGACACTGATCCACTTTGAGCAATAATGGCCGCATCAACCTCAAAGGTAAAGTTACCTGTTTGCGGAATTGCATACGGGGCGACAAGTACAGAGTCTTCTGTTATCAACCCAATTGCGTCATTACCATTCTTGTTGGAGTACAGTATATCGTCAGCAATGACGATATCGGTGCTATAAGTAGAGCTTGCCAACCGTCCCGAGGCAATAGTGACACGGCCAGCAAAAGTAGATGACGTGCGTACCCAGACATTATCTTCTGCGAAAATAACACCAGAAGTAGGTATGGCAATTCCGGTTGCAACCGCTGTTGTAGAGAGGGCAGTTGAATATGATGTTTGTGTATCAGTTTCTGCTGTGACTTTCGCGAGATCATACGTGCCGTTACTATTGAGTGTTATGAGGTAGCCTTTAGAGACACTAAAGCTACCGTTGGTAGCTGATTGTGGTATATAGGCTGCAGTTCTCGTAGTTGGTACTTGGGTGCATGCGTTAGCGTTTGAGGCTAGTGCCGAGGTGCTTGCATCAGACGAGAAGGCTAGCTTTTTGATAGTACACAAACTACTTGTTACGATATTGAAATCAACAGATGTGACAGGATAGCGCCAGTCAACTTTTGACCGAGTGTTACAGTTCACGGGTGTAGTGACTGAGGTGTCGCACCATACACCGGGGTGTGAAGTTGATCCGTTGCCACCCAGCTGCGAAGTTGGCACGTATGTTGCATTTGAACTGGTGACATCCGAATTACTTGAGCCATCCATTCGTATACCTTGGTTTGAATGAACAGGGCCATCTGCGCTTTCAGTATTTCCAAACCAGAATTGGGTGTCAGAAACAAGCGCATAGCTTGCAAATGAAGGTGCACCAACTTTTGCTTCGATAATTCGTTTTGCGCTACTACCTGATACCTGGCCTATAGATCGCACAGTCGCCACAGTCGACCCGTTACCCTGCGGTTTAATCCATAGTGTGTAAGTGCCGGTTGTTTTAGCGTTGGTGTCGATATAGTTATGTACATATGGCCCGTATCCCAACGTCGCATCAGGTGTAGCGGGTGTCGATTGGCCGTCTTTATAGTCAGAAGAATTATGGCTGAGATGCCAAAGGTAATAATTAATACCTGCCTCAGCGACATTAAATGCTTTTTGACTCTGAGTATTGTTGTTAACGCTATTAAAATTAACCTCAATAAGACCCGCCACGGCGAAAATAATAATGCTGAGTGCAATAATAAGGCTTAGCAACGTTGGGAGTACAAATCCAGCCTGTACTTTTTTTCTCATAGATTTGTCTTCCTGTTTCGTAAGCTTACTTGCACTGAGAGTTTTGTAACGACACCTGAGGTACCACTTGGTTTATCTGCTAAATTTACACGGACACCTTTGATTGTTCTAAGATCAGAAATAGGCATAGATAATGTTGCTCCTGCTGAATCAAGATATTCAAACGTGTTGGTGCCACTTGGTAGATAAAAACTATCGATAATCGTAAATGTTTGCGTACTTCCAGAAATCTGTGTGCCAGTTGGTGGGTTAGCTGTCATTTTTGTAACATCAGCGAGCAGTTTGGTATTGGTATTATTTGGATAATAGGTAATCAACGATACATATGTATCGTATGGAGAAAAGTACGAATAAAGCGTAACACTGTTATTACTTGCACTGGTAATATCAGTAGTTCCACGAATAACTTTTGCAACTCGCTGTGAGTTTGCGGCGACATCAGCAAAAGCAACGCTCTCTTGCTGCATACGGAAATACTCATTCAAAGAGCTACCAAAAAACGAGAAGATTCCAATCATAACTAATGCACCCACAAACAGTGATATGAGAACTTCAACGAGCGTAAAACCAGGTTGTCTATGGCCCGACATTAAAGCCTCCAATAAGTTGTCCGGCAGGTATAGTGATTGTCTTACCCGAAACCGCGAGGCTCAGCTGAGCTTGGCCATTCGTAATCCCTGTTAAGTTAACCGTACAATTAAGCTGTGTAGCCGGGCTTGCTGCACCAGTACATGAAGCTGTGTACGTTGTGCTCCCTTGAATAAACTTCACACTCGTAGAACAACTCGACGGGTTACTGTTACAAGGTAAATTTGTTCCAGTAATCGTGAATGCGAATGCGTTAAGCCCTCCAGCTCCCGTGCTTACGTCGTCGGGTGAAAGTGTGTTAATACGAGGGTACGTACTATCGGTTGTAAACAGTAAGCGTACCTTTTGTAAAAAGGCGGTACTGTTATAACTAAAGGTTGTTGTTGGTGGGGTACTTGCATAATATGTAGGCACAGTGATTGGATTAAATGCGTTTGTTCCACCATACGGAACTGCCGCTACCAGGTAATAAGTTGTCGCACCGACTTTACAGTTAGTTGCACCTGCATCACCACAGAATATGTATGATCCAGGCACTAAATTACTTACAGATGCCAACCCTGAACCATCAGATATTGGCCGTACATCAGAAGGGGTGAAATTATCGTAATAATAACTCGTATCACTCGTTGCGGTATATTTTTTATATCCACCTTTAATATATGTCTTCATGTTGGCAATAGGATTACCTGATGTGTCAGTTGTTTCAATAACCAGACTATTTGCTGACATACCTTTAATAGTAAGGGTTACGAGTGATGATTGTTGCGTGAGAACCTGCAAGCTCGAATAATTGGGTTGTAAAGAACCTGATGGTGCAATAGTCGTTAGCGTTGAGTATCCGGATTTAGAAGCCGATACGACATAGTCATACCCAGTCGTGTCTGGGATCATGCCATAAAATATGGCAACACCATTACTATCAGTTTGGTCACCCAGATTGACTGCCGGGGAAACAGTACTATTAGTTAACGTAACCGAGGCACCAGATACCGGATTTCCTGTTTCGTCGATAACACTGACAAATATTGCACCTGTAGTGCTACTTGTTTCTGATACACGAGCTGCAACCTGCGTATCAACCTCGGCTAATTTAACACCAGTTTTTGAAGTGATGATTACGTTAATGTCTTTGTAATCTTCAGGGTTTGTATCTGTTGCTGGAGCACCTGTTGGCGGAGGGTAGTTGCGACAATACTTTAACTTGAGTGCCTGGGTCGGGTACGAAGCACAACCGTCAAAGGCGTCATCGACATATGATATAGCTGTAGTAATTGTGTAGCTAAAATTATTAACAGTTTGTGTAGAAGTTGCTGGCAATGGGCTCGCGCTATAGATACTACCGCCTGCAACAGCTAAACTGTCGTATGGGAGTGATTTTAGATATTCCATTTGGTTCGTAGCAAGCGTAAGGGCAACTGCTTTACGTTTTGTTGTTGAGGCGCTTGATACGAGCGCTGCAAATAAACCAATAAAACTAAGCGCAACGATTGCAAAAACAATGTTGGCAATTAAAACCTCAGTAAGCGTGAATCCGTGCCCGCCCAAAGCAGTGTGTTTTTTCATTGTGAATTCGTTGTTTATTATATCAAAAACGCTTATGCCAGTCTAAGCATTACAAATAAAAAACACCCGCTCATATAACGGGTGTTTTTTTAAAGCAATATTTAGATACTAGTTGCTAAGATTTTGCTTAACAATTGGTGATGCACCACTTGCTTCACGATTTGCTGTAAGGGTAAATCCAGTACAGTCTTTGTTAGCAGTTGTACAACCGCTAGGTGTTGCAACGTACTGATACGTTGTTGTGCTAGCTGTTCCGCTGATAGTGTTAGTACCAGTACCGTTTGGAGCAACCAAACCTGCAACATCAAGACCCTTAAGGTTAGCTTGAACCCAAGTATTGTCTTGGAGCTGTGCAAGAGCAGGGTATGAGCCATTGTTGGCGTAGTATACTTCTAGCTGGCTTGCGAGAGCCTTAACGTCTGTTTCACGCTTGGTGTCGCGAGCCTTTTGCTGTACGCCACTAAAGGTTACGATTACTAATGTTGCCAAGATACCAATGACAACGATGACAATCAAAAGTTCAACGATTGTAAAACCAGATTGCTTTTTCTTAAGTGAGATCATTGAAACCCACCCTCCTTGATCTTATATTTATTACTTTGATATGTATATCAACGGATATACAAATATCTAGGTTTGATTATAAGCATAAGCTTATAGAAGTCAACGGTAATTTTAGCTACCGCCAATGTTTTTACTCAGTGAAGAAATCGGTCCCATGACGCTCGCTGCAATCACGCCAACCATTGCGCCAATAGCAATAATCATGATTGGTTCGATGATTGAGCTGAGCCCATCAATAGTAGTAGCAACTTCTTCTTCGTAAAAATCGGCAATTTTAACAAGAATAGTATCAATCTGGCCTGTCTCTTCGCCAATAGCAAGCATTTGGCTAACAATAGGGGGAAAATACTTGCTTGCAGCCATTGGCTCGGAGAGCGGTTTACCATTCTTAACTTCTTTAGACGCTTCCTCGAGCTCTTTTTGGAGTACTTTATTGCCAATAGCACCGCCCGTCACTTGCAGTGCGTCAAGTACACTGACGCCAGCTGACATAAGCGAAGCAAAGGTACGAGCAAAACGCGCGACAGCAATCTTAATTAAAATCTCTTTAATAATAGGTGTTTTTAGCATAAGCATGTGAAACTTAAACTTACCATTTGGCGTGCGTATATAGCGCCGAGTAAAGAATATAGCCACACCAAGTGCAATGAAAATAAACACTGCATACTTTTGCATATAGCCACTTAAGTCAAGTAAAAATTGTGAGTACACAGGAAGCTTTGCATCCGGGCCACCTAAGTCTTTAATAATTTTACCCATTTTTGGCATCACAAAAATCATAAGTCCAAAGAAAGCAATAACCGCAATACTACCAATAACAACGGGGTAGGTCATGGCGCTTTTAATTTTTTTCTTCATACTGGCTTCTTGCTCTACCTGTGATGCAAGTCGCTTTAGGATTTCATCTAAAATACCACCTGCTTCACCAGCCTTCACCATATTGACGTAGACTTCAGAAAAAACATTAGGATACTTAGCCATCGCGTCACCAATGGTAATACCACTCTCGACATCCTTAGTGATGCCACCGATAACCGTTTTAAAGTACTTGTTTTCGGTTTGTTCTTGTAGTGTTGTAAGTGAGCGAGTCAGGGGTACACCAGCAGAGACCATGGTTGATAACTGACGTGTAAACATAACCATGTCTTTGAGTTTTACTTTTGGTTTACCAAAACTAATGTTGCCACGGTTTGATTTTTGCTTAACGACTAACGGTCTTAAACCCTGCTTGTGTAGTGATTCAATTAAGGCTTCTTTTGAACTAGCTTCGACAGAACCAGATATTGATTTACCATCTTTTGTTGCAGCGGTGTAGGTGTATTCTGCCATGTTATTCTTCTGCGGTTACGCGTAAAATTTCTTCAATAGTAGTTTGTCCACGGAGTGCTTTAATAAATCCATCCATCTGCATAACAACCATACCTTCTTTAACCGCTTGATCTTGAATCTGCTCGCTGGTTGCATTTGACACAATAAGTTTTTGGACTTCACTTGAGTTACCGAGAACTTCGTATATACCCATACGACCTTTATACCCAATGTGATTACACTCATCACAACCCCCGTCTTTAGCTTTCCAGAGTCGGGCAATTTTTGCATCAGATGTGGACAACGCGCTCGTGTCTTTAGCATCTTTGGGTGCATTTTCACTTGAACCAATACCACCCTTAAGTGCCGTTTCTTCAAGTTCGTGTATTTTTTTCATGAAAGAGGCATCTTTAATACCAAAACTATCAGCAATTTTTTTCACAATAGCTGCATCGGGAGTATACGATTCACGACACTTTGGACATAATCGTCGTACCAAACGCTGACCAACTACTGCACGAACGGTACTCGCAATCAAAAAAGGCTCGATACCCATATCAAGAAGACGGGGTAGACAGGTAGCGGCATTATTAGTGTGAAGCGTGGCAAACACAAGGTGACCCGTCAAAGCAGCCTGTACGCCAAGTCCGGCTGTTTCGCCATCTCGAATCTCACCTACCATAATAATATTTGGGTCTTGTCGGAGCAGTGCACGAAGTCCGGCTGCAAATGTCATACCAGCAATCGGATTAACTTGGGTCTGATTGGCACCAGGAATTTTATATTCAACAGGGTCTTCTACAGTCGAAATATTAACTGCTGGGTTATTGAGTAGGCTCAAAACACTAAAAAGGCTTGTTGATTTACCAGAACCAGTCGGTCCGGTTACTAAAATCATGCCGTGCGGTTGGGTTATGGCGTGATTAATGGTATCAAGGGAGTGGCCCCAATAACCAAGTTGCTCAAGCGTCAGTGCTTTTGATGATTCGTTTAAAATACGCATAACAACTTTTTCGCCATCTGTAATTGGTAGCGTCGATACGCGAAGCGCATACACTAAGCTGTTAATTGAAATTTTAAAACGTCCATCTTGTGGTGCTCGTCGTTCATCAATTTTTAAGTTCGATAAAATCTTAATACGCGATACAAGTGCACCATGGACCTTTTTAGGCAATTTATTTACTTCTCGTAAAATGCCATCGATACGGTAGCGGATAGACACATAGTCTTCGCGTGGTTCGATATGAATATCTGAAGCCCCAGATTTAATAGCACCTTCAACAAGCAGATTTACGGTTTGTGCAATAGGTGAGTCTTCGGCGAGGTCTGATTCGTCAAAATCTTCGCCTTCTTGTGCCTGCGCATCAGTTTCTGCAGATATTACTTCTGTAATTTCACCACTAATGTTTTCTCGAAATTGATCAATAGCTTGCAAAATGTTGGTTCGAGTAGCGATGTAAATACGTAGCTCATTACCTAGTTGCTTTTGCAAGAAGCTAATTGCCTGGATGTCATCTGGATCCTCCATGGCAAGTAGTTTTGTGCCGTCTTCTTCTTCGCCATAAACAATAACATTATATTGGCGTGCAATACGCTCTGGAATGAGATGCAGGACTTCTTTTGGAATTTCCTTGGCATTAATATCGACAAATGGAATATCGATAGCTTCGGCAATAGCTTGAGTTAGCTCTTTCTCGCTAACAACACCACCAGCAACAACCACATCCTGCAACGGCTTCTTTTCATTCTGCTCTTGTTCTTTAAGGGCAGTCAACTGCTCTGGTGTGACTTTATTAGTGTTTGTAAGGAGCTCTTCAACGAGCTTATCTGATATGCGCATAGCTTTGTCGTTATTATAGACGATAAGGATAAGCGTGTTAATAATGATGTAAAAACTAAGCTGTGATAGGTCCGCTACTTTGCTATACTTTTGGTAACAGTATAAGGGTAAAAGGGAGTAATTCTGATATGGCGGCAAAAGCACCAAAAAAAGAAGTAGCGACGAACGACGGAACAGTTAGTGGAAAAGACCAAGCACTGACACTCGCTGTTGATCAAATTAAAAAGCAATTTGGTGCCGGTGCAATCATGCAACTTGGTGACGAAGCAAAAATTGATGTTGAAACGTTTTCTACTGGTAGTCTCAGTCTAGACTTAGCGCTTGGTGGTGGTATCCCAAAAGGTCGTATTATTGAAGTGTATGGCCCTGAGAGTAGCGGTAAAACAACCCTGACATTACACGCCGTTGCAGAGATTCAAAAACAGGGTGGTACAGCCGCATTTATCGATGCAGAGCACGCACTTGACCCAGCCTATGCAGAGCGAATTGGCGTTAATATTGGCAAACTTCTTGTAGCACAACCTGACAATGGTGAGCAGGCGCTCGAAATTGTTGAAACACTCGTCCGCAGTAATGCAGTTGATTTAATCGTTGTTGACTCGGTTGCAGCCCTAGTACCACAAGCTGAAATCGAAGGTGATATGGGTGATTCTCATATGGGTCTACAAGCTCGTTTAATGAGTCAAGCACTCCGTAAGCTCACCGGTGTTATTAATAAAAGTCACACCACAGTCATCTTTATTAATCAGCTCCGTATGAAAATTGGTATCATGTTTGGCAACCCAGAAACCACGACTGGTGGTAATGCACTTAAGTTTTACGCATCGGTTCGTATGGATATTCGCCGCATTAGCCAAATAAAGAGTGGCGAAGAAGTCATTGGTAACCGAGCACGCGTTAAGGTAGTCAAAAATAAGATTGCACCGCCGTTCCGCGAAGCCGAATTCGACATTATGTATAACGTCGGTATTAGTCGCGAAGGTGACACGCTCGATTTGGCAGTACAGCACGGTATTGTCGGTAAGGCTGGCGCTTGGTTTGAGTATGATGGTGCAAAAATTGGCCAGGGCCGAGAAGCTGCTAAGCAATACTTAACCGATCACCCAGAAGAACTCAAAAAAATAGAAAAACTTGTGCGTCAAGCTGCACTCCCTCAGTAGTATGACTGCAACAAACCACGCTATTACAGCCGCGAACATGGCGCTCGTTGCGCAAGCTTGGTGGATTTTACCAGTGGCGTTACTTTCTCACTTTGCACTTGATGCTTTGCCACATTATGGAGAGCCGACTCCTGAGGCACGGGCTGCTCGTTTTAAGACAATTTTAGCTGTTGATTCAGTGATGCTGGTGATGCTCACTTGGTTAGTTATTGCAACTGTTAGCACACAATATGTTTGGCTCGTGCTTTTATGCATGTTCTTAGCAATGCTTCCCGATAGCGTTTGGGCATTCCGAATGTATAAAGAGCGTAAAGAAGGTGAATTACCAATGCGTAACCCGATTACAAATTTCCACGCGCATATTCAATGGGGTGAACGTGAGTGGGGTTGGATTATTGAAATCGGTTGGTTTGTAGCAATGCTTTCAATTTTTGCGGGTCTCGTTGTTGCCGCGTAAACGATGAAAATAACAAATCTTACTACCCAAAAAAAGGACGAAAACAGAGTCAATATATTTATTGATGGAAAGTTCGTTTTTTCACTGAGTCTACAAGAAGTCCTCGATGAAAAATTAAAAATCGGAACTGAACTATCCGATAGTGATGTATCGCGACTCAAAAAAGTATCAAGTGACGGCAAGCTTAAAATGCGTATGGTCGAATGGCTGGCACTTCGCCCACGGTCTGAGCGGGAACTGAGGGACTATCTGCGAAAAAAATCGGTTGATGAAGATTTACAAATTAAGCTTATCGAAACTGCCCAAAGATATAATTGGCAAAATGATGAACAGTTTACGCGATGGTGGATTGAACAGCGGACCCGTAAGCAGCGAAGCAAAACATATATTAAAAACGAATTGCGATCAAAAGGCGTTTCGAACGAAATAATCAATACCGCTTTTGCAGGTTCTGATTTTAGCGAACACGACCAACTGGTTACGATAATTGCTAAAAAACGAACACTCGCCAAGTTTACAGACGACAAAAAATTAATCGAATACCTAATGCGTCAGGGTTACCGTTATTCGGACATTGTTGACGCACTTGCCGAATAATCTGCACCAACTTTATTAAAACTTGGCATTTTCGCCTTTTCGGTAACCTCAGGGCCTTTAAAGGCAATATACGAATCAGTTACCTCAATAATTGACACTCTATCGAACGTGAGCCTCTCTTGCTTAAAGCTACTCCAAACAGGCGGTTGCACATACAACTTCTGGATAAACAGACTTTTAACGTCAATCGCGTACTCTATAACTTTACCGATTTTCTTCTTATTCACAAGCGCTTGCTTATCTTCAATCGTAAATCGTAAATCAATAACTGACTTAAGGCGTACGAGTTCATCAGGGGTACTTAGGTCGACATGATCATCGATAATAATCCCTTTGCCGGTAATATCTCGAACGTTAATATCAAGTAATATAACCGGCTCTTGCACCTGCACAATTTGGCAATAAAAGCCATCAATATGAAGATTGTGGGGATTGATAATCGGTCCTATAACAGTGCCGATTCTACCTCCACTACGAATACTCAACAGTGGCATATTTTGTAATTTTGTGGATAAGTACAGCATGTTCTTTTATTGTACTGTAAAAGTGCTTGAGCTTTATTGCAATCGTTCTACAATAACATTATGACGCGGCGCAATATTAAGCTGGGGTTCATAGTAACTATCAGCTTATTATTGCCTTTATTTCAGTTTAAGGTTGTACGAGCAGTCGGCGATACAACCCAGTCAAAAGTTGTAATTAATGAGCTACAAGTAAACGGTGTAGGAACAGGTACAACCGCGCAAGAGTTTATCGAACTGAAAAACAGCAGCACATCAAACGCTGATATAAGTGGTTGGAAACTGCAATATATTAGCTCGACTGGTAATTTGGCAACCGCAAAATATTTTGTTACTTTTCCTGATAACACCGTCATATACCCTGGCGGTTTCTTACTGGTTACACCTGATAGTTTCTTACCGCTTGCTACACCAAAAGTAACATATGCAATTACTTCTAGTTTTTCAGGGCTTGCGGCTAGTGGTGGTACCGTTGCACTTGTAAATGACATTAACGTGACCTCGGACTTGGTAGGGTGGGGCACAAAAACGACCACAATCTGCGAAACCCTACTTGCCGCGGCACCTGCTGATGGTGCATCAATCCAACGAAAAGTAGTGGATGGTATAACCCAAGATACTGATAATAATCAACTCGACTTTGAAGCACAGGCAGTACCTACGCCTCAAACAGATAATGCCGCACCAGCTCCTCCACCAGCTGAGACACCCCCACCAACTGACACAACTCTGCCAGTTGATACGCCTCCACCTGTAGATACAACACCCCCAGCCGATACGATCACACCACCTACAGATACGTCAACGCCACCACCAACTGACACAACAACCACTGATACACCACCCACGGGCGAAACAACTGGTAGCCCATCGTACTCGCCAATATTACTGAATGAGTTTTTCATTGACCCGGTGAGTCCACTTACAGATGCGAATGATGAATGGGTTGAGCTCTATAACCCAAATAACACCGAACAAAACCTAGCAGGCTATACCGTATACGCCGGAACTACATATGCCTATCACCATACCTTTACAGCAAATGATACTATTGCATCTCATGGATATATCGTCATAACATCGGGCACTACGTCTATTGCACTATCTAATGGTGGTGGTAGTGTAAAAATAGTTGGTCCAACAGGCGAGGTATATGACGAAACAAGTTATGACAGTGCACCCGAAAATATGGCATGGGCAAAAAATCAGGAAGGTTTATGGCAGTGGACAACAACACCAACCGAATCTGGAGTTAATGTAATTACTTCGCCTCCAGCCGCAATCTTACTAGTAAGTAATGCGTCTGCGACTGCAAAGAAAACTGCAACAAAGAAAGTGGCAGCGAGCTCAACCAAAACTGCCACTACAAAAGCATCAACTGCGAAAACAGCCACTAAAACGACCAAAGTACTTGCCGCTACTGATTCGCGGGCAGATGCACAGCTGGTTGCGGCACCAACACCACTTCCGTTGTGGCTACTTGCAGTTCTGGGGGTATTAGCGGTACTCTATTCGGGATATGAGTACCGTTTTGACATTGCAAATAAACTCTACCAGCTCAGAAACCACTGAACAATTAGGGGAGCAGCTTGGCTCGCGCTTAAAAGGTAGTGAGCTATTTGTATTATCAAGCGATTTAGGTGGTGGTAAGACAACGCTAACGAGAGGTATTGTGAGAGGGTCTGGTAGTACTGATAGTGTCGCAAGCCCAACTTTTACTATTTCGCGCGTGTATTTAGCTCCACGGTTCGAAATTCATCACTTTGATTTTTATCGTTTACAAGAGCCGGGTATTATCGCTCACGAGCTGAGTGAAGTCTTACACGATGAACAGACAGTAGTTATTATTGAATGGGCTGATATTGTGCAGTCAGTATTACCCAGAACTTTTGCACAAATAACCATTACGCAGACGGGTGATGATACGAGAGAAATCAATATTTCGGTCCCAGAACAATATAATTACCTAATCGAAGGGCTGAACTAATGCATATTCTTGCATTACATACCGGTAAAGAAGAGTCTGAACTATACCTGTATGAGGACTCTACTGTAATTGCAACAGAAACATGGCTTGCACATCGACAACTGGCAGATACAATCCATCTTAAAATCGAAGCGTTACTAAAAGGTCAAAATCTTGACTGGCAAGATATAGAAGGTATCGCAGTTTTTAAGGGTCCAGGTAGTTTTACCGGGCTTCGTATTGGATTAACGGTCGCAAACGCACTTGCGTTGGGACTTTCAGTTCCGGTTATCGCAAAGAGCGGAGACGCTTGGCTAACAGAAGCAATATCTGCCTTACAGCATGGCGAAGATGAAAAAGTAGTCATACCAGAATATGGTGGTGAGGCAAACATTACACAACCGAAAAAATAGTTGTAGCAAAAACATCATATTAATAAAATGTTCTTGACAAAAAAACAGGGGCAGTTATGCTTAAGGTAATAGTACTTTAAACAGCAAAAAGCAAAAATAAAAGGAGAGAATATGAAATTACGTCGTTTGGCGTATGGTTTTTCGACGTTTGTACTAAGTCTTTCGTCGTTATTTGTCTTAGTGAGCCCTGTTGCTCACGCGGCAGGGAACACATGTACTTGGGTTAGTGGTATGACATTCAGTACTGCAACGTGGACCGGAACTGGATGTGGTAGTGGCCCAACTGCCGATGATTCAATAATCCTTGATATAACGAGTCTTGGAGCAAACACAACCCTAAATAATGACACAGCTGCTTCATTAACTGCAGTTACACAAACTGGTACAAATAGTAGCGGATATGGTTTTACAATAAGCGGTCAAGATTTAGCGGTTAAAGGAACGATTGACGGCGGTACTCATGCAACGCTTGTATTTGACACTAATCTGACAATTGCCTCCGACACAGCGGTTGGTGGATACGTAACATTTAATACAGCTAAAACGGTAACACTAGCGGCAAACCTAACCGTGTCATCAGGAGCAGGTCTCACCGTTGACAGTGTGCTTGCGGGTACGGGGAACTTAATAGCTAATTCAACCGCAGCAGTGTATCTAAACAAAGCAAATACCTGGACGGGTGCAATAAGCATCGGTTCTGATGCGGTAGCGAGAGTTTCTGACGCAAGTGCATTTGGTAGCGCTGCCAATGTGGTGACAGTGTCAGATGGTGGTGTAATTGCAACATGTGGACTAAACGGCGCTACGATTCCCCAGCCTCTCAATCTAACTGGCTACTCTGGTAGTGGCGGGCAAGCTGGATACGGTACAGTTCAAGCAAATTCTGCTTGTGGTATGGGTGGTGCACCTACTAGCTCTGATCCACACGCAAACGTAACCTTTAGCGGAGACGTAACGTTAAATAGCGATTTGAAAGTTGGCTCTGCGGGCGTATTAACATTTAATGGCTCAACCGCAACAGGTGCTCACACCATATCTATACTTGATGGTCAAGCTGGTTCTCTCGTGCTTGCGTTTGGCACAAATGGAACAAGTACAGCAAATGGAACACATAACTCAGCAACACTCGTATCAACCTATAGCGCTAATAGCCCCGGGACATCGATATTTGTTAGCTATAATGAAGTAGCTACTGTTTCTGGGACATACGGTGACACGACAGTTAATGGTGGAACGCTAAAGGGTTCAGGTACCGTCGGCGTTCTTACTTTGAATTCAGGCACAGTAGCCCCTGGTAATAGTCCGGGTGTGTTAAATACAGGCAACCTAACCTTTACCGGCGGTTCTCTTGAAGAAGAAGTTGGCGGCACAGCGGCTGGCCAATATGACCAGCTTAATGTAACGGGTACTGTTGATCTTGGTTCGGCAACAACACTTAACGTTTCTCAGTGGAATAATTTTGTTCCAGCAAATGGTGATATGTTCACCATTGTTAAAAACGATGGGTCTGATGCAGTTACCGGTACCTTCCAAGGTCTTGCAGAGGGCGCAACAGTTACGAGCACGAATGGGGTCTCATATACCATTAGCTATAAGGGTGGAGATGGCAATGATGTCGTGCTGACTGCCGTAGCAACAACTAATGCGGCTGCACCAGACACGGGCTTCGAACATCTTGCTAACAACCCACTTGCAACACTAATTGGTACGTTTGCCATCGTTGCAATCATTAGCTTAATTGCTCGTAAGCAATTGAAAGCAAATAAATAAAAAAGGCGCGATAGGGCGCGGGATGCAACAAAAACCATACCGAACTACTAATATGGAATTTTCAGGCAGGGCAACGGGTTACACTCGTCGCCCTGTTGCTGATGTTCAGGCACGTTACAGGACAAGCAAAGCTGCGACGCCAACTAAAGTAACCTCAAACGATATAAAACCTTTTCCAAAACAATCGCAAAAAATAGAAAATAAAATAGTTGCTATAAAACCCACGAACCTGACTAAAAAAACAGCTGCTGGACACAAACCAAAAATAGTTAACGATGTTCAAAATAACAGAACGAATTTTACCAGCTCAAAACAGTTTATTGTTCCATTAACGCACAATGCACCACAAAAGCAACATATCCAAACGATGCCAAAGATTCCAACACTGCCAACTCCCAAAAAAGGTTTTAAGCATGCGGTTGCAAAAAAGCTACGGATAAAATCAAAAAAACAAGCTTCAGGTATTGCTCTCAGTACGCTTGCGGTGTTGTTGCTTGGTTTGGGTATTGCGGTTAATGTTCATAGTTTTTCTGTATCAAAGAAAATTGAGGCACAAGCTAACTCTGTAGATAATTCGAGTGGTGAGAATGGACGACCCGACAGTGGCTCAGGTTACAGTGAAAGCCAACCAAACTCTCAAGCGATCAGTTCGTACACGGTAGCCGCAGACTTACCAAGATTACTGCAAATACCAAGTTTAGGTACACTTGCCCGTGTTAAACGGGTAGGCGTTACTGATAATAATCAGGTTGGGTCACCACAAAACGTTTTTGATGTTGCTTGGTATGACGGCAGCGCAAAACCAGGCCAACCAGGAGCAGTCTTTATTGATGGTCATGTACTAGGGCCTACAAAAGGTGGAATTTTTGCAAACTTAAAGAATATAAAAACAGGAGCCAAAATCACGATTGTTATGGGTGATGATAAAGCATACACCTATACTGTAGCCGCGACAGAAAAACTAGACACTGACACAGTTGATATGAATAAAATGCTTCGTTCTTATGATTCTACGAAACAAGGTCTCAATTTAATGACATGCAACGGAACCTACCTAAAAGACAAGAAGACGTTTGATAAGCGCTTTATTGTTTACGCTGTACGCGAAAATTGATTACAGTATTTACAGATACCGCTTATCTCAAGGTAGTGTGATGATATATCGGCAAACCCAGCCCTACGAGCAATTGCATCTAATTGCATTTCTATAGCTTCGTTTTCAAACTCAAAGGCCCGATTGCAATTGGTACAACGTATAAAATGATGATGTTGTTCGCCATCATTCGAAGCATATAAAACTCGATTTTTACCAGATCCATACGAGTCACAAATGCCGATTTTTTCAAATAAGTCCAATGATCTATAGACACTAACCGTATCAAAACCTTGATTCGTTGCATGTGCGATAAATTCTCGTGCCGCAACGGGGCTATGGCTTATAAGTAGGTCATAAAGCTCAGAACGTACTCTTGTAAAACGAATATCATGAATAGAACAGATATCACGGAAAGAAGAAGTAGACATGTTGCAATTGTATTGCAAATGCAAAATAATTGCAATTAACGATAATAACAGATACATTTCATATATGGCTACATATCTTGATGTGATTATTTTTACGCTACTTGGTAGTATTATTTCGCTTATTGGCGGAATTTTATTAATTAGTCGTAAGTCTACTGCTAAAAATCTTGCGAAATTCGCAACGCCTTTTGCTGCTGGAGGTTTATTAGCTGCTGTTTTCTTTGACTTATTACCTGAAGCCCTAAATGAGGAAACTGCCTCTAAGGTAATGATTAGTTGTGTTATAGGCTTGCTTGGCTTCTTTTACTTAGAACGATTTTTGCGATGGTTTCACCACCACCATGATGAGCAAGAAGATAGAGGTGCTGTATCGAGACCATTAATTATTGCCGGCAACACGCTTCATAATGCTCTTGATGGCGTCGCTATTGCAGCGGCGTTTTTAGTCAGTGTGCCAATCGGTATTGTTACAACACTTGCAGTTGCGGCTCACGAAATTCCACGAGAAATCGGTGATTTTGGTCTTTTATTGTCTCGTGGTATGAGTCGTAAGGGTGTCGTAATAGTACACCTTGTTAGCTCGCTTGCTACGACAGTAGTAGCGTTAATAACTTTTGCAATTGGTGGTTCGGAGCAAATTCCAATCGGTGTTCTGCTTGGATTAAGTGCTGGTTTTATGTTGTATATTGCAGCATCAGATATCATCCCATCCATCCACCATGACGTAAAAGATAACGATCTATTTGATATACGACCTCTGTTAGTCTTGGTTGGAGTTATCGTTGTTGGTGCGGGTATCGCTTTTGCAAAACAATTCGGTGCATAAAACTATTTTTTTATTAAGCATGGCAGGGTATTATTAAGTTAGGATTTTACTGAGAGATTATTAGAGAATCCTTACCTGATAATTAATTTATTTCGATACTCAGATATACAAGCGTACTAATGAAGTGATAGTGATGTCACTTGTGTGTCTGCACCGATAGAAAGGAAGACTATGGACCCACTTACACTGGTTCTTGCAGTGGTAGGTATTGGTGCTGGTTTTGGCGCGAGCCAAGTAGTTACACGCCGTAAGATTGGTTCTGCTGCTCACGAAGCAGAAAAGCAACTTGCAAAGGCAAACAAAGAAGCAGCCGCAGTTATTAAAAAAGCACAAGAGGATGCTGCAGAAGTAGCAGAAAGTGCTCGTAAAGAAGAACAGCAAAGACGTAAAGAATTAAAAGAAACTGAAAACCGTTTGCTCGATAGAGAATCATCACTAGATAAAAAACTTGATGAACTCGATAAGCGAAGTGAAAAGTTGCGTAGTAGCGAAGACGAAGTAGAAGAGCTTAAAAATGAAATTCGCCAGCTAAGAACAAAGCAGCAAGATAAGCTTGAAAAAATAGCACAACTTACAAAAACCGAAGCAGCTGACAAGCTTATGCAAATGACAGAGCGCGATATTAAGAACGATCTGACTGGTCTTGTCGCTAAATTGCAAGCAGATGCTAAAGATCTTGCAGAAGATACAGCAGCAGCAATTATTGTTGGCGCTATGGAGCGAATGGCAAGTGAAGTTACTGCTGAGCGCACCGTAACAGCTGTCAAACTCGAAGATGAAGAAATGAAGGGCCGTATCATCGGTAAAGAAGGCCGTAATATCCAAGCCTTGCAACGTGCAACCGGAGTTGATGTTATGGTTGACGACACGCCAGGTATGATTATTTTGAGTAGCTTCGATCCAGTTCGTCGTGAAGTCGCTCGTGTTGCACTCGAAATGCTCCTTAAGGATGGACGTGTTCACCCAGGTCGTATCGAAGAGGTTGTTGATAAAGCTCAAAAGCAAGTTCAAAAAGAAGTTGTGCGTGCAGCCGAAGATGCGGCTCGCGAAGTTGGCGTTGTAGGTGTACCCCGCGAAATTCTGCAGTTACTTGGCGAATTAAAATTCCGAACAAGCTATGGTCAAAATGTTTTAAAGCATTCTACCGAAATGGCACATATGGCCGGCCTTATTGCCGAAGAGCTTGGTGCTGATGTCCGGGTTGCTAAATATGCAGCACTTATCCATGATATGGGTAAAGCTTTGACGCACAAGATGGAAGGTAAGCATCACCACATTAGCGGTGAAATGGCTCGTAAATATGGTGTGCCAGAAGAAGTCGCTCATGCAGCCGAAGCACATCACGATGACATGGAAGCAACGACAACCGAAGCTTTGATTGTACGCGTTGTGGATGCCGTGAGTGCTGCGCGCCCAGGTGCGCGTAATATTAGTGCTGAAAACTTTGCGGAGCGTATGCGTGAGCTTGAAAACGTTGCCAATAGTTTCCCAGGCATTGATAAGTCATACGCAATTAGCGCCGGCCGTGAAGTTCGTATTTTCGTAAAGCCAGGTGAAATTGATGACTTAAGTGCTATCAAGCTAGCACGCGATATTGCGACAAAAATTGAATCAACGATGCAGTATCCGGGTACGATTAAAGTGAATGTGATTCGCGAAACCCGCGCAATCGAATTTGCTAAGTAGTATCTAGCAAAACCCGCCCATATCTGTTATGATAGGGCGGTTCTCGGGGATTGGCGCAGTTGGCTAGCGCGCGCGGTTTGGGACCGCGAGGTCGAAGGTTCGAGTCCTTTATCCCCGACCATTTAAAAAGTCCAGGTTTATCCTGGACTTTTTAAATGGAAAAGAGCATATTCAAAGTATGGATACACTCACAACTTCACAAGCACTTATATTAACGTTCGCAATTGTTTGGTCACTTGGTTGGAAAGGTTGGGCGCTGTGGCGTGCTGCACGGCATACGGCAAAGGTATGGTACATTGTACTACTGCTCGTCAATACGCTTGGACTATTAGAGATTCTATACATCTTCGTATTTTCAAAACACGAATCAGAGTAACAATATAAAGCTGCGGTTAACGGGGTGTAGCGCAGCTTGGTAGCGCGCGGCGTTCGGGACGCTGAGGTCGCTGGTTCAAATCCAGTCACCCCGACCAATTAAAG
>CAZMHJ010000011.1:0-28962 GCA_964566075.1 uncultured Candidatus Saccharibacteria bacterium | reverse complement strand
GGGTGGGGGTTGCACATTCTGCCCCCACCCTCGTGCCCATAGCTTGTCGAAATTGCTTAAACGAATCGAGTTTTATACTCATAGTCGTTCTGATGAGCCGTACACGGCGAAAAGCAATTATTTTACCCTATACGCGATATGCAAAAGGCTCAAACAGAGCGCAAGGGCTGTAGGTGCCATGATAATAGCCTCTAGATGGCTGCGCGAGATTGCGTTCATAAGCACACCTACAATCAAGAAATATCCAAACACTTTGACACTTAAACGGGCTATTTTTGCCGTAATTGGTGAATTTTTACCCCAAACTTTGAGAATACAAAGTATTAAGTACACGTATATGGCCATACTGACCACACTGCCAATGCGTAGCCCTGTAGGTAGTGTTTCGTACTGCCCACCCCACGCAACGCGTCCTAGGGGCGCTCCGAGCGCCAAAGCGGCTTGAAAAACCACCATGGCACTACAAATGAGCAATGATACGTATAAAGCGAGTAGATTAAGCTTATCTTGCATTTATCGGCTAAGTGTTGCCGAAACGGTTCCGTTGGCAAGTGGGAATGATTTATTAAACACACCGGCAGGAGCCGCATAGGTATAAGTATTGCTACCTACCTTAACGGTCACATTACCTGGCGCCGTCAAGAAAGACATAACATCAACGATGTTTTGGCCAGGTTGCGTGCTGGCACTGCGAGGAGTCTGCCATTTAGTTTGTGATACCTGCGTGTTGTGGTTATCCCAAGTAGAAATTCTGTGGCTCACATATAGTGCATCTCGTTTGATGGTTGGGTAGGTGCCCGTCTTCCATTTTGCTAGATAGTATGCACTTACATCGAGGTATGAATACCCATGATTGCGTGACGGAATCATCTGTGCGCCTTCGCTAAAGTCACTCCAGGTACGATATTGCACCCAGTCAACGTTGTTGGCAATAGCAGTAAGCCATTGATCGCGAAGGGTTAGTAGGCCTTGCTGTTCGTCAAAGATTCCAGACCGAGGGCGAGAGTCACCAAAAGCAATTGGTTGCATAAATGGCTTACCAACGCTGTTTGCAGACGTCTTCCAGTATGATGAGTTCGCACCTGGTGCGTTACCAATTGTCCATACACCCATGGCATAGGTTATCGCATCAAAAGTGGTGTGTGCGTTCCAATTACTTGAATAGCAGGGGATAAAGACCATACCCGGCAGTTTGTAGGTATTTTTAAGCGTAGTATCGATATTTTGCCAGAAACTTGGCGTTGAGTTACCTTCTGGGCGATAGGCCGAAACAACAAGTTTACCGTTAACCATCATATAAGCACCGGAATTATAAGCGTCCGCAATACGTGCTGCTGCAGTTGCGTAATCAGTGCCCGAAACAATATCAGTATCTACCATGTACGCTACTTTAAAGGTGCTATCACCAAGGTTTTTAGCACCATCAAAAATCTTACGGCCACGTTGATAGTTGCCACTCGTAGTTGTCCAACCAAGCGTATCTACTAAGAAACCGTCTAAGCCTGCATCGCGAGCCCATTTTGCTTCTGTTGTGGCATCGGCCAGTTGCCAATCGCCAGTAATTGGAGCTCGTGTAAGTGGTCGATCACGTAAGTAGCCACCATAGGCAACATGAGCACCGCCTTCGCCACCCGCAGTAAGCCAGTTGCGTGCGTAGTAATCGTTCGATGGGTCTGCGTTATCAATACTGATTGGGAACTGTGGGAAGTAGTGTGCAACCGCTTTTTTAGGCGAAGCAGCAAGTGTTGCTCGGCTCGGCATGTCAAAAGGTAGTGGATTTGCCGCGCCAGATTGACGTAACGAAGAGGTTACACGGTATTCTGTATCTTGATTGTAGGGATTGCTCGTAACGGTAAACGGCGAGGTTACACTAACAATACTCGTACCAGTTGGCGGTGTGACAACTGCGCCTGCCTGAGGTGTACCACTCACAACTGTTGCAGGACCTTCGCCAGCGCTATTAATTGCGGCGACACTAAATTGATACGTCGTACCATTTTGCAAATAGGTAAAGACTTCTGAGCTAGCTGTTGCGGGCAAAACAGTTGTCCATGGATTTGGAGCAACACTATCACCTGTTATACGAGTAACACGATAGCCAGTAATCGCAGAAGACCCAAGATTTGCAGGAGCTTTCCAGGTCATCGTGACCGCCTTATCGCCAGGTCTTGTAGTAACACTTTGTGGTGCTGATGGTTGTTGCGCCTCACTAAAGAGCGCGCTACTCGGAATCACTTCTGTAGTGCCGTCTGGTCGTGTCCATTTAAGTTGTATGGTTGCACCACCTGTGTTTTCAAAGTACTCAACTTTTATGTCGTAATACGAATTTGCAGTTAACGTTATACTTCCGGTATTTGTTGTAGGCGCATGTTGTGTCCAATTATCGATGAGTAATTGCCCATTAACCCAAACCCGAACACCGTCATCAGACACTGTGACGAACTTATAAACTCCCGTTTGAGAGGGCTTAACCTGCCCTGTCCAACGTACACTAAAAGTATTGACGCCAATATTAGACATTGGTGCATTACCAGCCCAGTTAAAATTAACAGTGCTGTCGATTCGTTTTACCGGCGTACCTGACAGAGTAATCGAATTATTGTAGTAGTTCCCGGTAAGCCCATTAACTGCAGCCGCTTTGCTAAACAATACCCAGTAGCTGCCAATGAATGCAAAACCAATTAAGACTGCTACAAGCGGAAAATATTTTGTTGATAGTATTGATTTAAATGTGCTGTGTTTTGCGTCTTTTTTATCTTGCTTTGCTGTATGTTGCGGCACATCTAAGTCGTGCACAACTTCAATAGGCTGCCCATTAGGCTCCTGTACTTGTGGATCCACGTTTTTACTCCCCTTTTTTGCTTTAGCCATATACCCTCACCCGGTACATTGTGTTTTTTACCACTAATATGTTAATTGAACCATTAGCGTAATCATTTTGCAATAGTTATTTTGCAGCTTGGATGAAGCCTAAGAACAGAGGATTTGGGCGCATCGGACGGCTGGTAAATTCTGGGTGGTACTGGCTTGCAATAAAAAACGTATTTTTAGTGGATTCAATCACCTCAGCTAAACCAGTTTGCGGGTTTTTACCAACCACTTTTAGGTGCTGGTTACCTAAATCAGCCTCGTATTCAGCATTAAACTCAAAACGATGTCGGTGGCGCTCAACAATAGTTGTTGCGCCGTATAGTTTGGCTGCCTTGCTGCCTTTTTGTAGGTTACAGTCATAATTACCAAGCCGCATTGTGCCACCCATGGTGGTAATTGCTTTTTGTGATTCCATTAAATCGATAACTGGGTGTTTGGTGTCTGGGTCAAATTCGGTACTTTGGGCATCTTTTTTACCACACAACCGTACTGCTGCAATACAGGCTACTTGCATGCCAAGACACAACCCTAAATAAGGTATGTTTTTTTGGAGGGCGTACGTTGCTGCCACAATCTTTCCCTCAACACCACGAGCACCAAAACCACCTGGTACCACAATACCAGCATAAGTTTTAAGACTTTTTTCGACGTTATCACTGGTGAGTTTTTCGGCATCTATCCAATCAAGTTCGAGCATTCTGCCCTCTGCCCAACAAGCAGCTTTTAGGGCTTCAATGACACTTGCGTAGGTATCTTTGTTATCTAGATACTTAGCGACAATCGCTAGTTTAATTGATTTGGCTTTTTCATCTAGTACTGAATCGACCAGTTTTTGCCAGTCCTTTAAATCAGCTTTTTTCTGCGGTAAACCTAATTTTTTACTAGCAAGTTCGCCGATACCGAGTTTTTCTAGAAAAATTGGTATTGAATAGACCGTTTTAACCGTTGGCATTGGTACGACAGCTTCGGGTTCAACATCGGTAAATAAGCTCAGTTTAGCAATAATGTTTTCTGGCACATTATGGTCGGTGCGAGCAACCAAAATATCGGGTTGAATACCAGCCTCGCGTAAATCGCGTACTGCATTTTGGGCTGGTTTTGATTTTACTTCTTGGCTCGCTTCAAGATACGGTAAGTAAACAACATGTATAAATAATGCATTGTTTGCACCTACCTTATGTTTGAGTTGGCGAATTGCTTCGATAAAAGCCGTGCTTTCGTAATCGCCTACGGTACCACCAACTTCGACAATATGCACATCAAAACCTTCGGCCGCCGCCAGAATGGCAGACTGCATGGCATTTGTGACATGCGGGATAATTTGTACCGTTTTACCTAAATACTTACCTTCGCGCTCATCTTCAATTACTTGCCTGATGATACGGCCACTCATAGTAGAGCTAGCCTGTGTTAGTTCGATATCTAAATATCGTTCATAGTGGCCTAAGTCTAGATCCGTCTCAGCACCATCTTTCGTAACAAAAACTTCGCCGTGCTCGGCTGGGTTTAAGGTGCCGGCATCAACATTAAAATACGGGTCACACTTTTGTATATTTACACTAAAACCTCGCGCTTTTAAGATTGCTCCGACACTAGCGGCGGTTATTCCCTTACCTACTCCACTTAAAACGCCACCCGTAACAAAGATATACTTCGTTTGCATATTTTCCCCTCTTTAAATGTCTCTATTTTTCCACTCAAAATTTGAGCGTGTTTTCTTTTAGTATGAGGCAAAAATGTATGAATGCAAGTAATTTTTTAGCCGATATGCAACACAAACCCAATAGGGGCAATAAAACTAAGGACGGTTGCTACTAGTAACACCGCGTATTCAATCTTACGATCAATCTGAAAATGCTCGTGGCTGGCAAGCAAAACACCAAAAACAAGTCCAATAGGAACAGGCACGCCGGTACCACTGCCAAGCCTGACCCATAAGCAGCCAAGAAGAAAAAATAATACTAATTTTAAAAAGTAAACGCTGTCTTTTTCGGGAGTGGTTCGTTTTTTTGATTTTGTTGCCATATACCGCTTATGCTACAGGGTTTTTACCAGTGCGTCTAGGCCGCAACTGATAAACCACGAGCGGTAAAGGCTGCTCGAGCTAGACCATTACGTACGAGCGTAGCGCGGGAAAGCTCCCAGTCGTGATGCACATACTCGGCGTGCTGTTCTTGCGTAAGTGGTCGTTGTTCATCTAGCCGATGGAGTATCCGCGTAAGGCGAGCAATGTTTTCATCACTTATGTCTGCAACTTGTAATTGTTCCATATCGTAACCTTTTTATTTTTGACGTATAAAACTAGTATACGCCCCCTGTCAAAGCATAAGCAATGTGCGTTACAATATGACTAATGTTTAATAACAAAATAACAATATCGTTACCCATATTTAAGACAATTAAAGGGTATAAGAAAGAGTGGCTTCGTAGAGATGTGATTGCCGGTACTACGGTGGCAGCAATTGCAATTCCGCAGGCGATGGCGTATGCGCAACTTGCGGGTGCGCCACTTATTAGCGGGCTGTATGCAGCGCTGGTAGCAATGCTCATTTTTGCTCTATTTAGCTCATCACGCTATTTGAATGTTGGGCCTGATGCAACTATGGCAGCACTGGTTGGGGCGATTGTTATACCGTTATCTGTTGGAAACCCGGCGCAAGCGAGTGGACTCATAGCCATACTAGCAATACTGATTGGATTAATTTGTATCATTGGCGTATTTTTACGAGTAGGCTTTATTGCAGAGTTTTTATCAAGACCTATATTACTTGGCTATATGGCTGGTTTGGCGCTTGCGGTGATTGCATCGCAGCTACCAAAACTATTTGGCTTACCAAGCCCTGCACACCTTAATTTTTTTGGCACCATTGTGTATGTGTTTCACAATCTTGCCTACAGTAATATCTTAGTTATATCGTTCAGCGTTGCCATTATGGCGCTGAGTTTTTTGTTACAGATGACCGTCAAACGAGTGCCAGCAAGTTTGATTATTTTAGTAGGCACTATTGTCTTGTCGGCAGTTATAGGCTTTCAGACACTGGGTATCGACACTGTTGGTGCTATTCCCACCGGCCTACCGTTACCAGACATACCCGCAGTGAAGCTTGGTGAAGTACAAAACTTAATCGTGCCAGCAATGGCAATTATGTTGGTTGCTTACGCCAACACCATTGCTACCGCCCGGGCGTTTGCGGCAAAAAAGAACGAAGAAATTAATATCGCCCAAGAATCGTTTGGCTTAGGTATCGCCAACGTTGCTTCGGGTGTGTTTGGTGGTATTCCGGTGTCGGGTAGCGGTACTCGCACGGCAGTTAACCATGAAAACCATGCCAAAACGCAAGTCGCACAGCTATTTGCCGGTGCACTTACAGCACTAACCCTTATCTTTTTGGCACCAACGCTCAAGTATCTACCTCAGTCAGCGTTGGCAGTTATCATCATCATTGCAGTCAGCAAGTTATTTGATTTCAAAGAGCTTAAATCAATCTGGCACGCCTGGCGCAGCGAAGCCATTTTGGCAATTATCACCATGCTCGGCGTAACCCTGCTTGGTGTTTTACAAGGTCTTTTGCTGGCAGTCTTGCTAGCAGTAGCAAACCTTATTCGAAAAAGTGCCTTCCCTAATGATGCGGTACTTGGTAAGGCGGCTGACGGTTCGATCCGCGATAGCGGGCGACCACCAAAGACACATGCTATCCCGGGTATTATTATGTATCGTTTTGATGCTCCGCTCTATTTTGCAAATGCAAATTATTTTAGAGAACGCGTGCTTTCGCTGATAGATGAATCTAAAGAACCAGTTCATTGGTTTTTATGGGATGCTGAAACAATTACCAGTATCGACTCAACCGCCGGGCAAATGCTATTAGGGCTCATACGCGAACTTAAACACCGCGATATTACCTTTGCTGTTGCCCGCCTCAAGGGCCCTATCCGTTCGGTGGTTCACCATACGCATCGTTTAAATCGAGAACTACAACATTCGCCACATTACGCTAGCATTGGCGATGCGCTCGAAGCTTACAAATTAGAACAAAAATAATACACTATACTTCGAATTTTTCGATATGGTCACTGAGGTTTTTAAGAAACTCTTTTGCTTGCGAGGTTGTCATTGATACTCGTGACACAATATTTTGCTGATTGCTGCCCACAACAGCTTGCGCAAAGTTGAGTGTTAATACGTGCTCGTTTGAGCCAATTAAATACGTATCAACAGCATATACTGGTGTCTTATTTGGATCGACGGTAACATTCATTTCTGGCTGGTCCATAACTACTCCTTTTACAACACTTTTATTGTAACAAGTATCCTCACTGCGCGTTGAAATATACATGTTGCTTTTGGCAACAAAAGGGGGTGCTAATGAAACTACTGCACGCGTACTCCAACTGGTGCGCTGCAACCAAGCCGTAAACCACAACTTATTAACCCGCGTTAATAGAGCCGAGAACCCTTTCGGCTCTATTATTTTTTATAAGCCTGCTAGCGTATACTGTATTCGTAATGAAGTTTTTAGAGACAAACCCAATTAGTTATAACTTAACCTATAGTGACGTCTTTATGGTACCGCAGTTGAGCGATATAGAATCTCGCTTTGAAGTTACACTAGAGACACCTGACGCTATTGGTACAACCATACCAATAGTGGTGGCTAATATGAATGCTGTTGCCGGTAAACGCATGGCTGAAACCGTTGCACGACGTGGTGGGCTCGTTGTTTTGCCGCAAGACGTACCGATGGACATTATTACCAAAAACGTCGCCTATGTTAAAAAGGCCAATCTCCTGTACGAAACACCCGTTACACTTGGCCCAGACGATACGATTGCAAAAGCACTTGATTTGATACATAAGCGCTCACACAAGGCAGTTATCGTAATTGACGAAAATCGCAAACCGATTGGTATATTTACCGAACGTGATGCAGATGGTCTTGATAGGTTTACTCGTTTACATAAAGTAATGTCAAAAAATGTCTTTACCCTACCCCAGACGATTACTTCTAAAGAAGCATACGAAAAGCTCGAAGCCGAACGACTTTTCATGGCACCCGTTGTCGATGATGAAGGCATGTTAGTTGGAGCCCTTACGCAAAAAGGTGCGTTGCGCAGTGATTTATACCAACCAACCCTCGATGCTGATGGTAAATTATCTGTTGCTGCAGCAATTGGAATCAACGGTGATCCAGCTGCCCGGGCCTGTGAGCTTGTAAAACTCGGTGTAACTGTTATTGTCATTGATACCGCCCACGGCCATCAAGCAAAAATGCTCAGCGCAATTAAATCTGTCCGTAAAAGTCTTGGGTCGAATATAACCATTGTTGCCGGAAATGTGGCAACTGCAGACGCAACACGTGATCTTATTGCAGCAGGAGCAAATATTGTAAAGGTTGGTATTGGCCCTGGCGCAATGTGTACGACCCGTATGATGACGGGTGTCGGCAGACCTCAGTTTAGCGCAGTACTTGAATGTGCTGCCGAAGCAAAAAAACATGGTGCACACATTTGGGCCGACGGTGGTATTCGTCATCCGCGTGATGTGGCACTTGCCTTGGCTGCAGGCGCAAGTAATGTTATGTTTGGCAGCTGGTTTGCTGGCACCTATGAAAGTGCTGCCGATATGCTCCAGGATGCAGACGGACGCTTATATAAAGAGAATTATGGTATGGCAAGTCGCAGAGCTGTGCGCGGACGTAACGAACAGCAAAATTCGTACGATAGAGCAAAAAAAGAACTGTTCGAAGAAGGCATAAGTGCCTCACGACTGTATCTGAATCCTCATATGTCTGGAGTAGAAGATATTATTGACCACATTGTGGCGGGGGTTCGCAGTAGCATGACCTATGCTGGGGCTCGTACGATTGAAGAATTTCAAGATAAAGCAGTGGTGGGCATTCAAACAGCTTCGGGCTATAGCGAAGGTCTCCCTGTGCCCTCGAGCTGGTAACAGTTATGACCAACATACTGGACAAAGCTTTTTACACGAGTATTGCCCTTAAGGGTATAGATGGGTTTTTTCAGCTATTAGTGGGCTTATTATTGTTAGTCATACCTGTTAATACGCTCAATAACTGGGCACACAGCTTGCACTATAACCACGAGATATCAACCCATATAACAATATACGGAGCTATCTATTTACTATCTCATGGCGCCATTAAGCTTTTTATTGTGATTGCCCTCTTACGCCAAAAACTCTGGGCATACCCTTGGATGATAGGCTTTTTAGGGTTATTTATTGTATACCAGTTGTATCATATGATTTTTGTACGTTTTACATGGGGGTTCACCTTTTTAACGATTTTCGACATATTCGTCGTTTGGCTCACCTGGCTCGAATATAAAAAACACCGCGCAAAGAAACACGCTATTAGCAATGAATCTGACGCAAAAGAAACGCAATAAAAAGAGAGCCACAAAGGGCTCTCTTTTTGGGGTAACCGAGCCTGATAAATCAGGTTATTGGTTACGAGCCACCTCACAGTGGCTACGTTTTACTATATGCTCACAAAAAAGCCAAGTCAATAGATTTTTTTAGCACACTTATGATGCTATAGTCAGTACAGATTATGAAACCGTGGCTCAAACAAATAATAGAAATAACTATAGCAACTGCGGTTGTTACTGCAATTTTAATATTTGCAGTGTACATAGGCAGATGGCGATACGAACGTGTTAGTTTGTCAGCAAAAAATGTTATTAAGTATGGGCCGACTCGCACGGCATTCGACGACATCACCAGCACTATACAAAATAACGTAATTTCATCAGATACATTGAACCCTTACTTTGTTGAGCAGTATGTTAACAATGCCCGTCAAGCTCATGGGTTAAAACCACTCAAGCATAATAGCGAACTTGAAAAAAGCGCAAAAGCAAAATTAAAGGATATGGTTGCACAAAATTATTTTGCGCATACGTCACCCACAAACAAGCAACCGTGGGATTTTATGACTGACAGTAGCTACAATTATCAGACAGCCGGAGAAAATCTTGCCAAAGCAGACTATAAAGATGAGCAAGCAGTGATTGATGCATGGCTTGAAAGTCCCGACCACTACGCGGTAATGATGAGTCCAAAATACTGTGACATCGGCATTGCTACCACACGTGCTAATGAATTTCTGGGTCAAACAGGAGTATCGGTCATTGTTATGCACGTTGGTACGCGTCACGACACAGCAATTGACGCTTGTTAGTTTTGCTTTGCTTTTTCGAGTGTCTTTTTAAATACAAACAGTGGCAATACAATTATTGCTATAACCGCGGCGAGCCATACAATTAGCGTTGAAAGAACCCAGGTACTTAAGCCGTTTATTGTTAGCCCACTCGAAATAACATCAGTAATAATGAGACCAACAAGTGTCGTGACTAATGCGACGCCACCACGAAGTGCAGGTACACTGGTAAGTGCTATCTTAAGTATTAATGGATCAAGCACAACTTCAGCGATTGTAAATATTAGCACCGCCGTAATAAAAGCAATGCCGTTAATACTGAAGCCACTCAGTAAAACACTTGCCATAAACAACCCAAATGCATTTGCAATCAAACGTACTACTATTGATGCTAACAACCGAAGCATGGACCCTCCTTATCGTATGCTACAAGCATAGCGTACTGGTGACATATTCGTAAATAATTATCATAATCGGCATAGAAACACGGTATACTATAAGGTAATGCGTGGAGGTAACGTAGACTATTATCAGGTGTTGGGTGTCGACGAAAAGGCGACGATTGCTGAAATTAAGCTTCGATACCGACAGCTCAGTAAAACATACCACCCAGACACGCCAGGAGGTGATGAGCGCATTATGTCTCGTATTAACGAGGCATATGCTGTTTTGTCTGACCCCGTTAAGCGACACTTTTATACTCCACCAACCAACCAGGCGGTCGAAGATAACACCATTTGGCGAGAACCAAGAGAGTCTAGCAGCCAGACAAATTCAAAAAAGCAACGTGCATACTCATCACGGGTTGAAACAGAGCAAACGAATGGCTGGGCAATCTTTTTTGCGTATGTACTCGCCATACCAATTGCAATTGTTTTGGTAACGATTTTAACACCTATCGCTAATCGCTATTTTACGAGGGCTACCAATAACGCGGTCGTCCAACCAGGTAATGTTAACCCTACCCCAACCATTGATATACAGCCACGGCCAGCAAACGGCTCAACAATCGAACAAACCCCGAAGCAACACAACGTAACAAACTACCGCTAATCTAATGTAAAATATCGTACACAACTGGAACGCGATTATTCCAGCCTAAATCAACATACAAGAGTGGCCTTGTAATTGTTTTTGGAATAACAAATGAGATTTGACCACTTGCAGTGGTACCCGAAGCAACTTGCTCAAATTGTAATGGATTAGATACAAACATACTTGGGTGCATCGCAAACGTAAGACCATCTGAAGTCCGTAGATAGAATTGCACAGAAGGAGCAAGGGTTTGTGGTAAACTTGTTCTATTTCTGATAGTTACGTCAACAATGAGCATGGTGTCTTTTTCATTGTCATATCCAAACGCATAATCCTTACTATCGTTTTTTGTCACTTTATTAATTGTGACAGTGTACTCATCGGTCATTGCTGTTTGTGAGCTCCCAAGGATATAGGCCATCGAAGCTGCGTCTTTTTGGGTATCTTTTTTATTGGTAGCACCAATCACGGCAGTCGTAAAAATAGTCAATATAACAAGTAAGCCAATAGTTATCATTATTATTTTAGCTTTTTTATAAATCGCCATGTTTATTCCTATCCTTAGTTCTAGTTCGGACTATTAGCGTCGTAATAGCCGACAGCGTAGCCATTTAAAGTACCTTGGCTGTTATTTTGAATAACCGAGTTGTGCTTACTGTTCGATGGATATCCAGGCAAAGACCAATTAAGAGGTTTATTTCCGCACAGCGCTGTGGTATTAAGCGTTACAGACCCCTTACCTGAATGTACTGAATTAAAGCTAGCTATGTTGTATACCTTTGTAAGTATCGTCCCAGTTGTATTTGTCCAATAGTTCCAGCATGCACCCGCTGTTGCATGTGTTGCCATTGTAGTCGGTCCATAGCAAGGAGTACGCACTGATCCACCTTGATAACAATATGCCGAGGTAAGTGTCACACTTTGATTTGCAGAGCCGGAAGCGTTGGTACAAGTTACCGTATAGGTCGTCGTGCCTGTTGGCGAAGCTGATGTTGGGCTTGCGGGTGCTGGAACGGTAATTGCCGTCGAGCCACTTGCCGCTTTTGTGCCTGACCAACCGCCACTCGCCGTGCAAGGTGTTGCTCCACTGGTATTAGTTGATGACCATGTTAGCGTTACGCTCGTTCCCGTTTCTGCTGTCGTGGCGCTCAACGATATAGCAGCAGTTGGTAATGAATTAACGGTCAGCACAGCAGATTTAGTATCAGAACCTGCACTGTTACTACAGGTTAATGTATACGTAAATGTTCCTGCTGTACCCTTCACACCTGTTGAAGTCGTACCACTTAACCCTTGTGCGCCGGTCCAGGCATTGCTTGCCGTACAGCTCGTACCTGTTGTATTGGCTACTGACCAACTCAGCGTTGAGCTTGCACCAGTCGCAATAGTGGTAGGACTGAGACTAATCGTTATAACTGGCGGGTTGCTAGCAGGACCAGAACTTGACGTGATGGTTATTGTCGCAGTGCCTGGAGTTGGGTTGGAGTTAGTACAACTCAGGTTATACGTGTACGAGCCTGCTCCAAGGGCACCGGTCGAGACGACATTCGAAGTCGTTGTTCCAGTAGTTGATTTAGCACCTGACCAGCTGCCAGACGCTGTACAACTTGATGGTGAATTCGTAGAAGACCACCGTATATTAGTACTGCCCCCTGCAGTCACACTATAAGAATCGGCAATTAAGGTAACTACGGGAGCAGGTTGCACTGATGCAGTGACAGAAGCTGTCTTAGTTGCACTCGATCCGTAACTATTAGTACACGTAAGCGAATATGTGTATGTCTTAGCCGTGTTGAGTGCGCCGGTACTTGCGCTATTTGATGCACCAGAGGCCTTTGTGCCAGACCAATCTCCGCTTGCTGAACATGTTGCACCAGTATTGTTTGCAACCGCCCATGATAATGTCGAAGAACTACCAGTATAAACAGAGGTTGGGCTAGCCGTAAATGAAGTAATTGATGGTGGTGGGTTAACCACAGTAATTGAGGCAATTTCGTATTGAGTGCCTCCACCGTTAGTACAATCAAGCTTGTAGTTAAAGGTGCCTACTGTGTTGAAGGTGATGCTTTGCGATCCGCTTGTCGCCTTTGTGCCAGACCAATCTCCGCTTGCTGAACATGATGATGGGCTATTAGTAGCAGACCATATTAAGGTTGCGGATGTTCCTTTATCAATGGGACCGGCTGGGTTAAAATCGAGCGAAACCACCGGTACGTCTGGTGGTAGTGCTATTGCAGAAACGGGTATCGAAACTTGACTATAGCCTGCGCTATTGGTGCATTTGAGCGCAAATGAATACTGCTTAACTGCTGTTAGTGGGCCAACAGTAACACTGCCGCTAGCTGCTTTTGTGCCAGACCAATCTCCGCTAGCAACACAGCTAGATGGGTTGTTTGACGCATCCCATGTAATGCTCGTCTTTTGACCAACAAATACCTGACTATCTGCAGCAGAAATATGGACAACCGGCTGGCCAACGACACCACTACCGCTTTGCTCGATTACACTCACGCTCACCGTAGCATAACCAGTGCCTGTATCTGTTTTACAGGTCAAAGTAAACATATACGTTTGTGACTGTGTTAAGTTACTACTTGATTCACTGCCAGATGTTGGTTTTGCGCCTGACCAGTCATCACTTGCTACACACGATTTAGGGTTATTCGTTGTTGACCACTTAAGTGTTACTTTGGAGCCTTTTTGGACAGAACCTTGTGATGCAGAAAGTGTTACAACTGGTGCGTTTGTACCACTGGTGCCACCTTTTCCTTGAACTTCACTATTTCCAGGGATCGCCGCACCAAGCACTTGTGGAGATGCATTTTGTCGTATTTCGTCAGTAGCAGTTACGATGTTTTGTTTCTTTCTGTAAGTGTCATTATTCACGAGCGTCGTAAATACCGCAAAAATGATAATACTTACTATGATTACCACCGCAGAAACAATGGTAATAATTTTCGTAGAACGGTTACCAAATTGTGGCATTTTAAATGGAAGCTTAAACGGCGTTTTCGGCGGTTTAACTTCAACGACAATTGGGTCAATATCCATGTTTGTTCCTGATTACAATTTGATTGTTACGGTTGGTTTTGATAAATCCAGCTGGAAGGTAATGGTTGAAGGCTGCTCTGCTTGCGGAATGTCAAAATCGAGATTTAATAACATGTAGCTATTAGCAGCGAGTTCACCGCCCAAAACAACACCTGGCGTTAGGTAACGAGCTGTTATTGGATAAATAGTCCCCGTATTACTGGTTAAAAATACCTGTAGGCCAGGTGCTATTTGTAACGTTGTATTCGTCTTGTTTGTTACACCCATTTGGGTCGTTACACGTGTAAAAGCTGTGCCGTCTGCACCTGATGAAGCATTTGTTTGGTGACCAAGCACTTTTACGTCGTAATAACTATTTGATGAAGAACCAAGAACGTCAGTGAGATTTGCAACCTGATGTTTTTTATTGATAATTATGTTCGCACAGACGAAAGTTCCCGAGAGAGCAACTATAATGAGCCCCAACATAAGCGCTGCTTTTGGTTTGCTGATAGAATGTATCTTCTTTTTCATATACCCTCACTTAATCGGTTTACGTTAATCGCACCGATACCACTCCCCCGCTCCAAATACTATCTATATACATTGTATATGAAGTATTTTCTGGTACAAGATAACTTACTTCTCCGGTAATCATATCACCCGGCTTCAAATCGCCCGCCCGAAATGGATGTTCTAATAACAGTGGTGTCATGTAATATACCGTACCGTCAGCGGTTTTTATATACGTTTGGGTTGAAGGCATAACACTAATCGTCTTGTCTGATGTGTTTTTAAACGTCACATTCAGTAGTAAATACGTTTGGCCTTGTGGCGCTACTAAGCTACCACTGCCCTTTTCGGTATGTATGGTGTTGATAATTACATTGGCTTGGCTTGTTTGTACAGGAGTACCGGGTTGGTATATACCATACTCATATACTTTTGGTTTACTTGCCTGGTAAAGGTAAAAGCTGGCCGTAAAACTAACGAGAGCTATAGCAACAAGAAGTAAACTCACAAGTTGTTGTTTATTGGTTGTCGAAAAAAGTGGTTGTTTGCTTTTCATAATTTACTTACTACTGTCAAAATAGCCGACCCAGTATGGTGATGATAGTGATACTGTAGCACTCGCATTCATTTTAGTGACCGTTAGATGATTCCTGGTTTGCCCACCAGCAGAAACTGATCCCGCAAGTGATGCAGCTAAATCTGTTCCGCAGACACCACTTACTTCAATAGAACTAATACCACTTTTTGATACGTGATAGCCTTTATCAAGCTTAGTTATATTAAATACTTCGTCTCGATTCCACCCCCAACAATTTCCAGCACTATTATGTGCTGCCACATCTGCACGTCCATAACATGGCGACCTGTTATTACAATATGTTTTGGCCGTTCCACTTGCTGTTGATGATGTCGCTGCTTTTGTTGCACTCCCATTAGAGGCAACAGCAGTTTTAGAAACCGTTATGCTTTGCTTTGCCGTGGTAGTACCACCATCGTTTTTGCAGGTTAATACGTACTCAAACGTACCTTCTTTAGAAAGTCTACCAGTGCTTTCTGCACCATATTGGGTTTTTTCACCCGTCCACGGCCCCGGTAACGTACTTGACGCAGTACATGTTGGATTACCAGTTGCAGACCACTTAAAAGCGCTTGAAGACCCAAGAGGAACACTAATAGGATTTAGGGTAAAATCAATCACAGGTGCAGCTACGGTTGCTTTGGTCGCATCAGATGTATCTATTGCTGCAACTTCAACTTTCTTTGGTGCGGCGAGTCCCCACACTGTAATACCGTTCATTACAATGAATGCAAGAATCATCATTATTCCAACTAATCTACGCAACCACATTATGTATCATTCCTTATCATCTATGACATCCCAAATTCTTCAGTGTGAATACTCGTACCAGGTACACTTTTGTCTTTAAACTGCTTTCTCAGTGAGGCCATCATCGGTGGCGGCCCACAGATAAAGATATCCTTATCTTTTAGTGAACCGCTGTGCTGTTCTATATAGTCTACACCAAGGTACCCTTCTTGCTGGTCGGCTACAAAAGGGTAAATTTTAAAGTCTGGTTTTTTAAACACCGCCATTTCGTTTAAGGCACGCCAATCAAGCAACTCGCTTGCAGTTTTAACCGAATAATACAGATCAATCTTATAGTCAGTATTCGGTAAATCTTTGGCCATAGACAAGAATGGAGTGATACCAATGCCGCCTGCCACCCAAATTTGATTTTTATTTTTATAGTTTGAGTAAGTGAATTTACCATAGGCACCCTCGACCTCAGCCGTTGCTCCTACCTGGACTTTTGAAAGTTGATTTGTGTAGTCACCCAGACCCTTAATACTTAGTCTCAGAGAATTGTCAGATGGGTTAGAAGAAATCGTAAATGGATGCCGTTCTTTATTGACACCAGTTTGTGCGGGTGCATCCAAGATACGGATAAATACGAATTGGCCGGCTTTGTATGACATCGGCATATCAACCGGCATCATCGTTAGATGCGTTACACCGCCGCCTGCTACTTCAACCCCTGTAATTTGGTACTTGTATTTACGAATCAAGATTTTGCCAACGACTGACCGGTAAATAAACGCCACAATACCTAACAAGGACATCACTAGAACATATATTTTAAGTGGTGTTGATGATGATGCGTTGCTTGACAAAATAATAACGTGTAGCCCAGCCAAAAAAAATGCAAAGCCCAAAAAACGATGCGTAAACAGCCAGACGTTGTATGGAATCTTAATAAAGAAAGTTATAAGAAGTAGTACAACCATACCCCAAAATGCGACGATACCTAAAAAGATACCCCATTGTATGAGTACGGCCGAATGAAAATCAGATGTTCGAAGCCATAATGCGTTAACAGGTGTTAAACCGTTGGGTATTAACAGTAGCGCAGCTTGTGTAAGTGATGAAGTTACATAACGCACTGCAAGCAGCATAGGGTGAAATGCTAACATAATGAGCGCAAAGCCACCGAGTAGGTGGTGGGCTATATATACTCTGTTAAGTCCACCAAACCAGAATTCTAAAAAACGCAAGCGCGTTGCATAAATTAGGTTAAGGGCATACATTACCATGCCAACCAATCCAGTTAGCCGGCCAAACGTAAGCATCCACGGTGCAAAACCATGAATTTGATCGATTGGATGCGCATTAAAGTATAGAATTACAGGCACAAAGCACAAAAAGATGGTTATTCCCCACCCTAGTAAATGCTGAATTCTAAAACTAATTACGACAGGTCTGTCGCCACTCGGTTGCATATGTTGTAAACATCTCTTTTTAGTACTTTACTGAATAGTAGCAAAATTTAAGCACTACCGCTATCTTTTTATTTACATATTCACCTTATATAACAGTACTCATATTTATTTGTTACAAAAAACCTGCACATTTGTGCAGGTTTTATTGACTAACGAAGCGTATTTGACTTACAGACCTAAAATTTGCTTTTTCTTTGCGTCAAACTCTTCTTGGGTAAGAATACCTTGTTCTTTTAGTTGAGCAAGCTGTTGTAGCTCAGCGATTTGCGAGTTAGTATCTTCTGCAACTGGCGCTGATTGCACTGGTGCCTGTTGGGCATACTGTTCTTCTGCTTGAGCGTTCCAACGCTGTGCTTGGCGACGACTGACATTGTTTGAAACTGCGGTTGCCGTACCTGCAATAACTGCCGTACGAGCCATTCCTCTTAGTAAACCTGGCATATTAGTTGTCTCCTTCTAGTTCTGCTGCTGCTTCTGGGTGAATACGGCCTTCTGCAACGAGCACACCATTTGCATCAATTAACGCTTTTTTAAGTGGCTTTGCCCAAAGTTGCTCAACAACAAGCAGACCAGCCGCAGTGTTGTTTTCGAGCAAGTCAGCAACTTCGTCGATATCATCGCTTGTTACTAAGTCACCACTTGGCTGATATTTTTGAGCGAACTCTACGGCAAACTGATCCCCAGTTTGTGCAATATCAAGCGTAGAAACAGTGCCTTCTGCGTCTTTTGCAATTACTGATAGGGCTACTAGGGCAATGATGCCTTTGTCGATTGCATCGGCTAGTGCTGCTAGCACACTGCCATCAAAGTTATTGCCTTCAAAACCAACAACAATATAATCAATTGGTCCTCGCATGAATACTCCTTATTTACTAGCATCTAGTATAGCGATAGCAGTAGCTTTATACTAGAGGTAATGACCATTATTAAATGGCTGAGCCAAGCGCGTATATTAGCCTGGCTATTGAGACTTGCAGGGCTCATAGCAATTTTTAGCGTTCCATTCAAACACTTACCTGGTCCAGTTGAGAACTGGCTCCCTTTTGACCCAGATAGCATATCGCATTTTGCGGCTGTACTTCTGGGCATTGCGCTGCTCTACATTGCCGGGCAATTGGCGCGACAAAAATACACTGCATTCCTGCTCGCAGCTGCTTCATTAGGGCTTTTAACCGGTTTTGAGCTACTACATCACCGAAACCCTGGCCAGCTAGTCATTTATGCTCTAGTGCTGGCGCTTGTTATTTACGGACGTCATCAATATGTCGTTAAGACCGATTATGCCAGCACACGCCGTGTGCTTTTGATGACACTAGGTACCTTATTTACTGTTATGCTTCTCGCATCGGTCGCATTTTTGGTTATCGACCAACGTGAATTTGGGGTACATATATCATCGAATCAGTCATTTAGGGTTACCATTGATGCGCTGACTGGAAAACCGATTCCTGCAAACCTACAAGCAGAACGCGAGGGTCTTTTTTTGGTTGACTTACTGCGTGTCCTCTTTTATGTAGCCTTGGCAGCCATATTATATGGAATTTTTCGACCAATAAGTCTGCGCAACAAAAGTAGTAGTGGCGCGCTTGCTGAAGCTCGTTGCATTACTCAAATGTATAGTGTCTCAAGTGAAGATTTCTTTAAACTATGGCCACCCGAAAATAAACATTACTTTTTCTATAAAGATTCATTTGTTGTATACGGTGTGAAAAAAGGCGTTGCAATCATACTCGATGGATGTACTGGCAACCCAAAAGACTTTAGTGGTCTTAGGAAAACTTTTCAAAACGAAGCCCGATTGAATGGTTGGGACTTGGCCATATTGCATGCTGACAAGGCTGAGACAAAGGCTTGGGAGAAACGTGGAGCTGAGAAGCTTTACATTGGTTCAGAGGCACGAGTTGATATTTCGGCATTTCAATCCATCACCACAAACAAGCATTTTCGCTATATTCGTAACAAGGCAGCAAAAGAAGCTATGCATGTTGAGTTTTGGCAAAGTGGGCTCAGCAAAGGCAAGATTGCAACACTAAAGACTATTTCTGATGCCTGGCTTGCCAATGATCGCCGAGAGTATCAGTTTGCGATGGGCTATTTCGACGAGGCATATCTTGCAAGCTGCGAATGCGCGGTGCTTTATAAAGACAACGAGCCCGTTGCCTACATTAACTTTATTCCGACCTATTTTGCGGGACACTTAAGTATCGACCACATGCGTTTTGTTGGTGGCTTATCAAATGTGGCCATGCACTTTTTATTTTTAGAAACCTTGAAATCCTTACATGAACAAGGTGCAAAAACACTCAATCTTGGCCTTGCCCCCCTGTCTAAGCTCGAAGAAAATGCCGATTCAACCCCAGAACGACTGTTAAGTGTCATTAAGCGCCTTGGCGGTAGATATTATTCATTTAGTGGGCTCGAGCAATTCAAGGGGAAGTTTGAACCGTCGTGGGAACCCACCTATTTGGTCTATTTTGGCCCTATCGCTAAGCTTGTTCCCATTGGCTTGGCGCTTAATAGCCTTATGGCTGTCAAAACTAAGAATCCTGCCCCTCACAAGAATGTGCTTCTTGCCTTGGTAGTGATTGCAGCTATTGGATACGCCTCTTGGCCGCTTGCAATTATCGTTAATCCTGCGCATGCCTTTAATGGGTTGGTGAGCCTGTTATCAAGTAACGCGCAGCCTTACGATTGGCTATTTAATTGGCTTGATTACGTTTCGAGCGCAATTACTATGAGTCTATTTGGCTATATTTTTATAGGCTATCGTAAGCAGCTACCAAAAGCGCTGTCACTGGCAACACTACTACTCGCCATAAGTGGCACTGCAAGTCTATTAGCGGCAATTGTCGATTTACCCGATAGCTTTACGCCAACGACACATATTACATTGGCTATGATAAAAGATCCTGTGCTCGTAACGCACGGGATTGCAAGCTTTGTAAATACCGCCACCTACACTGCTGCCATCATTGCCTGGTTTATCGCCTTTGGGCATACATTTAAGTCATGGCGTGGCATACTTGTGACATCGATGGCCCTGCTCGTAACTGTTGGATTTGTGATTGGCCAGCTATTTATGACTGCAGGCTACGCGATTCAGCGCATACAAATCCTCCTTTACGCAGTGTGGCTGGTATGGTTTGCGATTGACGTGTTTCACCGCATACACCCTAAAACGAAATAACAAATTTATATCTTTTGCAATAAAATGCTATAATTTGCAAAGCTAGCATACGCTTGTACCTATTGCCTTTGGAGGAACCATGGCCCGTACGCCAAAAACTGTCATCCCCGACGTTGTGGCACTCAATGCTGCGACAGAGGAATACCTTCGACTCGTGGAAGAAGAAGCAGCCGACGAGCGAGACCACAAGAAAGAGGTCGAAGCACTCAAGCAAGCTCGCAAGTCACGAGCAGACGAACGTGCTGCTCGCAAGGCAGTTCTTCTGGCCAACATCAAGGAGTTCAGCCTGAAGCGCTGGAGTGAGATCACTAGTGCTGAGGCGCCAAGAACGGCATTTCTGCGGACTGGTGTCATCAAGCGCATCGCGTCGGCACCGAGCTTTGGCAAGCTCACCGCAGAGCAAACAAGGACCATCGTGGCCGAACTCAAGAAGATCTACGGTGGTCGGAAGTACATCCGCATCGTCGAAGAGGTCAAGGTCGCTGAGCTGCTCAAGGACGAGCGCGTCCTAAGCAAGCTCAGCATCCAGCCGACGACCGAAGAGTCGTTCACGGTTTCGGCTCCAGCTACTCAGATCGCACCCGTACGCAGCAAGAAGAAGCGCTAGCTCCCCAGCCCGGGGCGAACAGATTTACCTCTGTTTGCCCCGGGCTTGCTACTTTTGAATCAATATATTTGAGCTTGGTACAACTACAGAAATTTGATTACCAGATAGTGTCAATTGTTCTGCTTTAAATAATTGTCCAAATGCTGACGCCGCTGCCACCGTATCGGCGTGCTCGGTAGAATCTGTGGGTTCGTAAGTGGTGGTAACTTCTAGCTTTTCGAGCGCCACAGCAAGCTGATGATATGCTTGGCTATCGTCTATAACCGAGTCATCACCCTTGCCTGGGTAGTAATAAATAAACTGTGTAATACCCGGTGATACTACTTTTTTAAGTTCTGCCTGATTTGTGCCCGAAGCCAATACAAGCAACTGGTCACGCACCATTGCCGGTGGTGTGTCGTTCCAGGTTTCTTGCATGCTGTCCCATATATGTGCCGTCCATGCAATTGGGTTTCGTATATTTAATGTGTCATAAAAATCTGCTTGGCTATTGAGCATGCAGTATACGAATTTGAGTCGCATTCCTGCGGGAACATTAAATGATTCAAGAAACGATGTGGTGCTTTGAATAAGTTCACCTTGTTTGGCGGAATCAAGATCACTTGGCGATGATAACGCTAAAAAGTACGAAACCTCGGGCAGTTTCCGTTCTATATTTGTAAAATCGAGCGGTAAATCATCGATAACTTTTCGGTAATAGGTTCTGTTTGCGTTGTCTTGGACGGCGCTAAGCGTAGCAAATCCAAGTTTTGTGCCCATACTTACACCTTCTACTCCCAGTTCTTTTGGCTCTGTCTCTGCAATTAGTGCTTCGGTTTTTTGCGCTAATTCATCAATGGTAAAACCTTGGTTGGGGAGCGTCACATAAGCAACTTTAAATTTACCTTGGCCGGCGTTAAAAAGTTCGGTGGCTGCATTTTTACTACTTTGCTGGCCAGCACCCGGGAACGCAATATACATGAGCCCGCCATCGGGCATATCTTTTGCGCCATCAACAAGCTCAACTTCCAACGCTGAATCAGGATACTTAATACTTGTAACGATGCTGTCTATCGAGTTTAAAGGTTGGGATAAGCTTAGAAGCGCAATAGTAGCAGCGCCAAGACGTGTTAGCCGCTTGTTTCGCTTTAATTTACGTTCAGCTTTTTGCTGTTTTAGAAATGCCTCTTGGATCTGTGGATTTTCGGGAGGCATGGGGATATAACCACCAGCAAACTCGTTTTTGTTTTCCACAGACATATTTAAAGTATACGCACCCTGTCAATGGCTATGGGTAGTTGCAATTATTGAAGTTTATTAATTTTTATGTTATTATAATCTTCTTGTCATACCGACAAGCTACTCAGTGAGGGGAGCAGCTATGACCGTTGCCGAACGCGAGCAAACGCTTGAGCAATTGCTCAAGGAGCACGATATCGTGCTCGAGCGATACCGACAGACGGGTGCCATCAAGGTGAGCCTGGGATGGAATCATCCCCACGACAAGAGCAGCCGGTGGTTTACCGACACTCCGATGACCGATGGCGAATACACAAAGAACGAGGATCTCAACAAGATGAGGTCGCGAGGTCAGCGTGTACGAGCAATCTTCGGGGGCTCATACGTCGTCGTTCTGCGCAACTTCAAGCACGGGCGTCGTGTCATGCGCGTCGTCGTTCGCGACGGCAACACCAATGAAATCGAGTTGGTTCGCCAGCTCGAGAACATCTTCGCCCACGGCTACGCCCACTGAGAAACCCCGCCACGGGCGGTCGCAGCACTATGCGGCCGCCCAGGCGGGTTCTCTATTTTAGTCAATTAAAAAACCGCCAGTATTTTGGCGGTTTTTTATTGTAACGATTTGTATGCTATTTTTTAGCAGTCGCTAGTTGTTTGCTAGCGCTATTAGCTTCGAATGCACCAACAAGTAGTGCAATACCACCAACAATAACACTTAAGCCAATAAGCCAAACAAGTGCAATCGCACCGCCCTTAGGATTTGCAAAAACGTACATACCAAACAAGGCATATACAACTCCAGCAAAGATTTGTAGCCAATTGTTTTTTCCTTCAAATCCAGCAACAATCTGGAGCACACCGACAACAAGTGCCCAAATGGCAATGAGTGACAGTGTCACGAGGGCGCTTGCTTGTGGGTGTGAAAACACATACAAACCTGCAAAAACACTGACTAAGCCTACAAGTGAGCTAATAATCCAGTGGCCAGCACGATTCACGAGCGAACCTACCAACATAACCGCACCAACTGCAAGCAAGTAAACACCAAGCAGTACTAAAAACACTTTAAGTGTAATGCCAGGCCAAGCCACAACTAATACACCAAAGATAACAGACAATGCACCCCATAGACCCAATGCCCATGACATAGCACGAAAGTCGTCTTGCATAATTTCTCCTTATTTTTACCTAATAACTGCACTATATCACCGCAGATATAAAATCCAAACCATAAGCAATTTAAAATTAACAGGGATGCATTAATTAGTATCGATAGGTGGCTCGCATTCAGGCGTATAATGAAACTACAACTAAGGAGGGTTCGGAGTATGGTCTACACCTATTATGGTGGTATCCAAAAAGAAAAACGCTCGAAAATACCAACACTAATTGGGGTAGTAGCTGCGTTATTACTAGCAGTGTCTCTGTTCGCCTTTCAGAGAGCATTTGCCGCACCCGGTATTGTGTACACACAAAAAAGTTTTAATGATCTGTCACTTGTAACGGACCGTACTGCGCCTTCAGGTGGCTATACGATTACACCGAATGATACGCTCAAGTTAAAAATTGATAATACGTTGGCGAGTGCTGCAGATGGATTCTATCGTACCGAGGGCTTGCAGGGAACCATCCCCGCTTCTCAGGCAATTAGAGCAAAGCTATTTGTTGACAAAGCATGGCATGGTAAGCAGATTCGTGCCGGGTTATGGGGTATCACAAAAGACGCAGCCAACGATACTGCATGGCCTATTATTGAATACACAACAGTTGGCGACAATTCATTCACGGGCTGGAGAGTTTTTGACACCATGAACGGTGGCTGGACCAACCTCACCGGCGTAAAAGCCAAAGCAGGCCACTGGTATAAGCTAGAGATTGCATTTAACAGCACAACTAAGAGTTATGACTATTATGTTGATAGTGACAAGGTGTATTCGTTGACGGCAGTTGATCCAACCAGCCCAACAGACGTGTATAGCAGCTTTACTGGAGTTATATTTAATAATAAGAACTTCGCGACAGCTAATCATACAGATGACTACACAGTGCAATGGAAAAAGTTTGCGTACGGCACAGCGTTCGACTGTTCGCGCAATGGCTGGAAAAATCTTTCAGACGATAATGGCCAAAGATTTAGAAATCAAGGTCAATGTGTGTCCCATGCAAATCATCATCACGAGAATGATAATGACGAACATGATGATGATTGATAACAAATAATAAACCTGTGTATAAGCCCACTTTATGTGGGCTTATTATTTGTATTAGTTTTCAAAACGAATATCAAAGTATTTATTACGTTCGTGGTCCGGGTCTAACAAATACGGCTTGATTTCGAAGCTACATATTTTTTGGTCTGGGTAACGCTCTGATTGCACATATCCGAGCACACAATGTCGTTCAACATCTTGGGCGGCTTCAATCATTTCTTGCGTAGCATCATCGGTAGTAATTTGGTTTGCAAGCAGTTCCGCTGCAAGCCGCCTCAGGCCCTTAGAAGTATGGCCACAACCCCTGCACCGCTCGGGCAGTATATCCTGCATTCGGTGATGTAGTTCGTCATAAACTGGTTCGAACTCCTCATTTAGGGTCATAGTAAGCCCGTTATGCTTCTTCGGTAACCAATGACTCGATTACCGGCACTTCTTCTGTCGCTGAATTTACAAAGTGATGTACCTTCATCCCAAGCAACGCGGCAGGTGTTAGGTTTTGCTCCATGTCATCAATAAATAAACATTCTGAGGCCTTACAGCCCAAATCGCCAAGCATAAGTTCGTATATAGCTTCATTTGGCTTTGCAACACCAACCTCATGCGATAGCACAACAGGGTTAAACCCATCATATAAGTGTTGTTCTATAAAATAATGATGCGCGGGTTCAATTGTGTTTGATAATAGTGCAGTTATGATACCTGCAGACTGCAGCCTATCACGTAGTGCGATAACTTCTGTGTATGGTTGTAGTGCAAGTCCTTTGAGCCAGATTGAAGATTTCGTATCCGGCAAGCTCTTGCCAATTAGCTCTTCGGTTTTTTGCCAAAACTCAGCTTCAGTTGTTTTGCCAGTATTAAGATTGCCATACGCTTGCCTCCATATAGCAAGTGCCTCATCAAAACCCACATTTAATAACTCAGCATAGCTTCCAACCCAACCACCGTTTTCAAGTGGTGCTACCACGCCACCCCAATCAAAAATAACTGCTTTAATCATATTGAAAAAGCCGCGGTGTTTACCGCGGCTCCTTGTTATTACATCTTGATTTCGGCATCACAGCCGGCTGGCAATGATAGGTTCATGAGACTATCAATTGTCTTAGGCGTTGGGTTGCTGATATCGATAAGGCGCTTGTGGACGCGCATTTCAAACTGTTCGCGGCCTTTTTTGTATACGTGCGGGCTTTTTACCACGGTGTATACCGTCTTACGAGTTGGCAGAGGGATTGGCCCTGCAATCGTTGCACCAGTACGAAGTGCGGTGTCGACAATCTGCTTTGCAGACTGATCAATTACTTTGTGGTCGTATGCCTTAAGGCGAATACGAATACGCTGTGCTTTTGGCTGTTCAGTAGCCATAGGTTATGCTCCTTTAGGGATGTAACATCTTGTGCAAGGGATTAGAGAGCTCGCACATGACTTTTAGTCATCACCATTAATTTACAAAACTAATTATATCTGTTGTGGTGTTATTTTTCAAGTACAGATTCGGCTTTGGTGTATACGTGCTGCAAGAGATTTCTGTCTCGCAACTCTTGTTTCATTCTGGGCGTTACCTGATATGGTGCGCCCTTAGCCGCATATTTTGAACGTACAAAATTTATACTTCGCGCAATACCAGAAAGAACCTGGAGCGAAAAAAGTTCTTCTTTTGGCAAAATTACTACAAGCGCTTTTTCAATCCGCGACTGGTAATCATACGCTTCTAACTCCATCGAAGCCGCAACTTCATCATCATCGTGCTGCGAATTACCACTTACAATCTGACGTGTGTGTACCAGTTCGTGGCATAATATTTCAGTCATATCAGCCGTACCTATACCTGCTTTTATGAGCATAAATGCGTTGCCGTTAAGGCCAATCGTTACACCCGATGATTTACCTACATTAACCTCAAAAAGGTGCCCATAATCATCAAGGAGCATTTGTAAACGGATATCTGTCATCTCTTTTGTTGATCCGTCGTAAATACCTCCTAGTAATGCCAAGGTTTTCGGATCAATCATTACTTGTTCTATATCTGAAAACCAAATCGGAACTTTACCGCCAGATAACTTTGATTCACTAACAGCTATAGTGCTGTTTGGTAGTTGTTTCGCTGGTACCAGTAAGCTAGTTGTATCAATGAGCGATTCTACCGCTTTTTGCCCAAGAAAATACCGTGATGCCTCGTGTTTTAAAATGCGTAGTAGTTCGCCCGTATGCTTTTTAAAGCGGTAAGTATTAAGGTCTGTTTCAACCAAATGTTCATAGCTAGAACGCATTTCAGTAACAAGTTTTCGCATGAACGTAGTATACCGATTATTATCTGATATACCATGAGCAGATTAGTAATGAGCAGCTTTTGAAACTATAATTAATAATCCGAATAGTAATGCTACCGCCAGCAGGTACATGGCAATATATTTATATATTTGTTTTTTTGTAGGATCTGCAGCTAGCTGCTTTTTGAAGATTTTTACAAAGCCAAAAACAAGCAACGCTGGTAAAAAAGTTACTAGCAGTAAGATTGCAACAATCATCGCCTAAAAAGAGTCCTGTCTACCGCTCGACTATCACCCAAACGCTCTTCAGGGTCACTATGGTTGAGTTGCATGGCGTTATAACGCGCGCTCGCTTCGAGTGCAGCTGCATGTATTTTATTGTCTGCTAATTGTGGCTCACCAAGTGATTGCAATATACGCGATGCATCAGGGTCAACTAGTTCTGGCAGCTCTTTATCGCTCCCTAAAACCATTATGGTTGCGCGTAGTGCTATCTCTGAGGTTTTTTTCCTTACTTTTTCTAATGACTTAGTTGCCCTTTTTTCTTTTTTTTGCTGATGATCAATATAGTCAGCGCAATCGCCATACAATTTATAGTTACGGTCTGCGGTAGTTATATCACAAGCTCGTGAACAGCCAGTGGCTCCACAAAACAGGGCGTTGCCTACTTCGTCAAACCCCGCAGCTTCTGCGTAGGTATAGATAGCATCACCTGCGTCTTCATACACTTTATCAAGACAGTGTCGCTCGTTATCACTCATTAATCAGATTATAACAGAGGTCATACAAATTTACGCACTAATCTTATTGCAGCTGTGGCAACGTAAATGTAAAGGGTACGCTACCGTTCCATCCTTGTCTGCGAACATCTTCTTGATGTTGCCATTCATACGTGGGTACTAAATCGTTTGCCAAAACCCTTAAATACCACGATATTTCTTTGGCATTTTGTTCAGATTCGGTATCGGTAGGTGCCATTGGTAGTATCGACTGCCCTTCTGTGTCTTTGGTTTCGGTATGCTTAGTCGCTACCTGTGTTTGCTCGTTGTACGAATACCATATATGTGCTTTTGATACGCTGTTTGCAAAGTACGTTTCAATAACAATTTCGTCTGGCAAAAAGGCCACTCCAACATATGCTGATTTTTCGATGTATCCCATATATGCATCTTCGTCGAGAACGTATGCGCGCACTCGCGGCGTGCCTTCGGCCGAATATGTGATACGCGGGCTCCGTTGCCAGTACCGTTCTGTTTCGTCGGTTCGTTCAAATAGCCGTGATTTGTTTACTAGTATAATCTCGTGAGTGGTCATTTCGCTCGGTAATTTGCGTTCGATTCCCATCAGTAACTCCTTATTACAAGCTAATACTAAAGAGAATTCAGAGCAATTACAGTCCACAAATTTTGACTATTTTTCATGTCCAAATAGAACGGATGAGGAATCGCTTATTAAAACATTAACCCAAGATGAATAGCTTCACATTCATACTCATCATTAACCGCATCCCTATCAACATATTTTTTTGGATTACAGTCTCGTGCGCGAGCTATTTTGGCAAGTGCTACTAATGCTTCACTACCAAATAAACGAGTTGGTTCGTCAGAACTCTCAACCTTACTTGCAAACGCTCTAACATTTGGACAGTGAGTAACGCATTCTGCCGAGAAACCACATACATGAGCTAATTCAGCACCGCTAATAAATTCTGACATTTGTTCTCCTATTTAAATGTATTTATAGCATAAAAAAGAGCTCCGTCAAAACGGAGCTCTTTTTTAATTTCAGGATTGAAATTATTTGGTGATCTTGGTTACAACACCAGCACCAACAGTACGGCCACCTTCGCGGATAGCAAAGTTTACACCTTGTTCCATAGCGATTGGAGCCAATAGTTTTACCTTAAAGGTGATAGTATCACCAGGCATAACCATTTCTTTGTCAGCTGGAAGTTCAACTTCACCGGTTACGTCAGTTGTACGGAAGTAGAACTGAGGCTTGTAACCCTTGAAGAATGGAGTGTGACGACCGCCCTCTTCTTTGGTAAGAATATAGACTTCTGCGT
>CAZMHJ010000010.1:0-29674 GCA_964566075.1 uncultured Candidatus Saccharibacteria bacterium | reverse complement strand
TAAAAGACGACAATGCCAAAGTAAGCTGCTTTGCAAGTATCTATGCACTGCCTGGTCCACTCGAAGACGGTATGTTGGTTAAAGTGGCTGGTACACCACGTTTACACACACAATTTGGTTTTAGTGTAACGGTACAAGCAATGCAGCCAAGTGGCGAGGGTTCGCTAAAAAAAGCATTTGAGTTACTGAAAGTTAAGCTCGAAACCGAAGGTTTATTTGACGATGCACGCAAGCGATTATTACCATATCCACCCACAAGAATTGCATTAGTAACCTCGCTTGAATCTGCTGCTTACGCTGACTTTATAAAAGTATCTTCTGCACGTTGGCCCTATCTTAGGATTGATGCTTACGATACGCAAGTGCAAGGCGAAGTAGCGCCAGCACAACTAGTTGCGGCAATTGAGGCCGCAAATGCTGATAGTGAACTCGCCGAAGTATTAGTGATGACGCGTGGTGGTGGTAGCGCAGACGATTTAGCAGCGTTTAACGATGAACGTGTTGTACGGGCTGTTGCAGCGAGCCGAATCCCAACACTTGTAGCAATAGGACACGAAGTAGATGAGTCACTTGCTGAACTTGCTGCTGATGTGCGAGCAAGTACCCCAAGTAACGCCGCCGAACTATTAGTGCCGGATGCTACAACAGAGAAGCAATTACTACAACTTACAAAAGGTCGCTTGGCGCATTCGGTACAGAATGTTGTCGAGGTTGAAAAAGAGCTACTACTTCGTGATCATCAACAGATTTCGCAAAAATTAAACGATTTAACCTCACGACTTACCGAAAGTTTAATATCAGCACGCCATATTTTGCATGCATATAATCCTCATCTGATTTTATCGCGTGGTTATGCATTAGTACGGAGTGGTCAACGTGTTATTAAAACAGCAGCTGATATTAAAGTAGGTGATACGGTGCAGATTGAAGTTTCGAAAGCACAATTAGATGCAACGATAACAGGTGTAACAGAAAGGTAGATTATGACAAAGGCAGAATTTAACTATACGAAAAAACGCGCGGAACTTGATGCGCTTCTTATGTGGTTTGAGCGGGGCGATGTTTCGGTTGACGAGGCAATTGATAAATACCAACAAGCCGAAAAACTGCTTGCCGAGCTCGAAGCATATTTGTCTGATACACAAGCGAAAATAGAAGTACTCACCAAGAAATACGCTAAAGGCGAATAGGCTACATGATAATTCTGCTACTGATAGTAGTAATAATTCTATGTTTTGGCATCGTACTTTTATTTGGCGCACCATATCTACCGACGCTTAAAAAACAGCAGTTCGATGCACTTGATTTATTAGACCTACAACCAGGACAAACACTCATTGAGCTGGGTTCTGGTGATGGGCGTATGTTACGAGCAGCCGCAGAGCGGGGGATAAAGGCGGTTGGCTATGAACTTAATCCTATTTTAGTCATCATTAGTTATATTGTTTGCTTTAAATATCGTCGTACTATTAGTATTCACTGGGGGAATTTTTGGCATAAAACATGGCCCGTAACAGATGGAATATATGTATTCTTACTTCAGAAATATATGCTACAACTGGATACTAAAATTACTCAACAATATGCTGGTAAAAATGTCAAAGTAGTGAGCTATGCATTTCAAATTCCCGGTAAAAAAGTTACTAAACAAAAAGAAGCGCTCTTTTTATACTCGTATAAATAGGGCGGAGCTTGTCTGTTTGACTGTAAATTGTTAGCATAAGAATAATGCAACCAAATACTATGCAGCCCTATGGAGGTCAGCAACCAGTGCAAACGCCTCCTCCAAATATGGGTGTACCCGTTCAATTACCAAAAGACCCAAAACCAGTAGGGCTAATTGTTGCATTTGTCGTAACACTACTGTTATTTGTGGCTACACTTGTGTTTGCTATTTGGGCTTTCGGCCAGATGCAAGATTATAAAAATAATTCTGATAAAAAGTCGGCAGCAGCAGTTACCGCAGCAAATGCAGAACAGAAAAAAACGCTTGATGCCGAATACGCCGAAAAAGAAAAGTCACCATATACTTCGTACACCAGTCCATCACAGTTTGGTAGTGTAAAGCTTGTCTATCCAAAGACCTGGAGCGGTTACGTATCTGAAGGCGTTTCAAGTGGTAATCCAGTCGACGGTTTTTTTAACCCTGCATTCGTACCCGACATTAGTGGCGATAAAAATAGTTATATATTGCGCATCCAGGTCACTAACCAACCCTATCAAACGGTGCTCAACACCTATAATGATGAGGCAAAGCAGGGTAAGGTAACGGTAACGGCGTTCAAACCAGAACAAGTTAAAGATGCTACGGCAGGTGTACGGCTTGATGGGCAGATTAATAATGCCAAATCAGGTGCTATGGTAATCTTGCCGCTTCGTGACAAGACCTTAAAGATATGGACCGAGAACCCAAGCGCGCTTAACGATTTTAATAACACTGTACTCAAAAACCTAACCTATTCGCCATAACCTAGCTATAAACTGAGCTCAAATTATGCTATACTTTTGGTAACAAACAGAGGGTACAATTTGGGCTATACAGAAATAACGCCCCTCGATGGGCTAAAACAAATATCACCACTGTTATTTGATATACAAACGCGCTTTTTACAGGTGCGTGCACTTGCAGAAGCTTCCAAAGGTGATAAATCTTCATTACGTGAAATTGAACTACTAAGTAAACACGCGTTATCATCACTCGATTACGCGCTTTTTGCGGTTGACGCTCTACAAACTGAGCTACCTTTAACTTCAGTATCAGCAGCCGCAGCTGCGCAAGATGTAGCACAAGAGTTATGGCAGTTATCTAAGACGTATAATGTTGAACTCGAGCTAGATGTTACCAAACGACTCGAGCCCGTGTATGCAAACGAATCAGCACTAAAGGGTGCATTATTCGGTTTGGTATCAAGCCTCATTGTTTCTGGCCAGCCCGGTGAACGGCGCCGATTAGTTATTGCCGCTCAACAAACTGCTCCTAAAACTCAACGGTTAGGTGTGTATTCTCCCGAAGAAATCATTGGTTCTGGTACCTTAAAACAAGTGCGAAGCTTAGCGGGCAAGGCACGTTCTGCTGCACCTGCAGAATTTCATAACGCTGCTCTTGGTTTAGTTATTTCAGATCAATTAACGCAAGCACTCGGTAGCGAACTGCAAAAGTTTACGCATCGACGTCAAAAAGGTATTGGTTTTTACGTGCCCATGTCGGCACAGCTAAGTTTGTTATGAAAGCACTCATCGTCGAGCCAGATACAGTCTTGGCTCGGCAATACCAAAAAGCATTTACTGCTGGTGGGGTAGATACGGTTGTAGTTGGAGATGCGCAACAGGCAGTTATTGCTGTTGATGCAAACCGACCAAATGTAGTAATTATTGAGCTTCAGCTGGCAGGGCATAGCGGCGTAGAATTTTTGCACGAATTTAGGAGTTACGAAGACTGGGCAGATATACCCGTTATTGTGCATAGTAGCGTACCCGAATATGCGGTTGGAGCAGATCCGAAGATATGGCAGCAGTTTGGTGTCGTACGTTATTTTTATAAGCCTAAAACGACATTGCAACAACTTATTGGTGCAGCTAAGACGGTAGCCAGTGAAAAGTAACACACCTCAACACACGCAAGGAATAGTTTTAGCGCGTACAAACTATGCCGAAGCAGATAGAATCGTTACTTTTTTAACGCGAGATTTCGGTAAGGTGCGGGCGATTGCAAAAGGGGTGCGTAAAGAAAAAAGCAAGCTTGCCGGTGGCATAGAACTTTTTAGCATTAGTGATATCGGTTTCGTAGCCGGTAAAAGTGAACTTGTTACACTTACCAGTACACGACTAGTTTCGCATTATGATGCTTTTTTGCACGACCTGGGCAAAGTAGATTTTGCGTACTACGCCCTTAAAATGGTGAATACTTTTACCACTGATGATGCACCCGAAGAATTTTTTATTTTAGTAAAGCAGCTATTTACGGCGCTAAACGAAGTGCGCCTGGGTGTAGAAGCTATCAGTGTGTGGTGGAGTGTACAGTATAGCAATATCAGCGGCCATGCGCTTAATTTAGAACACACGGTGGATGGTAATGATTTTGAACCAAACGCTAACTACATTTTTGATACTGATCATGCTGGCTTTGCCGAAAACGAAAACGGTCAGTTTAATGCTAACCATATTAAGTATTTACGGCTTGCACTTTTACATGGCCCGCTCATGCTTGCCAATGTGCAGGGTGGTCAAGAGCTGGCTATAAGTATGGCGCCGTATCTTAAAACCTTTGTCGAATACCAGTTTTAACCTTATAATGAGTGCAATATGAGTAGTACAGATACAAAGATGGAAGACATTGTAAGCTTGGCAAAGCGCCGTGGGTTTATTTTTCAAGGTAGCGATGTGTATGGCGGTATTGCCGGCTTTTACGATTACGGCCCACTTGGCGTTGCCTTAAAGCGAAACATCACCAACTTGTGGTGGAAAATGTTTGTTGATAGCCGCGATGATATGTACGGTATTGATGCTGCGATAATTATGAACCCAAAAGTTTGGCAGGCGAGTGGCCATGTCGACACATTCACAGACCCACTCGTTGAATGTAAAGAATGCAAGGGCCGATTTCGCGCAGATAAAATTGATACCAGCAAATGTCCGAACTGTGGCAAAGAAAACACCTTTGGTGAACCACGCCAATTTAACATGATGTTTGAAACTGTTGTTGGGCCAAATTCGATGGCTGTTTTGAATAAAAATGTATCCTCAATCGATGAAGGAACAATTCGAATTGAGAAGTATCCTTTTGATAAGCCCATATCTCTAGACACATATTCATACAACCAGCTAGCGTATCTTCGGCCAGAAACTGCACAAGGCATTTTTACGAATTATAAAAATGTAGTCGATACCATTTACCCAGATTTACCATTCGGTTTAGCGCAAATTGGTAAGGCTTTTCGTAACGAAATCAGCCCACGTGATTTTATTTTTCGTGTACGCGAGCTCGAACAAATGGAAATAGAGTATTTTGTTGACGAGAAAACATGGGAAGCTGAATTTGAAAAATGGCGCCAAGCGGTGCATGCATGGCTTGATACATTAGGCTTAGACAAGAGCAAAGTGCACGAACTACCCGTTGAAGGTGATGATCTAGCGCACTACAGTAAGCGAACCATCGATTTTGAATATGATTACCCAATTGGTCGCGAAGAACTCCTAGGTTTGGCTTATCGTACAAGTTTTGACTTAGATAACATTGAACGCGTGAGCGGCAAGGACATGAAGTATACGGTCAAGGGAACGAATGAACGTTTTGTTCCGCATGTTATTGAACCAAGCTTTGGCGTAGAACGCGCCGTTATGGCGGTACTGTGCGAAGCGTACACCGAAGACGAAGTGAACGGCGAAAAACGTGTATATCTAAAATTGCCTGAACATTTAGCGCCCGTTAAATACTGCGTATCACCACTGCTTAAAAACAAGCCAGAACTTGTTGCAAAAGCCCAAGAAGTGTATAAAGCGTTGCAAGCAAAACATGGAAACGTGATGTGGGACGACAACGGCAATATTGGTAAGCGCTATCGCCGCCAAGACGAAATCGGCACGCCATATTGTGTCGTCATCGACTTTGAAACACTAGAAGGTGATGGTACAGTCACCGTTCGTAATCGCGACACCACCGAACAAACCCGTGTAAATATTACGGAACTTATTTAATTGAAGACACTATATACAGACGGTAGCGCGAGTCCAAACCCAGGGCCAGGGGGTTTTGCGGTAATTTGTGATGGCCAGCCAGTACGATTAGGCAATGAGCCCGATACTACCAACATACGCATGGAAGGCAACGCACTTATTGCCGCGCTCGAATATGTAGATGGCGAAGATTGCGTTATTTATACTGACAGCGAATTTTGGATTAACGTTATTACCAAATGGAGTTTAGGCTGGGAAGCCAACGGTTGGAAGAAAAAGGGCGGTCCAATCAAAAACCTCGACTTAGTACAAAAAGCGTGCGAATTATATCGACCTTCAAAAGCAACACTTACATGGGTGCGTGGGCACGATGGTGATGAAGGCAATGAGCTTGCCGATGAATGGGCAAACAACGCCCGAGAACAAAGACTCACAAAGTAGCCTTTAAGCGATGCCTCAGTTTATAGGTGTTTAGTGGAGCTGACAGCCCATTAAAGCGACTGCCAAGAATGGAGGCTTCATTATGAATACTTTAGTAAAAGGCACACTAATTTCAGGTGTCGTATTATTAGGCGCGAGCGCTATAGCCGTACCTGCATTTGCTCAAGGAGCGGGGAGGGGGTATATGCGAGGTTCGGCAGCTAGCGGAGTTCACACCACTGCCACATCATCGAGCACTTCAACGGTAACGCTAAGTGCAAGTGAGCAACAGACATTGTCGTACATGCTCGAAGAAGAAAAGCTCGCACACGACATTTATGTAAAACTGTACGATGCGTGGGGCGTGAATGTGTTCAATAACATAAGTAAAAGCGAATCACAGCATCAAGCATCACTTGCATCGGCTGCAACGTATTTTGGATTAACTAACCCAAGCTCTAGTCAACTAGGTGTATTTACTAACCAAGATTTGCAGAATTTATATAACACACTACTTGCAAAAGGTTTAACTTCTAAGACGGCAGCGTTTGAGGTAGGTAAGGCAATCGAAGAACAAGATATAACTGACTTACAAAATGCTATTCAGCAATCTGACTCTACGTATCTTAATACGGTATATAGCCGATTGCTTAACGGCTCGCAAAACCACCTAAATGCATTTAATCGTCAGCTTAATTTATAAATCTTTTACGATATAGTTACGCGACGCGCGCCATTCAAAACGTGTCAGATTTGTAACGGTAAACGTAGTGGGCAAAAGTGGTTCAATTAGTTTTTTAACAGATTCAACAAATGCAGTATCAAATGAATTTCTGCCACGTGTTTGTGCAACCGTAACGTGCGCAATAAATTTTTTGCCAACAAAGTACTGTGCTTGAATGTGGTGGGGCAATGCAGCTACCAGTTCATCATAGATTGCTTGTAGTTGTTTGCTTACAACACTGATATACACTACATTGCTGTGTAGTAGACCTATTGATTGCAGCTGTATATCACATGGTAGTAGTGGGTCGGTAAGTTTTTTTGCCAGAGGTGCAAAGTAAAGTGGTGAAAGTTCCATAAGAGGGTTAGGATGAATAATTGTGATGTGCGGCACTAATGGTTTTTGCATCGTATCTTCATTAATCAGCTCACGTTGAACTTGGCTAATCGTTTCGCTTAACTCTTTTGGGAGTGCCACTCCAATGAACCATCGGTTTTGTACCATACATATAGTATAAATCTGTCGTACAATACTACTAAAGGAATTATAAGCATGAAAATTACGCGATACCCACAGAGTTGTTTAGTTGTTCAGGCAGAGAATGGAAAAGTGGTAATTGACCCGGGCATTAACTTCTTAGAGCATCATGAATTTAGTGAAATTGCAGATGTTGACGCAGTTTTGTATACGCACCAGCACGCCGATCACTATGACGAAGTGGTTGCGAAAGAATTTATTAACCGTGGCGTGCCTATCATTTGTAATGCTAGTACTGCAGTTTTGGTGGGTAGCCATGCGATGGTTGTAGAAGACGGTCAGCATTTTGAAGTTGCCGGTATGCAGGTGCAAGCCAGAGAACTGCCGCATATGCTGCTACCTGATGGTTCTGATGGCCCGCAGAATACTGGCTATGTAATTGATAATGTATTTTTCCATCCTGGCGATGGCAAAGAAATCAGGAACCTACGAGTCGATACCTTAGCATTGCCGATTACAGGTCCAGATATGAGCCTTAAAGAATCATTTGATTTTGCTAAGCAAGTAGAAGCAAAAAAGATTATCCCAATACACTTTGATCTTTTAGGGGCAGACCCATATATGTATGAACGGTTTGCAAAAAACAATAACATGCCATTTGAGATGATTGTGCTCGACGATGGCGAAACCGTAGAACTATAAATGCAAATAATTGACTATTCAGACCTATCAAAACATGTCAGCTGGAAGCAGGCGATCGAAGCTGATTTTGACTCTGGCAAACCAGAAAAACAAAATACCAAGAAAACGCTACTCACTGCAGCTGCATTTACAATCCCATTTGCGATATTAACTATCATATCGCTTAACCCCGTTATGCTAGCTATTACTCTAGGTATATATCTATTAGTTATCTATGCATTTTACGATATCGGAAAGAACGTTATACGGTATAAAGCATTTGCCGCAAAGAATGGATTTAAATATCAGTCTGCATTCAAAAAAGAAACAAAAGGGGTATTAGCAGACTTAGGGACTTCGTTTTCGTATACCGATTTATTTCAATGTACCATCGATGGTAATGCGTTTTCATTCTATGATGTGTCCTTTAGTGAAAATAAAAAACTCAAACGAAAAAGCAACAACGCTACAAGCTTTGGAATTGTTGAATTTAGTCTTTCGCAAAAATTTCCAAATATGTTTTTGGATGCAAAAAAGAATAATGCGTTTAGTTTGTCAGCGGCACTGCTTGATCTAAGTAACCGTCAAAAATACGAACTCGAAGGCTCGTTTAAAGACTACTTTACACTGTACGTAGAGCCTGGGTTTGAATCAGATGCTTTGTATATATTGACTCCGGATGTTATGCAATCAATTGTTACTAAAGTATCTCAATATGATATAGAAATTATTGATGACGTAATGCGTCTTTACATCTATCCAGGTATTAGTAAGAAACCTAAAGATTTACAAGAAATGTTTGAGGCGATAATTCATATACAAAAAGATGTACTACACAATTTATCACATGCAACAACGCATTATGCAGACGCAGTGATAGAAGAATCAAAACTAAATAGAACCGGTTCAAAAGTTGCTAACTTACTTTTATTTGTTATTCCTGTCATATTTATTGCGATTATTGCAGCCAGTATTTTGTACCCAATGTTTACTACGCGTTAGAGTATTACGCTTAAGCTTGCATTCGAATTTTAGCGGTGTAGTATTGCTTGCATGTACACGTTCGAGATTTCTGATCATAATACACTTGATATAACAACCGAAACTGCACTATATGAATTAGCCGAACCGCTTTGTATGGATTATTTGCATCGTGGTGGTGAAGGTTTTACATGGAATGACAATGTTGACTATACAGAGCAAGGTGATTTTATTACCGTTTCTCACGGTATTACCATCGGAAAAGAAATTGCTAGCGCAAAAGATATAGCAGGTACTTTTACGGGGCTTGAAATTGCGGGCAGGCAACTAGATTTAGAAAAACCGCCGGTACGTGTCTGGCTACGCGCCGACGAAGCAGAATGGCGGTTTTTAATGGATGTAGTTGTATCTAGACAAAAGCGCAATGACATATCAAATCTAATTGATGAAGGAAAAAACCAGCTGGCACGCGTTATGAAGCTCGGTATGTGGCAGGTTGCATGCAATCTTGATCCTGCGATGTATAACGGCAAGCTCAATACAAATCTTAGTTACCCCTTTGATGCTTTTGTACACAAGAACGGTATGTTTCATTTAACGTGTCCAGGGCAAGAAACTGGCCTTGACCCGTATATTGATACAAAAACCGGTGATGTACGCCTAGTGCCTCACAATCTCGATAACGCGCGTCAACAACTGACGCTTTTAGGTGGGATTGCGGTGCTGAATGGTCTAAGCCTACAAGATAAGTAAACATAAGCAATTTGCTTTTTGGGCTCAGCTGTCTATAATCGATTTATGGCAGGAGAAACACAAAAAGTCTGGAATAGATTGCTTAAGGCGCAAGAGCAACTTGTTGATGTGCCTGAAGAAAAGCTAACTCCATTTATTGATGTGGTAGTCGAAGAATACGGCAGCATGTTTAACGATGTTTTTGGCGGCCGTGCGCTTAAAATTCATTCAATGGGTGCTTATGTTATAGAGCACTCAATCGGCAAAATGTATGAACTTGGCGAGCAATTATACTTAGGTGATGATGCGAGCCTCGGTATTTTCGTTATGCAAGCGCCCGATGTGCGCAGAATACTTTTTGTTGATATCGATGCAAATGCGATTGCAAATCCACCAGCTGATAAAAATGATTTTGAACCGTTATTTATGCCGGTACGACTTCCAATAATGGCAATAACAAATATACGTGAAGCGGCATGAGTGAGTTTTTTATTCCACCACAAAACGCACCAGGTAGTGAGCTATTGCCGATACAACCCGTTTCTGTTGTACGCTCGGTTGCTATGGCCGAAGTCCGTAAACATGCACGCAGGGTAAATGTTTCTTCCGACCCAAAAGCACATCGTTTTGTACTTTACGATGATTCAGGTGGCGAAGTTGGCAGTGATTTAACCGATACTTTTTTAGGAATATCGATTGCTCGATCTGGGTATCGTCAACACACCATGCGCATATCATTTTTAGAAATGCTTTTATCAGAAGCAAATCGATATTCGAATTACCGTGAAGTGTACATGTTCGATTGGCGTGATGGAGAACGAGTTTTTGGTCGCAAGCGAACCATTGAAAATAGAACCATGATTATCGAAACAAAAGTAGCAGATGATGGTGCGATTATAGATGTTGTCGATCCACAAAAAATTGAAACAGTCGAAGTAATTGACCTGAATGATTGTGAAGCATTATGTGAACGGATGATTGGTGTGGCAGAAAGTATTCGGCAAAAAGTCGCATGAGTGCACGAACAGAGTTAGTGAACGAGCTCATAGCAAACGGTAACCAAGCGGACGCAGTTTTTTTGCAGCGTTTTTTCAAGACCGGGCCAGGTGAATATGGGGAAGGTGATAGGTTTCTAGGCTTACGCGTTCCGCAGACTCGTGCTATCACTAAAAAATACTATAAAGAATTATCACTTAACGATTTGGACACAATGCTTACCAACAAATGGCATGAGGTACGGTTTGCTGCGCTTGTAGCCATGGTTCTACAATATCCAAAAAGTAATGAAAAGCAGAGACTATACGATCTGTATATTAGTCATATTGGTAGGGGTATTAATAACTGGGATTTAGTTGATGTAACGTGTCCACGTATTGTTGGAGCATATCTTAGCAACACAGATAAAGGCCCACTATACGAGCTCGTAAAGGGTGATTTATGGCAAAAAAGAGTTTCAATTATTAGCACTTTTTACTTTTTAAGTTACCAGCAAGACCCTGTTGACACGTATCAGCTCGCTGAAATATTAGTTACAGAGCAACATGATTTGTTACAAAAGGCAGTTGGTTGGGCCCTTCGCGAAATGGGTAAGTTGGATGGGGCACTAGAACGGCAATTCTTAGATGCACACGCAGCAACCATGCCTAGAACGATGCTACGGTATGCGCTTGAAAAATTTTCAGATGTTGAACGAAACCATTATATGAATCTAAGGACGCAAGTATGAGCCAAGAATCATTTAGTAATAATGCTGATGATGAGCTACATATTGGACATTTACTCGAAGGTACCGAAACGCCGATTGATGATACGTATGAGCATGAGTACAAATTGTTTATAGAAAAATTTGCATACTGCGTTTTAATTGATTACATACATAACCTTGGGTCTAAGGCTACAATCGCGCGCACCATAAGGACAGACAAAATAGTTATTGATGTTAGTGCCGAATTAAAACCAATCGCCATAACGGGCGGAAGCGCTATGTCAAATATCACATTATCGGTGAGTGAGGTACTTCCGTATTATGGCGAAGCACCATTTGATTACATGTTGTGCGAAGACCAGCTAACGAGTACGCGTAAAGGTTTTGACTTGCAGACAAACTGGTATCTAGTAAATGATGCGGACGAAGTGACGGTTACATTGGATGTTGAGACACAGCCAAAAAAAGCGCCAGGTGATGTCTCGGTATTTGCAAAGAAGAGTAGTCTGCGCGAGCTTGGCTTAGAAGACCACAAGCCTTCACCAACCGTTGAACGACTTGATGCAATAAAGAGAAATTGTGAAATAGTGTTTGATTCTTTGAGCGAAGACTCAGATTGATATCAAGGCGTATACTTACAACATGCAAGAGTTGCCACCAGAAGAGAATCTACACGATGTAGTTGATCTACAGACGTTGAGCGATCAAGAACGAGAGTTTGTTGAAAATTTTTTAATATACGCAAACCATTTAGATGCTATTGGTAGCAAGAAGCATATCACAATTAATTTTGCAGGCATTGAAGCAAAACATAGAGCAGATTTAAATACAGCGATTGCAAATCGTGGTGCTGACATGGGAGTGGCGTTATCTAAAGTATTATCGGAAATAAACAAAAAAATAGTCGAGCAACTCGCCGATGCTGACTATATACAAGTTATTGCATTTCAGCGTCCTACAATTAATCCAAAAGAACTACAGCATGTTGATTACAGTGGTGAATATGCTGGCATTAAACCTGGTAAGCTTTTTACGAACTGGGATGATGTTGTTAATAAGCAGACCACAACAGATAACAAACCCGTATTAGACGAGAATGGTAGACCTCAGTATGTACCACGATTTGTTATAAAGATTGGCAAAGATGAATATGCTTGCGTACCAATCACGACAATTATGGCAATTTTTAAAGTTAGTAACCCACGCCATGGCATGCATCTTGTATAATTGCGTAGATGGATTCAATCGTTCAGGTCAGAGTTGAAAAGCTAGTACATGGAGGTCAGGGGATTGGCGAACTTGCGGATGGTCGCAAATGTTTTGTTTGGGGCGGCTTACCGAGTGAGCTCGTTTCTGTTCGGCTAACGAAAAAAAAGCGAGATTGGGCTGAAGGCGTAGTAGTTGAAGTTTTAGAAGCAAGTTCTGACCGAATAAATCCACGTGAGCCAGAAATGTACTTAGCAACAAGCCCGTGGCAGGTACTTAAATACGACAAAGAAGCCGAATACAAGCAGTCGATATTAGCTGAAACATTCGCTCGTGAGCATATTGAAGTTAGCTGGAGTTCGTTTTATCAAGATGGTCGGGAGTTTGGGTATCGCAATAAAATGGAATATAATTTTTGGTTCCATAATGATACAGGGCAAGTAGATATAGCCTTACACTCACGTGGCTCACACCAAAAAGTTGCAGTAAAGGGGAGTGCACTTGCAAGCGACTTTATTAATGATGCAAGCAGAATGCTAGTAGACTATATCAATCAAAAGAGTATAGGGGCTCGACGACTTAAAAGCGTCATTATTCGTTCCTCACAGTCTGGTGACGTCGGCGTAAGCCTATTTGTTACCGATAAAAGTGTAATCAATGAGTTGAAAGATTTTAAGCATGCCTATTCACAATTTGAAATTATTTTTTCAAACCCAAAAAGCCCTGCATCGGTTACTACTGAGATACTTATCCAACAAGGGGATGGGTATTTAAGTGATAGTCTGCTCGAAAGAATATTTAACTATTCGACACGTTCATTTTTTCAGGTAAATATTCCAGTCTACGAAGCTGCATTGCAAGAAATTGCAACCTATGCGCGTGAACACAATCAACGTAAGTTGATTGATTTGTACAGCGGGGTCGGAAGTATTGGATTAAGTGTTGTTGGTGACAATCAAAAACTAATCATGATTGAAACTGAAAGGGAATCGACCCTACAAGCCGAACTGAATAGCAATGGCCGAAAAGATTGCGAAGTGATAACAGCAACCGCAGAATCCGCCTTACAGTACTTACGAGGTGATGAGATTGTTATTGTAGACCCGCCGCGCGCAGGACTACATAATGATGTAACCGAAAAACTGTGCGAATCAAAACCGCCACGGATTATATATTTATCATGCAATCCAAGCACCCAAGCACGTGATGTAAAACTGCTGATGGATGCAGGTTATGAGATTATGCAGGCACGTGGCTACAATTTCTTTCCACGTACTCCACATATCGAAAGTTTAGTTGTGCTCGATAAGGTACAATAGTAGCTATGAGTAAACAACCATTCTACTGGGGTGCAAGCACTGCTGCGCATCAAGTCGAGGGTGGAACAACGAATCAATGGTCGGTATGGGAGCTCAGTGTTGCTGCCGAACAAGCAAAAACAGCCGAAAAGCGTTTAGGGTGGATGCCAAGCTGGGAGCTCATAAAACACGAGGCTGAGAATCCAAGTAACTATGTGTCTGGGCGCGGCATTGATCACTATAATCGTTACAAAGAAGATTTTGATATCGCACAAAAACTACAACTCAATGCCTTTCGCTTTACTATTGAATGGTCACGTTTAGAACCAGAGGAAGGCAAGTGGGATGCTGCAGCTTTTCAGCATTATAAAGACTATGTAGCGGCCTTAACCGAGCGCGGCATCGAGCCCTTTTTTAATATTTGGCATTGGACGATGCCTACATGGTTTACCGATAAGGGTGGTTTTGAAAAAAGAAGTAATATTAAATATTTTGAACGTTTGGTTAAAAAAGTAAGCGAAGAATTACTCGCTGATGTTCGATACGTTATTACGCTTAATGAACCAAACGTCTACATGGGCCTTAGCTATGGTAGTAAAGAATGGCCGCCACAAGCAGGTAACCAACTTAAAGCGATATGGGTCTACTATAACTTAAGCATTGCTCATAAACGTGCCTGGCGCATTTTAAAGCGTAAAAAACCTTCGCTCAAGATAGGTGTCGCTCAACAGCTCGCAAACATACAGCCGTTTAGGCCTGGAAATTGGGTCGACGAAACGATTGTAAAAATAATGCGCTATAGCTGGAATTGGTGGTGGCTTAATCGAATTAAAAGGTATCAGGATTTTGTTGGCTTTAATTATTACTTTACCGATTATTACCGAGGTTTTAAAAAAGTGAACCCAAGAAAGCCAATTAATGATCTTGGCTGGTATATGAATCCGCAAGGTATATTGCCACTTATGCAACGCATTGCATACCACTACCCGGGTAAGCCAATTATTATTACCGAAAATGGTTTAGCTGATAACCGCGATAAAGATAGACAATGGTGGATTGAAGAAACGCTCAACGCGATTGATACTGCCCAGTCGCAAGGAGTACCAGTCGTTGGATACCTCCATTGGAGTTTACTCGATAACTTTGAATGGGCGTATGGTTGGTGGCCAAAGTTCGGATTGGTTTCGGTGGACAGAGAAAATGGTATGAAGCGTACCGTTAGACCAAGCGCAATATGGTTTGCCAAAGAAATTGCAAGTCGCAGAAAAGAGGCTCATGAAAAAGGCATCTAAAGGTCCAAAAATTGTTATGATTGGCGGTGGAACTGGCAGCTTCACTCTTTTAAAAGAGCTCAAAAACTACGCTCAAGATATTACCGCGCTGGTAACAATGGCAGATGACGGTGGTTCTACTGGGCAACTTCGCGATGAATATGGTGTGTTACCACCTGGTGACGTAAGACAGTGCCTAGTTGCCTTATCTAACTCGACCGAGCAAATGCGCCAGCTCTTTAATTATCGTTTTGGCGAGGGTAGTTTTGAAGGCCACAGTTTTGGAAATCTATTTTTAACTGCAGTCGAAAAAATGACTGATGACTTTGGGCAAGCAGTTACACTCGCCGGTAAAGTGCTGAATATTACCGGTAGAGTTATGCCAATCACACTCGATAATACCCATTTAGTTATGTTAGATGATAATCAGCGAATGATAGGTGAGTATCAGATTGGACATACAAAATTCAAAGGTAAAAATCGTCCCGATTTTACACTCGAACCACACGCTTGGATTAACCCAGATGCTAAGCAAGCGATAAAAGAAGCTGACATGGTGGTAATTGCACCTGGCAACTTTTATGGTTCGCTCGTGCCAGCAGTTATTGTTGATGGTGTCGCAGAAGCATTGCAAAAAACGAAAGCCAAGGTAGTACAAGTTATTAACTTGGTTACAAAACCCGGACAAACTGATGGCTGGAAGGTGACTGATTATGTTGAGGAACTCGAGCGCTTTGTTGGCCAAGGCGTTGTTGATTATGCGCTTTACAATATCGAAAAGCCAACTAAAGAAATGCTCAACCAATATGCTAAAGAAGGCGAATATCCAGTTGGTTTTAAAGCAAGCGATTTAAAAAAGGCGCACTACCGTGCTATTGGTAAAGATCTTGTGAGTAATGAGTTTCCGGTAATTGCAAAAAACGATAAGCTTGAACGCACACTTATACGACATGATGCTGACGCAGTCGCTCGCCAACTCATGAGGATATATTTTTCGTAATGCTCCTACTCGACTTAGATAGAACCCTATTTGATACATCAGCTTTCTTGGACGCAATTATCGAAACAGTACTGCCAAGTATGTGTGATTATGATGTCGACTATATTCGAGCACAGTTTGAATCACAACGAGCAGGGAGCGGTACATTGCTATACGAACTAGACTACAGCGTTATCTTTTCAGCACTTGAAGTAACAGCTGAACAGTTTACACAGAATACGTTAGCAATGCTAACGCCAGACCAGTTCGTCTATGATGATGCAAAAAAGCTGTTTGATTGGCTTACGACACAGAATATGGTGCCTAACACCAAAGTGTTAAGCTTTGGCAGTAAAGAAATACAAGAACTTAAATTTGCACTGAGCCCATATTTGAAATCAGTGCCACTACTGACTACGTTATCGTATAAGCGGGAGTATATTGCCACCAATTTTAGAGGAGAAACCGGCTATTTGATTGACGATAAATTTGGTCAGCAATTACCTAATGGCTGGGTGGAAATACATTTAGCACGCGATGCGTCAAAAAACTTGGTTACTAAACTCGGCGATTCTATTTGGCGTATACAAAGCCTGAAGGGTGCCGAACAAATACTTCAAACACCGTAGCGTATAAGTACACGTATACACACCATATGTGGTGTTATACGAAAATAATACGAACAAACTGTGGATAAGTCGGGAATAACTTACTACATTTGTCAAAAAAAGTACTTGCATGTGGGTAGGAGTGGGTAGTATGCTGTGCTCAGTGGGTAAAAGTGGGTAACACCACCGACAAACAAAAACCACTAGGCAGATTACAAAAAATGGCCACCGTAGACTACTTCGAACGAAAGCTTGACGACAAGCGTAGATTGACCATACCGGTCGAGGTTCGAAGCGAGTTCAAAAGCGGTGTAGTCGTGACCCGCGGCTTTGGCAAGTATCTGCATCTGTACTCACAAGATGTTTGGGATCAAAAAGTAGAACCCGAACTAAATGGATCTATCCTTGATGAAAGGGTAGCCGACTTAAACGTACAGTTCAGATCAGGAAAAGCAGCCAGTGTACTGGATGAGAAACAGGGGCGTATAACCCTTGAGCTGCATCACATCGAGTACGCAGGTATCGACAAAGACGTCGTGGCAGTCCGCGCTGGCGCTTATTGGCGCATGAGTGCAAAGTAATAGCCTTACATTAACAATTTGGTTTCAAAAGCAAAAAAACAACCGACTCGAGATCAGCGATTCGGTAGTCAACACGTAGGTCGAGGGTTCTACGTTAAAAACCCTAGTACATTTCTCAACAAAACACCTCCCAAAACTCCACCTCACACATAAGTCTCTCAAAACTTAGATAGTAACCAGTTGTCCTTAGGCAAATTTTTCAAATTCGCAAATACTGACAACATTCAGGTGCTATCACCACAAAAACAAAAACTTACAAAAAAACAAAAAGTTGGCTGCTGAATCGGTGACCTTGCAAAAATAAATACAAAAATAAAATGCACGAACCAGTATTACTATCTGAAGTTTTAGAAGCGTTAGCTCCTAAAAAAGGGGAATCGTACCTAGATGCGACTGCCGGTTACGGTGGCCACAGCGGTGCGATTTTAGCGCTCACTACAAACTACGCAGAAAGCGTACTGGTTGATCGCGACCAAATGGCAATTGATCACCTGCGAACATTGTTTAACGAAAAGGGAGTCCATATCCTTCACCAGGATTTTCTCTCAGCTGCGGAGCAACTCGTTAACGATGGTGAACAGTTTGACATCATATTGGCCGACTTGGGCGTTTCGTCACCGCACCTTGACAAGGCGAGCCGGGGTTTTAGCTTTCAGCACTCGGGACCACTCGATATGCGTATGGACCAGCGTCAAACGCTGCGTGCGGAAACCATCGTAAATGAGTGGACTGCGGAAACCATCGAGGAGATATTACGCACATATGGTGAAGAGCCACATGCACGAAAAATCTCACAGCTGATTGTGGCTAACAGGCCATTTAAAACAACGGACGAACTTGCCACCATAATAGCTCGCGCTTCGGGTAAGTGGCAGAAAAAAAATCCTGCTACTCGCACCTTTCAAGCACTGAGGATTGCGGTCAATAACGAGCTTGGTTTACTTACCGCCGCTTTACCACTGTGGATTCAACTTTTGAAACCAGGTGGAAGGCTCGGAATTATAAGTTTCCATAGCCTAGAAGACCGAATCGTAAAAAACTATTTTGCCGAATACGGCGGTAGTCGATACGATGCAGACTTCAGCGTACCTTTCAAAAACCCGATCACCGCGAGTGAACCGGAACTCGTTTCCAATCCGCGTTCACGTAGTGCGAAACTACGTGTCGCTGCAAAATAAAAACAACGGAAAGGACCAGCGATGCGCATTAAAGTCACTGGTCGGTCGGTTGCTCATAAAGTCCACGTAGCAGTTTTATAAACTGACACGGAAGCTTTATAGCAAGCAGCCAACCTAAAACAAAAAGCTACTCGTTCTTCTTGGTTGGGGGACGAGTAGCCCCAAGGCTTTTCCCGTTAAGCTACAAAAATAAAACAAATACAAAAATGACATACGGTAAAAACATATCAATTAGTCGTGCCAGTGCGTATCAACGCAATCGTAACGTCGTGACAATGAGTGCAAGCAAGGCAGGTCTTGGACCAGTCTCAAACGCAATTGTGCTTATTCTCGTGATGTGCCTTTTAGGGCTTATGTACCTGACACAGGTAACAAAAACGAATGCACTTGGATATAAAGTAAGCGAACTCACCACCAAGCAAACTCAGCTTAAAGAAGAGTATGCCAGCCTTGAGGTTGAGTCGACGCGCCTACAGAGCCTCGATCGAGTTAAGACAAGCTCCGTCGCTGCCAATATGCAAGAGTCAAAACCTACTGCTTTTGCGACTAATTAAGGTATAATTGATGCATAGCACACTGCTTATGGCAATGTGTCAAAAGTAGTATGAATTATGTAAAACCAAGACGGACAGAGCAACGCAAAGATCCAATAGACCGTATTGCGATTCTTAGGATTGTGTTAATTGCTATCGGCGCAATATTGATTGCGCGTTTATTTTATATTCAGATAATAAAACACGATTACTATCAGGCCCAGGCGTTAGCTGAACATATTAAAAAGTTCGAAATATCTGCCCCGAGGGGGATTATACGTCTATCTGATGGGTCTAATTCTGTTCCAATAGTGCTGAACGAACAGAAATATACGGTCTACGCGGATCCAAAGTACATTACTGATACAAAAGAGACTGCTAATAAACTTGTTCCTCTTATTGGCGGTAAGGTAGAAGAGGTCCAAAAAAAGCTCGAATCAAATACACGCTATGTGATTCTTGCTAAAAAGCTAACCAAAGATCAAGCCGATCGTGTTGATGCGTTGCAACTGAAAGGTGTCGGTAAACAAGAAGTTAATGTGCGTACCTATCCCCAGGGTCAGCTAGCATCGCAAGTGCTTGGTTTTGTGAACGACGACGGTAAGGGCCAATATGGTATCGAAGAATATTTGAACGATGAACTTGGTGGCCAAACAGGGCTTGAAAAAGCAGTTACTGATGTTCGGGGTATCCCGCTTGCCGTAAACAACGACAATATTTTAAAACCTGCAGTTGCGGGTGCAGATGTCACGCTTACAATTGACATTGGCATGCAGCGTATTGCTGAAGAAGCACTAAAAAATGGGATTGATCGCACGAAAGCAGTGCGGGGGAGTGTGGTTATTATCGAGGCAAACACGGGTGCGATAAAAGCCATGGCAAATTATCCAACCTATGACCCTGGCCAGTACGATAAAATCAGTGATATTAGTGTGTTTACTAACAATACGGTGACAGGTGCATGGGAACCAGGTTCGGTTGCAAAGCCCTTATTGATGGGTGCAGCTTTCACCGAAGGCACTGCAACTCCAGACACGACCTATTTTGATCCTGGCTATGTACAAATTGATGACAGGAAAATAACCAACTCAGTCAACTGGGGCGCGCAGACGATGTCATTGCATGATGTTATTAATAAATCGTTAAATACAGGCGCAGTTTTTACGCTCAAAACTCTGGGCGGTGGTGAAATTAACGCCAAAGCTCGTCAAACCTGGTATGACTATCTGGTAAACCACTATCAATTTAACAAGACAACCGGGATTGAACAGAGTGGCGAATCAGCGGGAGTCGTTGGTGGACCAAATGAGGGATATGGGCTTAACGTTCGGTACGCAAACATGGCGTTTGGACAAGGTATGACGGTTACGCCTTTGCAACTGGCAGCTGCGTACACAGCACTACTTAATGGCGGTACCTACTACAAACCTACGCTTATCGCATCACGACAAGTTAATGGTAAGGCTGAAACATTTAAGCCAGAAGTCGTTAAAAGTAATGTGGTTTCAGCTACTGCCAGCGATCAAGTGCGGAGTTTACTAACAACTTCACTAGGTATAAACAACAAGGCTGCGCTACGTGATGGTTACGTACTTGGGGCCAAGAGTGGTACGGCTCAAGAAGCGGATGCCAATGGCAACTATAAGTCAGACGCATACAACGGTGTGTATAGTGGTTTTATTGGTGGCGACAAACCGCAGTACATCATGGTTGTTCGGCTTGATGAACCAAAAACTGCAGGCTTCGCGAGTGGGGAAGCAGCTAAGACCTGGGCCGAGATTAGCAACAAGCTTATTGATAACTTTGCACTCAAGCCAAAAAGCTCTTGAAAATACTAAATTGTGGTATACTAAACAGAGGTAATAACAAAAATAAACAACAGAAAAACGCATTATGACGACGATTAATCTTGCTATCCAATCATCAACATTAGAGCACATTCTCTTCTTAGGGTTCTTGGGCTTTGTCTTTAGCATGTTGATTACGCCACTCTATACTACGCTGGCATATAAGTATCAGTGGTGGAAGCGTCCTCGTACGACTGCCTTAACGGGCGAAAAGGCGACCGAATTCCAGAAATTACACGCCGCTAAACACCAACGCCATATACCAACTATGGCCGGGGTCATTATGGTAATCGGTGTCGCAGTAGTGACACTTTTCACCAATCTTGAAAGAGGACAAACATGGTTGCCACTGGCTGCAATGGTTGGAGCCGGCGCAGTTGGTTTGCTTGATGATTTCATCAACATTAAAGGTGATGGCAGCGGAGTCGCAGGCCTTCGTTCTAAATTAAAATTTGCCCTGATTGCACTTGTCGCCTTAATTGGTGGCTGGTGGTTTTTTGCGAAGAATAACTATGATTCATTTCATTTGCCAGGCGCTGGTGCAGTCGTAGTTGGCTGGCTTATTATCCCAATTTTTGTCCTGGTGGTAGTTGCTACCGCAAATGCAGTTAATATTTCGGATGGGCTTGATGGTTTGGCCGGTGGTCTACTGGCAACAGCGTATGCTGCTTATGCTGTAATTGCACTACTGCAGGGTAACTATGGTTTGGCAGCGTTTTGTATGACTGTCGTTGGTGCACTTTTGGCATATGTTTGGTTTAATATTTTTCCAGCCAGGTTCTTTATGGGTGATGTCGGTAGTTTTGCGCTCGGCACTGGGCTCGGGGTGGTAGCTATGATGACCGATACACTTATACTGCTACCGGTTATTGGCTTCGTTTTCGTTGCAGAAGCAGGTTCGGTTATTTTGCAAGTTGCCTCTAAGAAGTTGCGTAACGGGAAAAAGATATTCCGTATTAGCCCAATACATCATCACTTTGAAGCGATTGGCTGGCCAGAAACGAAAGTCACGATGCGGTTTTGGGTTATTGGCCAGGTTGCAGCTGTAGTTGGCTTACTCTTAGCAATTATCGGGGGCTTTGTATGATGCCGCGCACCGGTGGTCGCCAACCGCTCGCGAGCGGTGACCTCACGGTGCGCAAGCATCGCCCAGACTATGGTTTGCTTATAATTGCGAGCATATTGCTTGGTGTTGGACTTATTGTTATGTACGCCATTAGCCCCGCACTCGCCGCACAAGGTGGTAACGTTAGCGATAATTATTTTGTGTCGAGACAGTTTATCGCTATTATTTTAGGTTTTGTTGCTTTTTTACTGGCAGCAAAAATTCCGCTAGTTGTATGGGAGCGATGGCAAAAACCATTTATCATTATTGCGTTTGCCCTAAGTGTTACCACAATTGTGTTGGGCGGCATGGCTAATCGATGGATTCAGCTCGGAGCACTTTCGTTTCAACCTGTAGAGTTTGTTAAATTTGCCTTGATTATAGCCGGCTCATCCTTTTTGGCACGAATAGCTAACGAGGGCAGGGCAGGTAAAATTGCAGCCTTAAAACCACTCCTTATTACATTTGCTGTTTTTAGTGTTGTACTCGTCGTTTTGCAACGAGATCTTGGCTCGACTTTTGTGCTGGCAAGCATGGCTGGAGCAATGGCATTTATGGCAGGTGTACCCATGAGGCGACTGATTATTTTTGGCCTTGTGGCGGTGTTTCTTGGTGTAGCGGCTATTAGTACTACTCAATATCGTCGTGATCGTTTTCTGACCTTTATGCAGCCGGAACGCGATTGTGTGGACACCGGGTATCACGCTTGCCAGGCACTTATTGCCGTTGGTAGTGGTGGTGTGTTTGGCTTAGGTCTCGGGCGAAGTGTACAGGCATATGGTTATTTACCCGAAGCCGCCAACGACTCAATCTTTGCTATCTATGCCGAAAAGTTTGGCTTTGTTGGCGTTGTTGTCTTACTCGGTATCTATGGAGCGCTTCTTTTTAGAATGCTCGCTATTATGCAACGGGCCCCCAATCGGATGACGCAATTAGTATGTGTTGGCGTGTTTACCTGGTTTAGTATCCAGGCGGTGGTTAATATCGGTGCTATGGTTGGTCTATTACCGCTTAAAGGTATCACGCTTCCATTTATTAGTTACGGTGGTACAAGCCTCATCTTTTCGATGGCTGCACTTGGAATTATTTTCCAGATATCAGGGTATACCACTATGCGTCGTAGTTCACTTGGTTTTGATAACGAAAGGGTAGAGCATGAGGATAGTCGTCACTGGCGGCGGGACAGCCGGCCACGTTACACCGTTACTCGCCGTAGCGTCTGAGCTAAAAGCAAAACATCCTACAGCACACATTCGTTATGTTGGTAGTTACGGAGATCGTTTTGGTGCGCTTGCAGATGATGCCCATGTTATTGATGGTTCATGGCGTATTTTGGCTGGTAAATTTCGTCGTTATCATGGCGTAAGTAAATGGATTTATGTTAAAGATCTGCGCATTATGCTGCGTAACATACGTGACTTCTTTTACTTTTCTATTGGTTGTATACAAAGTGTATGGTTACTACTCTGGTGGCGGCCTAACGCTCTATTCGTAAAAGGTGGTTTTGTTGGGCTTCCGGTTGGGTTAGCGGCTGCATTACTGCGTATTCCGATTGTGACGCACGATTCTGATACGTTGCCAGGGCTTACGAACCGAGTGTTATCACGCTTTGCAAAGTATTCATGCGTAGCAATGCCAGAACAGTTCTACTCGTATGCTCCAGAAAAAATGAAGCGTACAGGTTTACCGGTACGGCCTGAATGGCAGCACGTTACAATCGCTGCCCAAAAAGAAGCCCGACAGCAGCTAGGTATCCCAGATGATGCATTTGTAATATCGGTAACAGGTGGTAGTTTGGGTGCGGTACGTCTTAATAATGCCGTTATGAGTATTGCTCGGCAGTATTTAGCAGACGCGAATGCGTGGCTCTTGCACGTAACAGGTGCAAACCAAATAAAAGAAATCAAACTATTTTATGAATCATTGCCTGATGACGAAAACAAACGAGTGTTAGTATGGCCATATACTGATGAGTTACATGTGGTGAGTGCTGCATCTGATATTGTGGTGACACGGGCCGGAAGTACCATCCATGAGCTCAGTATTCAGCAAAAAACGGTTATTTTGGTGCCAAATCCAGTCCTTACGGGTGGGCATCAAACCATTAATGCAAAAGCGATAGCAAATATTGACGCAGCTGTAGTGGTAACAGAAAAAGAAATCGCCGAAACAAATGGCCGGGCATTGCTTGATGCGGTGCTACATCTGCAGAATAATCCAAAACAAGCAAAGCAGCTTGCCGAACATCTTAGTACCCTGGCAATCCCTGATGCAGCAACGAGAATTGTTACTGTTATTGAGGAGGCGTGTGCGTAAGATGGCCTTCTTTAAACGCAAAAACAAAACAAAAAATAATGATCGTTCACCAGGAGATGCGCAAAACCAACGCGTCATTTCGTACTATACCGCATCTAGGCAGCAGCTAGATAATTTTGAGCGTCGATCTGCGTCTAGTAATGATTCATTAGCGTACAGTCGTTTTGAGCGGGTGCGTGGTAGCTGGTTTACTATTATTTTATGTGTAGCATTTGCGGCTATGCTGCTATACCTTGCAACCTTAGGCTCAGTTCCACATGTAGTGGTACAAGGCACTGCTTACCGTAGCGCTGCAGAATACCAAGCAATTGTTAAGCAAGCATTTGGGAGTGACGTCAGAAATCGCTTAAAGCCAACCCTACAAAAAGGGGCACTCGAAAAATCAATCGCTGCTGCGGTGCCAGAGGCAAGCGTTGTAACGGTAAAAAGTAGTTTACTAGGTCATCGTCCAGAGGTAATACTTATTGCCGATGCCCCACTAGCTACCTTTACACAATCTGGTAAAACCTCACTCATAATGAGTGAACGGGGGAGACTACTATTACCATCTGGGGATGTAACCAAAACAAACGCTACGCTCCCAATACTACAGAATCAAACAGGGATAGAGGGTAAGGCAGGGGAGCAGTTTATGCGACCAGATGAAGCTCGGGCCTTCACTCGCCTGCTGGCTCAGTATAAGGCAGACAGTTCAACACCTATTGCAACACTCACGACAATTCCACATGAAATTACTGTCAAAGAAGCGGGGCGGGGGTATTACGTGCGTTACCTATTAGATGACACTATTCTCGCGCAGTACGGATCATTACGCGCGGTTGAAAATAAGTTAAAAACAAATAATCAAAAGCCAAACGAATACATAGATGTTCGGCTTGTTGATAAAGTCTACTATAAGTAGCCTTTACTACTCTAGTTCGTATTTTGTTCGTATTATATATTCATGGCAGGTGGGTGGGGGAAAGTATACTATGCATTCAAAATTACAAAAAAGCAAATAGTGGGGCGAAAAAGCAAATTAGGGGAAAAGTATATAAAAATATCAAAGTTGTAAAAAATCAAATAGCTGTGGATAACTTGTGTGTGGATTTATAATCGCTTGTGGATAGTACGTACAAATAAAGCAAAAGAGTTAAGTGCGTACGTAAAAGTGAACATAAAATACTAAATCGGTAAAAACTCCCCTGTAGAGCAACGTGTAGTTAATCATCCTATACACACTATGTTAAGTCGTAAAAGATATATTGTGCGACATTAGATTGAGACCCGGGGGGAGTGCCCTAACACGTTGCTTTTGGCTCGTATTTTCTGTTTGCTCCGCTCTCGCTATATGTTTGTGTGTACGCGATTACTATGTATGTCCCTACGCGTTTATATCCATATGATTTTCCGTGTTCTATATATACTTTTCGCCACACGCGATTTCACATTATATTGTTCGTAAAATGTTCATATTTTATAAATATAAAAATACCTGCGAATGTAGCGGGTATGTTGCTAGCGAAGTTTCAGCTCTTGACCGCTATCGTCTGGTTGTGGCTTTGGCGTACTGTTAGCTTGTGGTGGCGGTGATGTTGTTGCCTGCTGCTCTTCTTTGGTGGCTTCAGCTGCTCGTTTACGGCGCAAACGGCGCTTCTGCGATTCGCTGAGCTTTTGTTCTGGTTGTCTGCTAGGCTCAGGACCTAACGGACGTGCAATTGGTAACGGAACTGCTAACTTAGACAGGTGGACGTTTGTTTTGATAGTATTTTGCGTTTGGACTGGTTGCTTAGAGACATCTCCAAGCGTCTGCTCACGAATAGCATCTTCTACAGAGGTTCGGCTTGAGCTATAGTTTTGGCGCGAAAACTCAACAATGGCATCCATGTTACTGCTTTGCGGCTGGGGAATATTAAGCGTGGTACCAGAGAAAGCAGCTGCTTTTTCGCCATTAATACTCATGCTTGTTACAAAGTGTCGATTATGAAAGTTAGATAAATCACCAGCTTCAAACTGAGGTTCGTAATATTTAATTAAGAACGGACTGTCGTCAGGGCTAACTCTAAAGGTAACCATAGTACCGACGTTACCAAAAACAGCTCCACGCACTGCTTCTTCCATCTGAGAAATATACTGGTTAGCGATGGTTAAATTGAGGGCATATTTGCGCGCTTCGCTCAAAATAACGGCAAAACTATCAGTTGCGAAGTTCTGGAACTCATCGACATACAAGTAAAATGGTCGACGATCTTCGAGCCGTGGAATATCAGCGCGACTCATGGCGGCGAGCTGTATCTTAGTTACAAGCATCGCACCCAAAATGGCAGCATTATCTTCGCCAACGAGACCTCGGGACAAGTTAACAACAAAAATTTTACCTTCGTCCATAGCTTGTCGAATGTTAAAGGTGCTCTTAGGCTGGCCAATAATATTACGAATAATCGGGTTAGCGGTAAAGGCGCCAACCTTATTAAGTACCGGTGCAACTGCCTCACTAGCAAACTTTTCGTTCCAGCTAGCAAATTCAGTTATCCAGAAGTTTTTAACGACAGGGTCATCGATATTACGAATGACATCGTCGCGGAACTTCTTTTCGGTAAGCATTCGAGTAATATCAAGCATCGTTGAATTTGGGTAATCGAGCAGTGCTAAGATAGTAAATCGCAGAATATACTCAAGGCGGGGGCCCCAGCTATCAAACATCCTCTTTAATACCCCTACGAGTTCACTACTCACCTGGCCTTTGCTGGCCGAATCAGTAATTTCTAAGGGATTAAACCCAATCGGGTAGTCAATATCTGCCGGATTAAAGTAAATAACATCTTTAATACGGCGCTCTGGAATATAGCGCATAATACTGGTCGCATAATCACCGTGTGGATCAATGACTGCAAAACCCTGGTCATAAAAGATATCAGATAGCGTTAGGAGCTCCAAAAGGCCCGACTTACCGGTACCGGTCTGACCTAGGATATACACGTGACGGCCACGATCGGCTCTGAGTAAGCCAAACATGGTGTGGTTGCCCCTAAAGTTGGTGGTACCAAATAAGCTAATGGCATCCTCTGGATATTGGCCATATGCTGGCAGGGTTGCGGGCGGTTCGGCTGTTTTAGTGGTAGCCCAGACGATATTTGGTGTCTCTACAGTGGTATGCGGCAAATGGAATACGCTAGCGACTTCTTCGATATTTAATATAAAGCCTTTGTCTAAAAAGAGGCGTGCTTGATAATCTGCCAATTTAGCTGGGTCGAAACTAGCGTATTTGCTCTGAAAACCATTTAAATTAGTCGTATTAAACTGCTTAAAGGTGCCAACCATGGCTTGCATACGTAAACGAGCGGTTGTTTGGTCGTTACCGGCATAGATAATACGAATTTTTACGCGATAACCAAGTTTTCGGCTCTTCTCTTCTATGGCGGTAATACGCGTTTTATCACGCTCGGTTGGTTCGTACGACTTGCCTGCTTCGACTGCTGTTGGTGGGCGCACCAGTGCACCAATTGCTTGGCCAAAATAATTAATACCACTTGCTATACCGCTACTGCTCCAGGCTCCCCTGCCGCTCTTGATACGGCTGACCATACGGCTACTTTGGCGGTGCCAGTCATCGCTAATTGGGCGAACCAGCATCTGAACCCACATTTCTTCGTTGGGCTGTTCTAACTTCGAGAGCGTAGCGGTAATTGCTGCCAAGGGGTCAACTTCGAAGCTTGGGAAGGTTTTAAGAGGTAATGTCTCATGATCAGTAAGCGTTAACTCGGTGCTATAAATAACTGACTGTGGCATTGCACGATTAGCGTAATCTTCTTCTACTTCTGATATTTGCGCAGTTGGATACTGGGCATAGACCTGCCCTTCTATAAACGCTTGCAAGTGTTTAGGAACCCAAACATAAAAACGAATACGCTGGCCTATAGCTGCTATTTCGAGGCTAATGTGATCTTGTTGCCCACCTAAAAGCTCACGTTTAGGCTTTAAAATACCATGCAAGGCGGCAAACATTTGCTCGGCGGCGAGCTCTTTTTTGTCGTTGGTGCGCGGTATTTCAAGGACCAGTAAGGTCGAGGGTACTACTACGGTTTTTTTCGTTGCCATATCAATATTGGGCTTTTTCAGCCACAAGCACTATTATACGCTGTTTTATAAGAGTGCGAAGAGCTTTTTACGCAGTTTCTGCTAAGGTGTACGTTGCTTTGGCCACACGCTTAAATTGTGACTTGCCTTGTAGGTTCAAAAGAATAGTGGTTTCTTTAACGTGGCGGCTCTTAAGCACACGTTTTACGATTTCGTCTCGATGGAGTGGTTCACCGGCCTCTTGCAGTACTTCGGTAATCATGTCGGCAACAGTTCCCTTTTTATAGCCCCACTCTTGGAGTGCGTAAATACCACGACCAATAAGCACAAAGCGTTTGTCTTTAATAAGTTCGTTGTGGATAGCTTGGGTAGTAACGTCTTTACGCTTAAAATCTGATTCCCGGATAGCCTCTGCAATCTCGTTAAAGTGCATATGCTTACCGTTTTCGTGTAAGATAACGTAGATTTTATCGCGAATGTTCTTTGGGTTAACCATTGGCCACTTAGTAAGACCCCAGTTACCGTTGAGTTCTGCTAGGTGCTTAGAGATACTGGCGAGTGACTGTACATGGGTAACGTCTTCGTCCCCTACTTCGGCAGCGACTGCAGAAATAGCAGTTGGCTTGCCAATTTTCTTGATAGCTTCAACGATTTTACCAGTGAGTTCGCGCATTTTCTTTTCGTCGTGGACTTTGCGGGTACCAACGGCGTTATAAAAATGATCACTTTCTTCGATAACACTAATTTCAGGAGCTAGTTCAGATAGGAATGAGATTCGAGCTTGGTCAATCTTATTACCTTCTTTGGTTAAAAGACCAGCAAGTTCGCTGACACGCATCGCATTGCCATTTTGGCTTAAAATGCCTAAAACTGACTCCTCAACTTCACTGATGTGCGCGAGGCTACCATTTGCTGCTGCGCTTTTAAGTCGAGTTACCACAACTTTCTCCAGCTGTCGTACTCGTTCACGAGTAATACCAAGTAGTTCACCAATCTGTTCAAGCGTCTCCTTACGGTCGTATAGGCCAAAACGGCGTGATACAATCTCGCGTTCACGCTCGCGGTCAATAGAACCCAAAACACCCTTTAAAACGGCCTCTAGATCAAGAGCGCTTGCGGTCTGTGATGGTGCTTTGGTTGCCATAAATTCAGTATCTCCTTACAGATTCGGTATATACCTGGTAATCTTTATTAAATATATTTTACAATAAAACTTGTTGAAGGTCAACAATATGGTTTTCTAAAACTATTTTAGCACAAAATAGACACTCATGCATATATAACGTATCAAAAGCTATAAGAC
>CAZMHJ010000009.1:29580-29927 GCA_964566075.1 uncultured Candidatus Saccharibacteria bacterium | reverse complement strand
ACAATCTTGGAGGATAAGCTAGAGCTTATCAAAGTCACAAAGTCGTATTTTGTTGAGCTTGAATATGATGAAGTTGATAGATACGACAGGGCTTGGTTTGCTATTGAACTGACCGATAAGTTCCATAGTGAGCCAGAGGATCGATCAAGAACCGATAAGCCTATCTTTAAAGCTAGAACAGGTATTTTATACATTGATGGTCAGGCTATTAACTTTGAGCCTAAGACAAGAAAGGCAATTATATTATCTCTTTGCCTTCACCGCCCAAAGACTAGCGTTGGTTTTGAGAGAATATCAAGTGCATACGAAAAGATCGATTCAGCCGTGATACTTACCGATAAACAGAT
>CAZMHJ010000009.1:7859-29570 GCA_964566075.1 uncultured Candidatus Saccharibacteria bacterium | reverse complement strand
CGGAAGTGACTGAATTTCTTTCAGCCAAGAATAGTACGGTTCGGGTTGTGTAAGTAGTTCTTTACGGTTCTTTACAAATAACAGATACCAAAAGTGAACAAATAGCCAAGACTGCCCTCGTAGGCAGTTTTTTTAATGTGTATATAGCTAACCGGTTAGCCAAAGCAACAATCTAAAGAAAGGCTCAAAATGAATGATTTTGATGTCGAGGTTGAGGTTCTTGGCGATATTAATAATGGCTATCGTTTAAAGGTCTCAATACTTGACCTAGGTATGTATATGTTCGGATGGACAGCACGAAGATCCGATAAGAATGAAAGTGGATGGTGGGTACAACAACAGGCTATAAAGATCGGGAATGGCTGGAAGTTAATTCCTGAATTCAACAAGGCACTCCCATTGTGGCAAAAGATAGAGAAGAAATGCATTGAAGCAGTTATCTATTATGAGGGTAATCCCCCAGAAGAAATAACTGACGATATGCTTACACCTGAAGCTTTAAGTAAAGGTTTGGATGAAGCTTTTGAAAAGCTTGATAAGCAGGATCTTTAAATATGGATAATCCATATAAGTATCCTAAGAATAAAGATCTAGATAATAAAGATCGTGATAATGACCTTTATTTAAACAGACCTATATATAGAGATATCCCTACACGTAAAGATAATCGTATAAAGATTGCTTCTAATAGAGATATTAATAGTAAAGATAATCCGCATAAGTATGACTATAAATCTTTAAAGATTATCTTAGATAAAGATCTAGGTATTGAGATACCTATTGAACAAGTAATGAGCATTGGAGATGGTCTCGTTGACCTCTATCAAGCACTGTATTTTGAAGACCTATAATGTTAAAATAAGAGTGGACACAATTTACCGATAAAGTACGCAAAATTTGATTTGCCTTTGATGAGGCAGTCCGTACAAATCTTTATCGGTTTGTGTCCAGCGGGCTGCCTCTTTTAAGTCCAAAGGAGAAATCAAACTATGAAGAACACAACGAACAACGCCGTAATCTTAGCCAGAGTTTCTAGTAAAGCTCAGGAAGAAGAAGGCTATTCACTTAATGCACAGGAAAAGCTACTTAAAGAATATTCAAGCAACAAGCATTTAAAAATCATTAAGGTTTTTAAAATTGCCGAAACTGCTTCAAAGCAAACGGAACGTAAAACATTCCACGAATTATTGAAGTACTTGGATGACGGGAAAGCCCATCATTTAATCGTTGAAAAGACTGACCGACTTACACGTAACTTACGTGACGCTGTTTCGATTGATGATTGGTTAGAGCGTGATGATGAGCGAAGACTGCACTTAGTCAAAGAACACTCAGAGATCCACAAGAACGCCACTTCAGATGTTAAGTTTATGTGGACTATACATTTAGCGGTTGCTAAAAAATATACGGATAACTTGCGTGAGGAAGTTGCAAAAGGAACAAAGCAAAAACTTGAAGAAGGCTGGCTTCCGGGCAAAGCACCATTAGGCTATAAAACAGTGGGCGATACAGGAAAGCGTACGCACGTTATTGATCCCGATACTGCACCTTTCGTTAGAAAGATGTTTGAGAAATATCTTGAGCCAAGTAACTCTATTGAAAAGCTTGCAAATGATATGGCTAAACTCGGCTTAAAAACAAAGTTTGGTAAACCACTATCACGTAGCCACGTTCAGAAGGTTTTAAAGAACCCCTTCTACATCGGCATTAATCGTTGGTGTGAAATTGATTATCCGAATGGTTTACAGCAACACTTAATTACTAAGGAAATGTTCGAAGCCGTACAACTAAAAATGCAGAGAAAAAATCCGCCTAAATACAATAAACATAATCCAGACTACAAAGGATTATTTACGTGCATAAACTGTGACGGAATGATTACTTGGGAGCAACATAAAGGCTTCTGGTACGGTCACTGTAATAGTCATAGCAAGTACAACGGTTGCCCTAAACAAAAGTGGATTAGGCAAGATAATATCGAGAAAGAGTTACTCGATATGTTTGATCTACTCGTATGTCCGTCACCGGCAATTATGGATTGGGTTCGTAATGCATTGAAAGCACGGCACGAAACGACAATGCACCTACATCACGCAAGTACTGAGCAACTGCGAACACAATTGGATACAATTACTCGCAAGAAAGATATTCTATACGAAGATCGTCTTGCTGAACGCATAACTTCTGAATCGTATGACAAACGATATAAAGAACTAATTCAAAATGAGGGAGATACAAAGGAATCGTTGGATAATGTAGATGACTTTGCGAACCGGCAATTTGAACACGGTATGAAAATGCTGGATCTTTCACAGAAGGCTTCAGCCGTATTCGCTGACCGTTCACCAGAGCAAAAGCGGATCATACTCACTCGGCTATTTTCGAACTTAAGCATTAATGGTCCTGCGTTAGAAGTAGAGCTATCTGAACTAGCTGTAGCTATTGCAGATAAGGTGAAAATTCACAAAGAACTCGTGAAGAAATTCGAACTCAATGAAAACGACCCCAATAATAGGGGTCGTGGTGAGCTTACTGAAGCTCTTCGTTCTCTATGGCTGGGGATGAGGGATTCGAACCCCCGAATGACGGGACCAGAACCCGTTGCCTTACCACTTGGCCAATCCCCAATAACGTTATGAGAACCGCCAAATTATAACGTGTAACAGGGTATTAAGGCAAGGTATACCCTCCTAAACACACCAGCAAAACATCAAGAAATGAATTTTTTGGGCCTTTTTTTCTTTAAAGTTATTTTTACAACACCAAGTAGGGAAGTTATCGGGATATCGCCATAGCTACGACTATCGGTACTTTCAGCCAAGTTGTCACCAACTAAAAAAAGGGCAGTGGGGGATATGTTTTGTACCCGCTTTATTACTTCCCTACCCCCTACACTTACAATAACAATATCACCTGCTTTTGGCTTAACGTTTAAGCTAACCACAATATCACCCGCAAATAATGTCGGCAACATGCTATTACCACTAACACGTCGTACCAGCATTCTTATACTTTAGATTGCGCAAAAAGTTCGGCAATGTGCGCCACCTGGCTAACTAAATCCTCGCACGCCTCACGGCTAACTGTTTGTTTAACCTTGCTGGCTTGCTTAATCGCCATCCAAAATGTTGTATGTAAGTCCGGAAACTTCTCAAGATGCTCTGGTTTAAAGTAATCACTCCACAGTACATATAGTTGATCTTTCACTTTTTGAGCATGCTCTTCTTTAATCTGTACTGCACGCACAAAATTATTGTGATGTTCTGCTTCACCTAAATCACCAAGTTGCTCTATTTTTTCAATCATACGTAAACAGGTTGCCGCCGCATTAGTTACGCTATCGGTCTCATAAATACCACACGGTAAATCACAATGCGCATATACCGGCTTAATAAATCGAAGTTTCATAGCTACCCCCATTAATAGAGGTAGTATAACAAATTTTAGCTACTTTGCTTGGCTTTGGCGCCATTTTTCTATTTCGGCATGGTGCCCACTAAGTAGCACATCAGGCACCTTCATACCCCTGAATTCCTCTGGCCGAGTGTATTGTGGGTATTCCCTGTTTTCGCCGTCACTAAAGCTTTCTATTTCGGCACTTTTTTCTCCACCAAGTACACCGGGTATTAAGCGAACTATGCTGTCTACAACAGCCATAGCGGCTATCTCGCCGCCTGTTAGTACGTAATGGCCAATACACACCTGTTCGTCAACAATACTTGTTATACGCTCGTCATATCCTTCGTATCGACCACAAATAATAATCACATCACGTTGTTCGCCTGCTAGCCGTTCGGCATCTTTTTGACTATAGTCATATCCCCTTGGGGTCATTAGTAAAACGTTCGCATCGGGGGAACTTTGCTTGCAGTACTCTACTGCAGCAAATAATGGCTCTGGTTTTAGGAGCATACCGTCCCCCCCACCGTACGGAGTATCATCAACTGTTTTGCGCGGTCCTAGCCCAAATTGCCGTAAATCGACCGTTTCGAGTTGAACGAGTGCTTTATCTTGAGCTTTCCACAGCATGCTGTTGCCGAATACGCCTGTCAGCATCTCAGGAAATAGAGTAATTACTTGTATTTTCATCTGTTAATAGTATACCTGGGTATTGACTATTTTGCCATTAGTTGCTGTAATTGTTTACTGCCGAGTGAACACACAACTGCCAATGGAGTCAGCATGGACATGCCCACCGAGCTGTTTGCCAAGGTTCGTGACAAACTGGTTGCCTATCGATTCGTAACAGAGCACGAGCGCAATCGCGCATTCTGGCTCTTCTCGTGGCTTTCAGGCCAACGCAACGGTAGTGGCAGCATAGAGCCGATTGTCGATATCGACATCTCATCGCGAACCGCTATGGTCGTTATCACGGCCATCGAAGAGGTGCTGCCACACAACGAAACGTGCAGTGCAGTTCGCCAACGGGTTGCCGGCTACCGAGTAAGAATGGCGGGGGCAGCCACAACCGCCCATACGCCAGGTCCAACATCACTCGTCTAAGGCGAGCCTCTAAGTTCTTGAGTGCAACCGTACTCGAGTCACTACTACGGCGGGCTCGCCCCGCTACTAGATTTGATTTAGCCTTTAGTCAGTTCTAGCAGCGGCTATGAAACAAGCAAAAAGACCCCTGTTACCAGAGGTCTTTCTGTCACATAAAGCTCCCATCTTGCGATGGCTCGCACGAGCTTTTCTGTTGTTGTTTTTGGGATTTAAGGTTTTAGACAAGCCGTAAACCGACTTAATTTGATTATACGTCTAGGTCGTCTAACTCTTCAAGCTCTTGGCGAGTCTTACTTACAACACTGCTGTGGCTTGATTTGCTTTCTTTGCTAGATTCTTCTGTAGCATCATCAGCGTCATCATCGCTACTACGACTACTACTACCAACACCGTTATCGACAATCTTTAGATTATAACGAGCGTCGTTCTTGGTACCGAGTGCACGCAACAAGCTACGAATACTCTGTGCGGTTGCACCACGCTTACCAATAACACGGCCTAGGTCTTCTGGATCAACAGTTAACTCTAGTAATACACCTTTCTCATCGACACGACGATCAATTTGTACTGCATCTGGGTTTCCCACCAGTGATTTGACGATAAATTCGACAAACTGTACATCTATACTGCTTGTAGACATTCTGACTCCTCCTGATTACCTGATAGTGTGCTTTTAGTATACAACAAAAAAGCTCGAGCATTTCTACTCGAGCTTTTACAAAGATTTTATATCTGTTTAGGCTTCAGCAGCGACTTCTTCGCTTGCTTCTACCGGAGTTTCTTCAGCTACAGGTTCCTCTACTGGTGCTTCTGCTTCAGCGGCGGCGACTTCTTCAGCCGGGCGATTCTTGCGAAGCTTGTCTGAGTTTTTAACAGTCTTTTGCTTTTGCTCAGAGATAGCTACCCAACTAGGTAGAGCAATACCTTCTTTTTTGAATAGTAGCGCAACACGGTCTGATGGTTGTGCACCATTACTTAAATAGTAGTTTGCTTTTTCTGTGTCTAAAACAACAGCTTTGGTGTGTGGATTATAGCTGCCAAGCCCAGCGACAACACGGCCACTTGTAGGCGTAACTCGGCTGTCCTGAACCACGACACGGTATTGTGCGTGACCTTTACGGCCGGTGCGTTGCATACGAATTACGAGCATAAAGTGGTTGTGGTCTTTCTTCCCTTAACGTTTATAACTTATTCCAGGGGGTTATTGTATCTGTTTTTCAGATAAAAGTCAAACCCCTTAAGAACTACTTTTCTGATGTGTAGGTTTTGAGTGCAGTTTCAGCGGCACGCTGTTGCGCAGCCTGCTTACTTGGCCCTGTACCTTGCCCTTTTAAGACGCTATCGACAAATACACCAATGGTAAAGGTTTTTTCGTGATCTGGGCCTTCCTCATTCAACACCTTATAGTGTGGCGTTGCACCGTCAACGCTCTGGGCAATTTCTTGCAAGCGTGACTTTGGATCCATCCAAGAACCAGACTGTAAGATATTGTCGAGTGTCGACAATATATTTTCGGTGATAAATACCTTTGCTGCTTCGTACCCTTTATCAAGGTAAATTGCACCTATAACCGCTTCAAAACAGTTCGCTAAGATTTGCTGTCGGGCGCGTTCACTACCTCGTTTTTCACCGCGAGATAACCGTAGATACTCATTAAAGCCAAGTCGCTCACCGGCAGCGCTGATGCTTTCGGTACGCACTAACGCACTGCGCCAGTTAGTTAAAATACCTTCTGGTTCGCTAAAACTAGTGTATAAATTCTGGGTTACAACCAACTCAAGTACGGCATCACCTAAAAATTCGAGGCGCTCGTTATGTTCTTTAACTGTCTTTTTATGCTCGTTCAAATACGAGCGGTGCGTAAAGGCGGTAATTAATAGTTCGAGGTTAGTAAACTCACCACCTAATTTTTCCTTCGCAAGTTGTTGGTAAATACTAAAGTCCTGCATCTCTAATCTTTTTTAGTCCTAATAATATAATTTTACCTATATCTTCATATTCGATACGCTCAAGCGCTTCATTCGAACTGAGCCAATCGATACCGTTCATCCAATCCTCTTTTTTGAGCTTATCGGTATCACCTTGTGCCTGCACAAGGTAAATCTGCGTGCTCATAAGAACGAGGCTGTTTTGGCGACGATATCGAAAGTTAATCTTACCTAACCAGCTCATAACTTTCATTTGTTGTAAGCCCGTTTCTTCACGAATTTCGCGCTCGGCTGTATCACGCGGGCTTTCGCCTTCTTCAATATGTCCTTTTGGTATAGTCCAGCGGTCTTTTGCATCCTGAATGAGCAGAATCTCGATTTCTTTAGTCTTTTGATTACGGCGCCACACAATCCCACCAGCGGTCGGTTCGCGTACAACTTCGTTTATGGCTGGTTTTCGTCGGGTTAAGTAATTCTTAAATCCTTGAATCGGCTTTGGTCTCTTCACTCGCTAATCTTTCTTCTTGGATTTTGGCTTTTTCGCACTGTCAGCCTCTTCTTTTTGGCGGAGTGCGGTTCCAAGTACGCCATTGACGAACTTAGAGGAGTTTTCGCTACCGAATGCTTTTGCAAGCTCGACAGCCTCATTAATGACCACCTTCGGCGGTACATCTTGCTCATAGGTAAGCTCATATAGACCCATGCGCAATACAATGCGATCTATACGTGCAATTTGCGCCAATGGCCATTCGGGGGCTATCGGCTGCAACACACCATCAAGCTCTACTGCTCTTTCGGCAACGCCATTGACCAAAGCCACGATAAAGGCCTTGTCCTCAATGGTTTCGCTATAACGCTCAATATTACGATCGAGCACTTCGCTTAAACTAAAGCTCTCGTCACCACACTCAGCGCGAAAATCCTGCTCGTACAGTGTCTGTAGAGCTACGATTCTACCAAGGTGACGATTTGATGCCATAGTATCGAATGTGCCTTTTCTCTTTTAAAAAGAGTTAATTTGTAAAAAAGCGCTTTACTTAGCAGCTTCTGCTTTTACTTTACCGCTTTCACGGCGAGTAGTATACGCATGGACCGGTGATTTAGCGTTTACGCTACGTGCAAGCTTAACCACTAGGTGGCTACGTCGAGTACCGGTACGGCGAGGTGTCGTGCGTTTCTTTGGCTTACCCAAGGTGCTAACTCCTGTTAGTTCGTTCTTAACTGTTATTAAATCTAGGTTATTATACCAGTTTTTTACTGTAATACTCAAGGGACTTGCGTAATATATTAAAATATTGACTAGTTGTACTGCTAATGCTATTGTTTTTCGTATGAATAATGTAGCCGGAGAGACAGTAGACCAATCTATTGAACCAAGTGTATCTGTATCAAAAAATAAACTGATTATTACAGGGGTTGTTGTAGTTGGTGTTGCTGCGGTTGCTTTTGCAACTGGTGCTCACGTATATCGAGATCATACTGAAAAAACGAGAGTTACGGTGTTTATTGAAGATGGTGAAACATTAATTGCTGCAGCCGCTAGAGCTGAACAGGTAGCGGGTATATCATTTAATGAAACAATTGTTGGTATAGATGCTCAAAATAAAGAATCTAACGAAGCGCATCGAGTTTATCTAGCACGTCCAGGTGACGCACTTACCGTTATTTTTAATCAAAATGACTCTGTAATGGATACCGAAATTAATCGTACTCGTTAATTCTTTATCATAATATTGACAAAAAGTAATGCTTATGCTATTATGTATTACATGGAAAAGTTAACCCACAAAAACACACAACAACCGACAACAGAACGCGTTATTGACCCCGACACACGACGCAAAGAATTTTTAGACCGTAAACATAATCAAAGCCGTGGCAAAAGGATGGCTCGACGATTATTGCCTTTAGTAGTTGCCGTAAGTGGTATCGCTTTCGTTGGTAATCAAACTGTCAATCATATTAATGAATCTAACACCATTAGTAATGCCTACTATGGTGATGTCGAACCAGGCAGTAATGTACAGTTAACGATACGTGAAATTGCCGACGAGCATGCAATTGATATGTCAGCAGTATATGCCGGACAAGAAGCTATTCAAAGACAGACTAGTGAGCAAAAACATCCATATATGGCTCAACCAGGCGATACCGTAATTGTTTATACTAATAATGACAATGACTACCTTTCGTCAGAAATCCTAACCGTTCAAGAACAAAAAGAAAATAAGTAGTGGTTGGTAATCTGCATCATGAATCGTCATAATTCATACATAACTAAAGGAGCCGTCGTAGCTAGTTCAAGTTTATTAGCACTAACGGCACTGTCAGCTTGCGCACCCGACGAACAAAACTGGGGCGGTGTTACCTGTTATGATTGGCACGAAGCTGAATTTAAATCGGGTACACCTTTACCCGACGTCGCACGTGATGTTATTACGAGTAACCCGAACTTAGACACTGAGGACATAGCAAACGTAGCAATGATGATTGCACGTGCAAATGAAACTAGTAAGATTGATTATAATAGTCAGTCTAAGCAACTTATTGTATCTGTTGGATCACTAGCGGTACCGACAATATGTAATCGTTAATTATTCAACCATTTTTACAGTATTTACCTCTCTGTGTTTGCAGAGTTTTTTTGTAATTATTTGATTTCATTGCATAATTGTTGTAATGGACGAGTTTAAACCGCCACTTCGAATTCGTGCTTCAGAAGAATTCAGTGAAACTGAAAGTCTTAACGGAACGAATCCCTATGCGTCACCACAACAGCTAAGACAACTTAGGCGTCAGCTTCGTGGTAATAGCTATGAATATAATTTTTCTATTCGTCTAAGAACCCTTGCTGGTGCGCTCGCATTGTCGGTCGTTGGTGTATCGGTAGGTGCGGCTTTTTATATGGGAAAAGAACTGCAGCGCGAAGAAACAATACCGCAACCAAAAGACACTTGTACTGGCAGCCAAGAAATGGAGGTTACACCACTCAAAGACGTAAACCAAACTATTGCGCAAGCTATTAATGAAGTTTCTATACATACTGGTGTCAAGCCAACTGTTTTACAAATGAGAACTGCAATAAATAGCCGTAACTCAATCGATATTTGGCAACCGGGAATTGAGAATACTTGGCACCTAAAGGAGGGTTATACCTCTATTGTCATACCAACGAACTGCGCACAATTCAGCGAAAACTAAACGACGAAGTTCAGGATTTTACCGGGCACATAAATAACTTTTCGTACGTCGCCGCTTAAGTAGCTGGCGACATTTTCATGTGCTTTAGCTTCGGCTTCAATGCTAGCTTGTGTGGCATCGTGAGGCACTTCAATTTCACCACGCAGCTTACCATTCACTTGTACGGCAATTTTCATAACGTGCTGTACTAGGTAAGAATCATCGTGTATTGGCCACTCACTAATGTGTACCGAGCCTTCATGTCCCAAATCTGCCCATAATTCTTCGGTAATATGTGGCGCAAATGGGGCAAGTAATTGTGTGAGCGTAGTAAGTGCTTGGTGCCATTGCTCTTTGGCGGCAAAACCATAGTTTTTCTCAATCGTATATAGCTCATTCGTAAATTGCATGAGTGCTGCAATGGCAGTGTTGTAACCCATCAGCTCAATGTCTTTTGATACTTTTTTGATTGCGGTATGCATAGCAGCCATTAACTCACCCTCAGCTTCAGTACTGTGTGGTAGTTCACCCGCCTCTAAGAACTTTTGAGTAATCGTCCAGACTCGTTGCAAGAACCGAAACACGCCAGCTAAACCTTCGTTGCTCCACGGTGTCGACATATCGAATGGTGCCAAAAAAAGCACAATCATGCGCAATGAATCAGCTCCATACCCCTGTTCTATAATCTCTTCGGGCTTAATGTCGTTGCCTTTGCTCTTGCTAATTTTTTGGCCATCAGCAGCTAAAAGCATGCCTTGGTTGCGGAGCGCTTTGAATGGTTCGCCAAAGTTAATGAGGCCCGCATCTTGCATAACCTTCGTCCACATACGTGCATATAGCAAATGCATAACTGCGTGTTCTGCCCCGCCAACGTACATATCAACCGGCAACCAGTAGTCAGCCTTTTCTTTTGTGAAGGCTGCCGTGTTGTTATGTGGATCCGCAAAGCGTAAAAAGTACCAGCTACTACAGGCAAAACCATCCATTGTATCGGTTTCACGTTCGGCTGGGCCACCACACTCTGGGCAGGTCGTATTTACCCAGTCAGTCGCGAGTGCTAATGGTGAACGGCCGTCACCACTTGGTTGAAATTTTTCAAGTACCGGTAGTTCGAGTGGCAATTGATCTTTTGGCACCGGAACAATGCCGTCTTTGGCACAATGGACAACCGGGATTGGTGCGCCCCAATATCGCTGTCGGCTTATAAGCCAGTCACGAATTTTATAATTTATCTGCTCTTTGCACACGCCCTGATTTTCAAGGTCAGCCACGATTTTTTCACGTGCTTCGCTGCTGGTTAAACCATCGTACTCTTCAGAATTAATCATGGTTCCTTCACCACTAAAACAACCTTCAGTAATCTCCGGCGCTTGAACTACTTGCGTAATTGGCAGATCAAAGGTCTTAGCAAATTCGTTGTCGCGTTCGTCGTGTGCGGGCACCGCCATAATTGCGCCGGTACCATAGCCCATCAATACGTAATCTGCAATCCAGACCGGAATTTTATTGCCGCTTACTGGGTTAACAGCATATGCGCCGGTAAAGACACCTGTTTTTTCTTTGGCGGCTTCTTCTTGGCGCTCAATTTCGTTTTTGCGCCCGGCCTCAGCTACATACGCGTCAACGGCTTCTTTTTGTTCGGCAGAGGTAATCTCTGTAACTAGTGGATGTTCTGGCGCTAGCACCATAAAGGTTGCGCCAAACAGTGTGTCAGGGCGGGTCGTAAAGACTTCGATTGTTTTATCACTTCCATCAACCGCAAACTGAACACGAGCACCTTTGCTCTTGCCTATCCAGTTTCGTTGCATTAACTTTATGCCTTCTGGCCAGTTGAGATCGTCTAAATCTTCAACCAGTCTATCGGCGTAATCAGTAATCTTAAAGAACCATTGTTTTAGATTCTTTTTAACTACTAAATTACCGCAGCGCCAACAACGTCCGGCTTCTACTTGCTCGTTTGCAAGTACAGTCTTATCAGTATCACACCACCACTGCGGGCTTTCTTGCTGATATGCCAAACCTCGTTCTAGCAACAATAAAAAGAACCATTGTGTCCATTTGTAATAATCTGGGTCGGTGCTACCAAACTCACGTGACCAGTCAATCGAAAGCCCTAAGCGCTTACACTGTGCTCTAAAATTATCAGTATTTTGTTTAGTCGTAATTTGCGGAGCAATGTTGGTTTTAATCGCATAGTTTTCGCCGGGCAACCCAAAACTATCCCAGCCCATTGGGTGTAGCACGTTGTAACCCTGCATCCGCTTAGCGCGTGCGGTTACGTCAGTAATCGTGAAGTTACGGGTGTGGCCAATGTGTAGCCCTACCCCACTTGGGTACGGAAAGAAAGAAAGCGCATAGTATTTAGGCTTTTCACTAAAATCTTCTGCAGCATAGACATCCGAATCAGCCCAAGCCTGCTGCCACTTTGGCTCTAACTCTTTTGGATTGTATCGTTTCATTGTTAGTTATTATACCGTAGAACAGATTAAAAATCAGAGGTAAAGTCGCGCTCGGAAAAAAATAGTTCGCCTTTTGGTGTTTTTTGTAACAATTCAAAGATTTCCGGATGACCTTTAAAACGGTTATCGACATATAGTTCGTCTTTATCACCCCAGTAACTTTTAAAATATGGAGTTTTTAAATCGAGCGGTTCAGGTCTATCAACTTGGCCACTAAATACGTAGCCAATAATATGATTAACAACTTCGTCATCCTTAAAATATCGCATTACAAAATTGCCTCGAAATGTTAGTGCTACATCTTTAAAGCCAGCTTTTTCCAATAACTCTCGATTAGCAGCATCTGTAAGCGATTCGCCATAATGAATTTTGCCAGATGGAAAGCCTTTGTGATTAATAAACGGTTGGTGTAATCGTTCTAAAATAAGCTGTTTACCATCAGCATTGGTAACGGCAAGAATGGTAATCGTTTTAGGTTGCACTCGTATTTTGAGCGAAGCCAAATTAGAACGATCAACAAAACTTTTACCTTTACTGGTTAACGTATATCCACCTTCAGTTTTTTCAACCAGACCCTCTTTTATAAGTGTCTTTAGGTGGTACATAAAAATGTTTGATTCAAGCCCAGCTGGCTTTAAATCTTTAAATCGAGCTTCGGGTACCAAAAGCAAACTACGTAAAATTTCGCGCTGAATATGGTGTATCACCTTGGGTTCTAGGCTCTCAGACATAGGTCAAGTGTAGTTGACTCAAATAACTCTTGTCTAGTTTTTATTTTTATGGGCTCGTAGCATATCAGCTATAAGGAGGCATATATGAAAAAGTTGGAACCCTACATTGGCATTAACGGTGGTGGCTGGAATGACATGAGAGACATCTGGAAATTACAAAACGAAAGCCCAAACCGCGACATTATAATGGGTGTACAGGCAACCGAAAAAACCCAAGTCTACAACCAAGAAAACAAATACGGCAGCGAGTGGCATCCGGTTGGTCGTGCGATGAAAGCTTGGTGGGTTGATTATGGTTGGAAGCAAATGCTACACGTAAATACCGATGGAAAGGAACCAGCCTCAGTGGCAGCAATCAGTAGATTAATGCTCGAACGAACTATCGTTACAGTACATGACGAAACCGATTTAGGAACTCCGTTTACAACCCAAGAAATGCAATGTAGTAAAGTTCAGTTTAATAATCTACCCTTCTACGAGCAAGATTACTTGCCGCTATTTGAGATGCTTGCAACCGAAACAAATCCTAAAACACGTAAACAACAAATTGTCCTGCAAGCTAATGCCGATAGCATGGATGCGCTTACCCCCGCAAAATTCGCAAAAGAAATTAAGCGCTACGAACCAACTATTGCCGGTGTTTTGCTCGACCCATCGGGTGGCAAAGGTACTCCACTTAATGCTACAAAACTTCGTCGATACATAGATAAAATCTACGATATGGATGTTGCTGTTGGTATTGCTGGTGGGTTAAATGCAGAAACAGTTGAGCCACTTGCGGGCAAACTACTAGATCAATACCCTAGGTTAAGTGTCGATGCTGAGTCTGGTTTGCGCGGTGGTTACTTTTCGGATAGGCCAAGTAAATCAACCTTTTCGTTCGATAAAGCACTTTCGTTTATAAAAGCTGTTAACCAGCTTGTGCGATAGCTAAATCTCGGGCCGAATATTCTACTTGTTGTAAACTTACCGGGAAATAGAGGTTTTCGAGCATCTCGGCTGTTGGCAATTCTACCTCGATATTCCAAAATCTACCCAATTCATTTTGGTATTCATCTGCAACCCATAAAAGGCGTTTGCCAGTGCTTGGATCAGTTACGAAAAACGAGTGCCTCAGTTTTTGTACAGCACCTATACTTGGAGCAGTCGTAAGTAATTGGTATTCTTTTTCAGTAATTGTTTGGCGGCGTTCTATTTTTTCGGTTAGCGATACCGGTTCTTTGAACGAACAATAATAAACGCTTTCGCCTGCTGCTGTGGTGATTTTTCTGAGCCGAGCCTCTACATCATCAACTACATGGTACGATTGTTCGATATACGTAGTGGTAATAAAATCTTCAGTATCGACAATTGAATCCAAATACGATTCAAACGCAGCTGTATTAGTAGGAATAAACTTTGGTTCTATTTCACGATCTGGGTGTGTAATGATTTCGGTCGCTTCACGAATTTTATCTTCAAACGAACCTCCCCAAAAAACATGTAACTCTGGATGATCTTTGATTGCATTAAAGTTTGCTTCACAGACTGCTTGCGCAACCGTTGCGGGTTCGTAGCGAGCACCATTAGTAGCTTTTAGTGTTTCATACAGCTCTGCATTCTCGCGAGCCACACTAGGTAAGAAAACCATTGTATCCACTAAATCTAAATGTGGGGCCTCTGCCCTTCCCAGCTGAGCTAAAATCCAATTATGTTCTTCATCACTAACATAGGCTTTTATAGATGCTCTATCGGCAATGATAATTGTATCCGTACCAGCGTATTGCTGTTTTGCAGCTTCGATTGACGTAATAATATCACCAAGTATTGCAACCTCAACCTCCAAAAATGCCGGACGATTGTTTTGCAACATGTCAAAAAAATCGATGCCTTGTTCGGTTAGCTTAGTGATATGTTTTGTAGCAATTTCTTCTAAAACCACCACGTTACGATTGGACTCATAGGCTGAATCAACGATACTGTTGATGAGTGTCGTTTTGCCACCACAAGGGCCACCTTCGACACCGATAACTGTGGGTTGTGAGCCATTAAGCTCTTTGAGTATTTCTGCTGTGGCTGCTAAATGTAACTGTTCCATATCTCTACACTACCTGTACGGGCTAGTTATAGCAGTGCACATCTTTTGCGTCAAAAATTTTTGACTAATTTTTCTAATAATTCAACAAGGTCTTCTTCATTTTGTATGTTAAACCATGGACCATTTGCAAACTGTAATTCAGTAAAGACTGGATACCCAGGTTCATATTCTAATGGCCAGAACGTCATTACTATACCAACCTTATTGCAAAACTCGTAAATTGACTTTTCGAAACCTTCGCTGAAAATCATTCCAGATGGGTAACAAAGTCTTGCGGCCCTTAGATTTATTGGTAATGATTCATGTTTTTCACTAGGTACTATTTCCATAAGGTCAAAGATAAACCCCTAGTTAGATAACCGTAAGTCTACAAGTTGTTGACTTGCTATTTATTTACTGCAAGTGTAACCAGTGTATGCATAAGTTCTACGGTAGAGATGCCAGCCGCTTTTGCTGCACGCGGGAACAAGCTTTCTTTTGTTAACCCTGGCAACGTATTAATTTCAAGGACAAAGAGTTCTCCCTTTTTATTAATCATAAAATCAGTACGTGAAAAATGACGACAACCCATTGTCTCGTGAAGTGTTAGTGCGATTTCTTGTGCCTGCTTCTGCAAATCTTTTGCAACAAGCTTTGGCGGACAATTTTCGGTTGTTGCACCGTTATATTTATTGGTAAAGTCAAACTCTTTACCTTCTGGTGGAATAATTTCTACTACAGGTAATACTTTTTCGCCAAGTACCGAAACAGTAATTTCTTGACCTTCAATACACTCTTCTAATAGTAACTCGTCATTATATTTCGCAAATACAGTGTCAAGCTTTTGAATAGCAAAGTTGCGTGGATCATGCACAATAAATGTATCAACACTTGATCCTTCGGCGCGCGGCTTAACAACATACGGTTTATTAAGAAGCGGGGACTTGGTAATTGATTCACTGCTTACAAGCTCAGTGACCGGAAATCGAACATTCGTAGCAATTTGAATTGTCTTCCACTTATCAAAACAGTTTTCTGATACATTTGCATCTGAACCAACATATCGAACATTTTCAAGTTCTAAGGCACGTTGTATAGCACCATCTTCACCACCCCTACCGTGCAAAATTGGGAACACGATATCAACATGTTTCAGGGCATCAGAAAGTGTAAATAGTCCTGCCGCCGGATCAAAAAATGTTACTGTATGTCCTGCCTCTTTTAATGCTTCACCCACATTCGCACCAGACATCAGCGAAATGTCTCGCTCTGAAGAACTACCACCGTAAATGACTAATACATTCATGTTGCGTCACTAAATTGAGCTCTTTTTTTTGCCATCCAGAATTCGGATTGCCGTACAAGTTTTTTTGCATCTTCTGGATTTGCAAGTAATGGCTTTATTGCTTCTTCGCTAAAAACGCCATTTTGCGAACCTTTAATCAGTACTGCTGCACCTTCTTGCAAATTACTTGCAATTACGTTTCCAGCTTCGTATGGGCTATTTGTACGTACAACTTTACAGCCGGCTGCCTCTGCCTGCGCGGCCGTAAATTGATTTGCATCTTTTCCAAGCGTCACTACTAAATTTAGATACTTTGGGTCACAAAGCATACCAATTTCTTCGTGTGAATGTTGCGATGTTTCTCCGAGTTCGTTCATATTACCAAGCAATGCAATTCGTTGTGGCACATTTTGCGCATATAAGGTAGAAAGTGCGGCTTTTATCGCAAGCGGGCTGGCGTTATAACTGTCGTCAATTATGGTGCTATTTTTTATGCCTGCAAGCTGTTGCATGCGTCCGGATGGTGCAGAAACTTTTGCGATACCACTCGTAATTTGCGAAGAATCCATACCTAAATGGTCTGCAACCACTGCCGCAGCCACAACACTCTTAACGCTTTGCCGAGCAATTAAGTTTGTCTGAGCTGAAAGTTCTTTTTTATCGTTACCGAGCACCAAGTTTACTACGCCATTTTCAAACAAAAAACGGTTTGTATCGATAGCTGAACCATATAGTAGCGTCGGCTTATTTGCTGGCACATAGGATTCGATAAATCCCTGGTCAACATCATCGGCATTAATCACTACTAAATCGCTAAACTTTGTAATTGTTAGTTCTTCTTGAGCAACAGCTTCGAGCGTCCCAAAAAACTCCATATGTTCGGGACTAACTGCCGTCACTACTGCTATATCTGGTTTGAGTGTGTCTTTAAACTCGGCGATATCACCAGGCTTATCTGTACCGAGCTCGACAATCACAATATCGTAGTTAAACTCGCCTTTTATGCGTTGTTGGCCAGCACGCCAGGCTGCAAACCAACCGAATGGGTTGTAGAGCGCAGGTAACGGACGTTCAAAAAAAATAAATGGCACACTGATCGGCGTATTGTAGTTACCATCTTGTGCTAAAACCCGATACTTTTCAGATAAAATCGTCTTTAACGCATATTTTGTACTGGTTTTACCTACACTACCCACAACCGCAATAATTTTGGGTTGATGGTTCTTAATTATTTGTTTCATTTGCGCGGTATATAACCGCGTTAAACGTTCTTTAACAAAGGCTTTGATTGACTGCATCACGTATATTGTAGCAGTGTTTAGGCTTCGGTTTGAGGTGATTCTGACATTGCTGTATTTGATAACCAAGTACAGCCATAATTTTGCGCCAGTTCGTCAGCAGCGTCAGGTCCCCATGAGCCTTTGTCATAATATTTTAAATCATCGCCATGGAGTTGCCAGGCTTCTAGTACTGGCTGTAATATCTCCCAGCATCTCAGTACTTCCGAACTGGTAGCAAAGAGACTCTGATCGCCATCAATCGCGTCCATTAATACTCGTTCATAAGCATCTGGTTGCACATCTGTAAATGCAGTCTGATATCGAAACTCCATATCAACCGGTTGTAATTCGTCAGTAAATCCCGGTTTTTTTGCCTGTAGTTTAATACCAATGCCTTCGTTTGGCTGAATACGAATCGTTAATAGATTTGGTTCTACTTTACGACGCGAACGATCTCGAAATACGACGGTAATTTCGGTCATTTTTTCGGCCAAGGCCTTACCAGTTCGCACAAGTACCGGTACGCCACCCCAGCGAGAGTTTGCAACTTCTAGATGGAGCGCCGCATAGGTTTCTATGTTCGATTCTTGATTTTGGACTTCTTCACGATAACCATAGTATTGGCCTCGTACTGCTACTTCATCGACATGCTTAGGTTTGATCGGCCGGATAGCGTCAAGTAAAGCTTGCTTTTCAGTATGAATATTTTCGGCATTTAGCGGATACGGTACTTCCATCATAGTGAGCGCCATCAGTTGCAACAAGTGGCTTTGGACTAAATCCCGCATTGCTCCCATGCCTTCGTAAAAGTTAGCCCGACCTTCGATATCAATTGTTTCGGCGGCAGTAATTTGAATATGGTCAATAAACTGCCGACCCCATAAATCTTCAACCAGTGGATTGTTATATCGAAACGCCAGTAGGTTTTGGGCAGTTTCTTTTGCTAAGTAGTGGTCTATACGATATACCTGATGCTCGCCAAAAAAAAGATTTATATGATCAACAAGTTGTTTTGCACTCTGTAAATCAGTACCAAATGGTTTTTCTACTAAAATTCGGCTCGATATACCGTTATCTTCGTTATTAAGACCAGCATTACCTAGGCAGCTAATAACAGTAAAGAATATTGCTGGTGGGATAGCCAGGTAAAAGAGCCGGTTATGCGCGATACCTTTTTCGCCATCAATACCGTCAAGTACTTCACGTAAATGATGGAAATCATTCTGATTCGTACTATCCATGATATGTAGGCGCATATGGCTCATTAAATCTTGCAAAACGTGCTCATCGGCGTCATGCTCTTGATGCAATAATGCTATTTCTGCCTTTTCAACGATTAGTTCTAAACTTGCATTTGGATCGCGTGCGATACAAACAATGGTAAATTCTTGCGGTAATAATCCACCCTTAAACAGATGATATAAAGCGGGAATCAGTTTTTTTTGCGCTAGGTTACCCGTTGCACCGAAAATAACGATTGTAGTTGGTTTGCTAGCGTCCATTACTTATCCTCTTGCTTGTTTATCGCGTGCCCGCCAAACTTATTACGCATTGCGGCAAGCAGTTGCGTCGCATATGACACATCGCCATGCTGACTATCAAATCGTACTTTTAGCGAATCACGTAAAACCGGCATTCTGACATTTCGGGCATGGGCTGCTTCTAATGTCCAGCGGCCTTCGCCCGAATCAGCTACATAACCATCGATTCCTTCAAGACTTGGATTTTCTTGCAGTATTTCAAGCACTAGTTTATTTAAGGTGGATTCAATAATACTGCCGTGCTGCCAAACTTCCGCTACAGCATCAAGTGGTATGTCAGTTAATGGCCCTTCTTTTAATAAGTGATATCCTTCTGCGAGTGCTTGCATAACACCATATTCTATACCGTTATGAACCATCTTAACGTAGTGGCCATACCCTGTTGGCCCCATGTATCCATAAATACCATCTGGCAAGGCAAGGGCGTCTAACACTGGTTGCAATCGTTCGTAATTTTCGTAGGTTCCGCCAATCATTAAGCTAAACCCGTTTTCGAGCCCCATGACACCACCACTCGTACCGATATCAACTAGCTGTATATTTTTTTCAGCAAGCTGTTCGCTGTGTTTCAGTGTATGTTCATAATTAGTGTTACCACCGTCTATTAATACCGCTCCTTCGGGTAAAACTTCGGCAAAAGCGGATATTTCGGCATCTACAAAATCGGATGGAATCATTAACCAAACCATTGGATTTTCACCGAGTTTAGATACTAGGTCTTGTCTGTCACTAGCGGCTATTGCGCCCTCTTTAGCTACTCGCTCAACCGCTTCTGGATTTACATCAAAAGCAACAACTTCGTTACCGGCTTGTAATAGTTTTATCACTATTTGGTAACCCATTTTACCTAAGCCAACAAAGCCTATTTTCATACGTTCTCCTTATTAAATAGAATATGCCATTCTTTTGCGTGTTTGCTGTTCTGTAGCGGGAACACCACTGGATCATTATCTTCATCGATACGAGCAATCGCTTCTGCCTTTGCTTCGCCCTCAGCATATATATATAAGCAGTCAATGTGGTTAAAAAACGCTGGGGTAATAGTAATACGCTCAAACTGCTCTGTATCGTAATCGATAATACCGTCGTGCTCAGTTTTGGCTGCCTCGCTATTGGGTAATATTCCGGCAATATGAAAATCAGTACCAATGCCCATAACGGCTATTACTTTACCGCTATTTTGTACAAGATCACTTAGAGTGGTTTCGTATTGCCGTGCCGTTTCATGCCTATCTAAACTGTCTTTTTGAATAATTTCACTAAAATCTTGCAAGCCAAATTCTTTTAGTAGCGTTGCATTTGAATTTTCAGAGCCATATGCAACGTATCGCTCGTCTACCATAGCAACCGTAGTGTATTTTGGCTGAGCTTGTAATAATGCTTTTACTCCAACTTCAACACTACTACCACCACTTAATAGCAATAGTGTTTTTTCATAGGTAAGTTCAGACAATTTATCAGCGATTTTTTGGATAGCTTGGTCTTTGGTGTAGGTCATTGGTGTTAGTATATGCGCTTTTGCTTATATTTTCATTAACGTTTTATTGAGCAATTCGTAACAATATGCGTTATTCCCTACTAACTATACTTTGTATAGTTAGTATTGTCTACCCGTACTAACCAATGTATAATTCAATCTGTTTTTGGGGCATTAGCGCAGTTGGAACGCCTGTGGCTTATAAATCATTAGCGCTTAAGCGCGCGAGCCCTTTAAACATCCTCTGCTCTTTTATCACCGTTCATCAACAGATTAGATTTGGGGCATTAGCGCAGTTGGCTAGCGCGCTTCCATGGCATGGAAGAGGTCAAGGGTTCGAATCCCTTATGCTCCACCAAATAAACTACCTCAGCTTGTCTGGGGTAATTTATTTGGTACAGTTTCAGGGGATTCGAACGGGTTTGCTGGTAGCAAACCCCGCACCTTGCCCGAAAATATGTTAGTAACATGTTTGAGCGGTGGTCTTGGCAAAAGTCAGTTTCTTTTGCCGACCAGGCGAATCACATATTTCTTTTAGCTCAGAGGTCAAAATCACCTTATGCTCCACCAAATATAGAACCCCACTTTGTTTGGGGTTTTGTTTTTGTTGTAATTATTGCCATTTAATGTTTTAATTAACTTCACGTATCTGACCGACCCCTGTATTGGTGGTCGGTTTTATACGTATCGTCCCTTCACAACCCAGAAAGGAATACGCGTGAATCCATCGCGTACAGTGTCCAAGCCGCCATCTCGCGGCATCACACGTGCAAGTCTAGGTGTAGTCATGGTACTGCTCCTGGCACTCGTCTCTGCATTTGCTGCAAGTTCGGCAAACGCTGTTGACGTGACGTCCACCCAGGACACGACCCCGCCGGCGCTACAGTCGCTCACGTACGCACCGAACTCGGTTGACGTGACGAACTCGTACGGTGACATCAACGTCACCGCACATGTCACTGACGACCTCAGTGGTTTCGCAAATGGGTATCTGGTCTTCCAGAGTCCTGGCGGCCACCAGGTCTACGACTACTTCGCCCAAACCGGCGGAACAGCGCAAGACGACTACCTGTCGGCAATCATCCGCATTCCAAGGTTCGCTGAACCGGGAGTCTGGACACTCGCATGGGTGTGCCTCACAGATAAGACGAACAACCAGCAGTGCTACGACACCACGCAACTTCAGGCGATGGGCATCGAAACCACGGCGAATGTCACGTCCACCCAGGACACGACCCCGCCGGCGCTACAGTCGCTCACGTACGCACCGA
>CAZMHJ010000009.1:0-7759 GCA_964566075.1 uncultured Candidatus Saccharibacteria bacterium | reverse complement strand
CGAACAACCAGCAGTGCTACGACACCACGCAACTTCAGGCGATGGGCATCGAAACTGGTGCCGGAGTCACTTCCGACACCACTCCACCCACGGTCACGATCAGTGGGGTCACGGACGGTGCCACCTACGCCTGGAACCAGGCACCGAGCCCGGTCTGCAACACGACTGACTCGGGGTCTGGTGTGGCTACCAACGCAACGCTGTCGGTCACCCATTCGGGTACCAGTTACACCGCGACATGCAGTGGCGCTGTCGACAACGCTGGCAACACTGCAGCAGCCGTAAGTGTCAACTACACGGTGCAAGCACAGCCTGTCGGCACGGTTGTGGTTATGGACTCGCACGGCAACCCGCTCTCGAGCGTACCCGTGAAGATCCGTACCGCAAGTGGTGTGACCACCAACTACACGACGGACGCCAACGGCGTGGTCAACGCGACCCTCGCCAACGGCACGTACACCGCTTCGGTGACCTATGCCACGGGTACGGTGAGCAAGACGCTCACCATCACCACGGGTAACCAGGGTTCCGTAACGTTCCAGACCGTGTCGGTGACCGCCAACGTGACGGACTCGCACGGGAACCCACTGACCAATGGTTCGGTGGCGCAAGCTGGTAACTCCGGAACCTTCAACACCAAGGTACCGGTCAATTCTAGTGGTCAGGTGACGTACGAAGTGCTTCCGGGCACCAACTCGTTCACCGCCTGGTTCGCTGGTGGCTACCAGACCAAGACGGTGACGGTACCCACAACGGGACCGTACAGCGTCAGCTTCAACACCGTGGCTGTGACAGTCAACGTGAGCGACCCGGTAGCTGCAGATATTGCTGCCGCGACGGTCACGCAGGCTGGTAAGAGTGGCACCTTCGGCCCGAAGACGGCCGTCGAAGCCAATGGCAACGTGACGTTCGAAGTACTGGCTGGTACCAACTCGTTCACGGCGTACGTGGCTGGTGGCTACCAGACCAAGACGGTGACGGTACCCGACTCGGGACCGTACACGGTCAACTTCGTCACCTACCCGGTGACGGTTCAGGTCTACGACTCGCTGGGCAACCCCGCAACGACCGCTCAGGTGACACACGCCGGCAATACTGGCGTGTTCAGCCCGAAGGTGGCCGCGAATGGGAATGGACAGGTGGTATTCTACTGCCTGCCTGGAACCAGCACGTTCACCGCGTGGATGGGTACTTCGTACCGCACCGGCAGCCTGTCGGTCAGTGGTGCGAGTGACTTCGCGCTGACTTTCTACGTGGCCTAGCCACGCAACCCGAAAAGGGACAACAGCGCCCGGCCCCTCTTGCAATCCAGCAAGTGGGGGCCGGGCGCCTTTTTATTTAGCGTAATTCTTTAAAATTATCAGGGGCTATTAAACGCACTAGTGGTGCAACTGAAGCAGCAATCATAAACGCAATTACAAGCGTTAATTTATCTGACGCACCAATATAATGCACAAGCCAAAGTATCATAAAGTAACCTGCTAGAACGTAGCCGGTTACACTTTCGTACGTGGCGATATATCGTATTTTACTGTCTGCCTTTTTCATACGCCGGTAAAATAGCACGCTATACGAAACATCAACCGAGCCTCGCACAACTTGGGCAAATATATTAAGTAAAATCATGCCTGCCCCACTGCCGATACTTATAACCCGCAACATATAGCTCAACATGGTACCTACTACTCCAAAATCAAGCAGTGCTCTTGCTTTATCATAATCATCTGCGATTCGTCCAAAAGCGAGGGCTAATAACAAAGAAGCGGCTAAACCAGCTGCAACTACAAAGCCAACTTGCACATAACTCAATAAACTAAATACCACAAATAACAGTGGCCAGACCACTGCAACAATGCTTGCGTCTATTACGTTACTAGAGCCAGCTACAATATCACGCCAAATATGACGATAATCAACATGTTGCTGTTTTATTGCACGTGTGCGATGGGGCCAGCTGATTTTGGCACGTAAAATAAAGAAAGCAGCAATTGCAAGCACAACAGCTCCCACTAAAAAGTTATAAACAAGCCCAAAATGCTGACCAATAAGACCACCAAGTGCGATAGCAATAATAGCTGATAAATAACTGCCATCGTACATAACACCAACTTGTGAACCGATACGTTTATGATGTTGTGCCGCACTAAACACATAATGATAACTAGACCACAATGCACACTGTAAAATACCGTCAATGGCTGCAATAACTAATAGTGCATGTTTATTATCAATAAACAGCGCATATGCACCATATACAAATCCGAGCGCTAACATACTGACGGCAAAAGGAATACGTACATCCTTTTTTCGGCGCGATAAAAAGTATGCGTACGGTAAACGCATAAAGCCATTTGTAAATGCCTGTACCGCCAAAAAGATAAAGATAAATCCTAACCCGTAGCCTTTTGTATAAAAATAGATAGGCGAAAACACCGCGATCATGCCAAAGGCAAAATTGCGCAAACTCCATGCAGAAAAAAAGGATCGCCACATGCGATCCGTCAAAAACAATTTATAATCGTGCGTTATAGTCGACATGATTGTTATACATAAAACTCGCGCGGGCCCACCCGAGCGGCTAAGGGTGATTTTGTTTTAACTGTTTGTATTAGCCGCACGTACCGCGCGATGTTTACACCTTAGTTATACTGCTTATCGTTAGTTATTGTCAATAAGTTCAAGTAGTTTGGCTTCATCAATAACTTCGGTACCATAAGCTTTTGCTTTTGCCAGCTTACTCGCCCCTACTTTGCCACCAGCCACTAAATAGGTTGTGTCTTTACCGACACTTGATTGGAATGTGCCACCAAGTTCTCGAATTCTTTCTGCCGCTACCTCACGACCCATCGATTCTAAGGTTCCGGTAACTACAAAACTCTTACCTACTAATTTACCTGTCACCTTTTGGTATTCTGGCTTTACGCCGAGTGATGCGAACTTTTCGATTAACGCTATATTATCTTCATCGGCAAACCACGCTGCAATACTTTCGACAACTACCTCACCCACTCCTTCGACGGCTTTTAGTTTATCAATCGTTGCGTGTTGTAAACCTTCAATCGATTCAAACCGTTTTACCAAATCTATAGCCGTTTGGATACCAACATGTCGAATACCTAAGCCAAAAACAAAGCGCTCTAATTTTGGAGTCTTTTTTTCGGCAATAGCATCGACCAGCTTTTGCGCAGAGATATCCGCAAATCGGTCAAGCTCTAATAATTGTTCTTTTGTGAGCTTATAAATGTCTGCTAAATCTTGTACGTAGCCGGCGTCAACTAATGCCACGACGTTCTTTTCACCAAGTGTATCAATATCTAATGCACCCTTACTCGCAAAGTGTTCAAGAGCTCGTTTTAAAAGTAGTGGACCTGTTGCACCCTTTACGCGGTAGACAACTTCGCCTTCTGGGCGTTCAAATTCGAGTTCTGGATACTGGTGTGCAAGTGCCTGTAAATAATCAAATGGCTTTGCGTCTTTTGGACGTAACGATTCAACTACACTTTCTACTTGCGGAATGATATCACCCGCTTTAAAAATCACGACAGTATCACCAATACGCACATCTTTACGAGCAATTTCATCGGCGTTATGTAGGCTTGCGTGCTGCACAGTCGTACCCGCAACAACAACTGGGTCAAATACAGCTACAGGCGTTGCAGCACCCGTACGACCAATACTAATTACGATATCTTTAACAATTGTCGTCGCTTGTTCTGCAGCATATTTATACGCAACTGCAGCACGGGGTTGTTTACCAACTACACCTAGTTCGGCAAATTGGGCCCGATTATTAACCTTAATGACTAGCCCATCCGTATTAAACGGCAAATCGTGGCGTTTTTCATCCCATTCATCAACAAAATGCATTACACCTTCGAGCGAATCAAATATGGTCGCCTGCTGGTTGCGACGAATGCCAATTGCCGATAACGCCTCATACGCAAACATATTAGTTGGTACTTCTGTTACGTCATCACGCTGTAAATCATAGGCTACAAACGTCAATGGACGTTCTGCAACCAACTTTGGATCAAGTTGGCGGATAGTACCGGCAGCTAGGTTTCGTGGGTTTGCAAATGCAGGCTCCCCCGCCGCCACCCGTTTTTTATTGAGTGCTTCGAAATCTTTTTTGAGCATCACAATCTCGCCACGTACTTCTGTACGACCCTGCAGTAATTGCTCAAAACCTTTTTGTGCTCGTAACCGCAGGGGTACGTTTTTAATAGTACGTACGTTGGCCGTTACATCTTCGCCCACAAAACTATCGCCACGGGTAATCGCTTGCACGAATAACCCATCTTGGTAAATGAGTGCGCAAGCTAGGCCATCCATTTTTACATCTGCAAAAAATTCGTGTGTGCGCCCAGGTAGCAATTTATCCATACGCACCACCCAAGCTTCAACTTCTTCTCGACTAAACACATCGTTTAAACTTAGCATGCGCGAACTATGCGTAACTTTAGTAAATCCGCCTTTTAATTCATTGCCAACACGTTGCGTAGGCGAATCTACAGTTACAAGTTCTGGATGTTCTGATTCAAGTTTTTTAAGCTCACCAAACAAACTATCGTAAATCGCATCGCTCACACTTGGTTCATCAAGTACATGATATTGATATGAATATTCGTTTAGCTGCTCGCGTAGAACGTTTACTCTATCGGCTTCTGCACTCATGGTAATAAGCTCCGGTAGAGTTCATACAAATACACTTGCCCGTATAAAAAGAAGATAAACAAAACTGCAAACGCGGCGTATGGTACTGTGATAGGCGCGATAAGTGCAAATGGCAATAATACTAAAATAGTAAAGACAACACCCATGAGGACTAAGAAGAGTAATTTACGTACTATAGCTAAACGGCGCTTTTTCGTGAGTACAAGCGCAGATTTCATTGCCTGAATCGGGCGCATTTTTGGTAGTGAAGCAATGTAAAAACTTGGCCAAATCATAGCAAATAGTAGTATGGCTATAAATAGAAGTAACACAGCAATGATACTAATAATTACAATTTCGAGCCCCGTTCCGCCGGCTTGCAAACCAACACTTAATATTCCGCTACCAAGTACTGCAGGTAATAAGGTTAAAACTAAAACAATCGACACTAATAACACCGGTATAAATTGTGCGTTACCCTGATAGTACGCATCGCGAATAGTAATTTTCTTAAGTGCTTGTAGTTTACGGAGTGCCCAAATCATTGCTAGTGATGCAATTAAAAATAGTAGTACTTGTACTAACACTGTTGCGTCGGATTGTGTGCCACCGTATAGGTTTGTAAAAGCATCACTAAGCGCGGTAGAAGCTTGCGTAAAGCGACTAGTCGAAGCATCGATAGTACTCTGAAAACTAGCAGTAACAGATAGACCCATCACAAAAATAAAATATAAAATTGCATACAACGCCGTAATACCTGCAAGTTGTCGCCAAAAAGTAGAAAGCTCAAGCCAAGATTGTTTGAGTAGCGTGCGTAGTTTAACCACTTTTACCGACTGTGGTTGGTTTTTAGCTTTTGGTTCCTTTTTAGATGCAGGTTTTTGCTTTGCCATTATGCTTTTGTTCCCATTTCTCGTAGTACCTTAATGCGATCTTCAATTGGTGGATGGGTGCTAAATAAATTGCTAAACGATTTGCCGTTGAGTGGGTTCGCAAAAAACAAATGTGCAGTTGAGGCGCTTTGCTTTTTCATAACAGAACCGTGTTGTTCTATCTTTTCAAGCGCACTCGCAAGCCCTTCTGGGTATCTTGTGGTGAGTGCACCTGTTGCATCAGCTAAATATTCACGCTTTCGCGAAATAGACAGTTGTATTAGCGTCGCGACAAGCGGGGCCAATATCAGCGCAATGATTCCTATTACCATAGCAAAAGGGCTGCTCGTGGCTTCGCTGTCATCATCACCACCCCAAAACATCCAGCGCAAAATCATATCACTAATCATTGATACTGCCGCCACTAAACCAAAAGCAATCATAGAAACTCTAATATCGTAGTTTTGTACATGACCGAGTTCGTGTGCTAGTACCCCCTCAAGCTCGTTATCATTCATAACTTCTAATAATCCGGTTGTTACAGCTACAGCCGCGTGTTTTGGGTCACGACCTGTTGCAAATGCATTAAGTGCCGGGTCATTCATTATGTAAACCCGCGGCATTGGCATACCGGTAGCTATGGTTAGATTTTCAACCATACGCCATAGGCGTGGGTTATCTTGCTTTTCAATTTGGGTAGCGTTGTTTACTGATAACGCTAATTTGTCAGATGCAAAATAGCTCCATAAGGCATAGCCCGCAGCAAATACCAGTGCAAAAGCGGTAATAGCATAATCTTTAAAAAAAATACCGGCAATGTATGCAATGACGCCAACCAGCACAAAGAAACCAAACATCAATAATATGGTTTTGCGCTTATTGGCGTCAATTTGCGAATACATGTACTAACTAAAATTTAACTTCGGTAGGATTTTGGATTGCTGCTTCTTGTGATTCGTCGACATCAAAGAATTCACGAGCTTTAAAACCAAGCATGCCAGCAAAAATAGTATTTGGGAATGTCTTAATTTTAATGTTTAGGTCACGTGCAGAACCATTGTAAAAACGGCGTGATGCTTGAATTTTATCTTCAGTATCAACAAGCTCTAGCTGTAGCTGCTTAAAGTTTTCGTTTGCTTTTAGGTCTGGGTAAGCCTCCGCAACGGCAAATAGACTTTTAAGTGTTTGGCTCAGCGCGTTTTCTGCCTTCGCAGCTTCTGCTGGACCTTGAGCGCCTAGTGCATTAGCACGGGCAGCGGTTACGTCTTCAAAAACGCTTTTTTCGTGTTTTGCATACCCTTGCACCGTGTTAACCAAGTTTGGAATAAGATCGTACCTGCGCTTTAGTTGTACGGTAATATCGCTCCATGCTTCATCAACGCGAACATTCAATTTTACGAGGCCATTATACGTTGCAATCAGGTAGACTGCCAGTAGTACAACAAGTCCAAGAATAATCCATAAAACAATCATGCACACCACTCCCTTTAGTTATGTAGTTAGTATAGCGCTTTTATGGGGGAAAATGAATGAAAAATAGCCTAAATATGAAGAATCCCTGGGCGTTTTACCGCCCAGGGTCTCTCCATGTTCTAGCTAGTAGCCCTTGTCCAGGTACCACGCAACCCAGCACGTCGCTCCGTAGAGAATCGTGACGGGGTTGATTAGTGAACCAAAGGCACCGATGGACATAAGAGCCGGCAGAAGACCGATGATGACCAGTGCGCCACAGGTGCGTGCAACGAACTTCCTTCGCCTCTGACGCGAAGCCAACTCACGCATTGCTTCACGATTAGCTGCTTGACGCCGAAGCACCTCTGCAGCTTCACGCTTGCGTGCCTCGTATGCAGCCTTCATCTCTTCGGGAGTCAAAGGCTTTGGGGGAGGAGCGGCCCGCCTAGGCTTCTGCACAGGTTGCGGCGTTGGTCGCGGGTAGAACATCTGCTGCGCCTGATTATTGCGTACCCATGCGGCATGAGCGGCGAGTTCACTCGCAACTTGCTGCCGCTGGGCATCGCCTTGGACCTGACGCAGCCGGTCTTCTGCGAACGACCGTCCCACAACAAGTTCAGCATCCCTTACGTTCTGCTGTGCCTCTCGTTCACGCTGATCAGCCGGATTATAGCCCGGATTGAGATAAGGATCCTGCCAACTCACCGATTTCACCACCTTACGCTGTGAAAGAACATGGAAAGTAAGCATATTATATAATTATTTTATTATTCATTCAATTT
>CAZMHJ010000008.1:16825-30447 GCA_964566075.1 uncultured Candidatus Saccharibacteria bacterium | reverse complement strand
CTTTAAAATATTCTGCATATGGCCCATCGCCACATATTTTTAATTTAGCATCACTCTTATCAACACGTGAAAAGGCATCAATAAGTTCTGAGATTCCCTTATCTTTAACAAGCCTAGATGTCGTTACAAAAACTACGCCCGTATGCTTTGGTTTTTTGCCACTATAAACGTCAGGAACACCTAGGTAGGTAACAGCATAATTTGATGGTAGGGTTCTGCCCAGGGCCGACTCGATATGCCTTTTTTCACTTTTGCTAATGAGCGTTACGGCATTAACGGCTCTACTTAATCGATACACTAATTTACCAACAGGATTTTTGTACCAAATACCATAATTCATGTAAATATGTCTTAGGTCGGCATGATCTGTCCAGATTATCTTTTTTCTGAGCAATTTTCCCGCAATGGTAGCACTAATAAAATCATCTTTACTCTGAGGGTGAACAATATCAATTTTATTTTTATATATAAAAAAGAGATACCAAGCGGTTGTGTATGTTAGCCAAAGCGCATACAGAGGTAGTAACAACAGCCTTATACCACTAAAATTTTGCATGGACCACCAAGGAGATTTCTTAACTGTAATACCTGTGTTTTGGGCGGTAGAAATAGTCTTTGTGTTCGATGATAGTAAAAATGCTTCATAACCTTTTTTATTTAACATTTTTGCCAAATTAATAGGGAACAGTTCCGCACCACCAAAATCATAGGAATATGAATTTCTGATTATCGCTATTCGTTTCACCCCTATATTCTATGGCCTCTATACTGCCATAGCAAATAAACAAACCAAGTTCTCAAATAATTGTTGCTATAAATTTACGTTTCGCGCTTTAGCCAATGGTATAATTGTACGGTTATATGAGATACCTTTCAGTCAAAAACCGTTCTATTTTACGCGAAATGGTTGGTGCCGATTTTAAAGTTAGGTATCAAAGTTCGGTACTTGGCTATCTATGGTCAGTGCTTCGTCCACTTTTTCTTTTCGTAATTTTATACGTTGTATTTACATACATTCTTAAGGTGGGTAAGGGAGTTCCCCATTATCCAGTGTACCTACTTCTTGGTATTGTACTTTGGAACTTTTTTACAGAGACAACAGTTATTGGCATGGGTTCTGTTGTGGGTAAGGGTGATTTGATTCGCAAAATTTTTATACCAAGGTATTTAACTGTATTAAGCTCATCTACATCTGCACTTATTAACTTAGGTATTAACCTATGTGTCGTCGTTGTTTTTGCAATTGTAAATGGTGTTGAACCTACCTGGAGGCTCGTGTTTTTACCTTTAGTACTTCTTGAACTTTTTGCTTTTTCAACCGCACTTGCATTCTTTTTGTCAGCTTTATATGTAAAATTCCGCGACGTTACATATATATGGGAGGTTGGTTTGCAGGCAGCATTTTATGCGACACCAATCTTATACCCGCTAACAATAGTCGCAGAAAAGTATCAAAAGTTCTTCTTTATCAACCCAATGGCGCAAATAATTCAGGATGCTCGTTATGTATCGGTAACTCAAAGTACGGTAACGGTATGGAATTGCGCACCACTTTGGTTTGCGCTTATCCCGTTATCAATCGTTGGGTTTACTATTGTTATTTCTAGGATTTACTTTAAAAACCAGGCCAAATGGTTTGCGGAGAATGTGTAGATGAGCGACGAAACAGCAATTAAAGTTCATAACCTACATAAGTCGTTTGACCTAGCCGAAAATAAAAACACATCTCTTAAGCAATTATTTGTAAATATAGGTAAGAAAAATAAAAAGAAACGCCAAAAGGTGCTAAAAGGCATCAACTTCGAAATAAAAAAAGGCGAATTTTTTGGTATTGTCGGCCGAAACGGTAGTGGTAAAAGTACTTTGCTAAAACTAATTGCGGGTGTATATACGCCTGACAGCGGAGTGATTGAGGTAAATGGTAACTTAACTCCGTTTATTGAGCTCGGGGTTGGCTTTAACCATGAGTTGAGCGGTCGTGATAATGTGTACTTAAGCGCATCGTTATTAGGATTTACTCGTAAGCAAGTAGACGAGATATATGATGATATTGTGGATTTTTCGGAACTCCATGAACATATGGATCAGAAGCTTAAAAACTACTCTTCTGGCATGCAGGTACGTTTAGCGTTTGCAATAGCGGTAAAGGCAAAAAATGACATTCTAGTATTTGATGAAGTTTTAGCCGTAGGGGACGAAGCCTTTCAACAGAAATGCGTAAATATTTTTGAAGAATATAAAAGAAACAAACAAACAGTTGTATTCGTAACACATGACATGGCCGCTGTTAAACATTTCTGCGACAGGGCAATATTGCTTAACGAAGGGGAGATAGAGATTTCGGGTAGTATTGATGAGGTTGTTGACCGCTACCACAGTTTGAATGGTTGACGTGCTGTGGGGCTATGTCGTGTAGTCATATAATGTAATAATACGTATAACTAAATTGTGTAATAAAAGGTAGGTAGACGATGCGAGACGTTTTTTCTGACAAAGTTTTATTGATTACAGGTGGTACGGGATCGTTTGGAAACGCTGTACTAGACAGGTTTCTTAAAAACGATATTGCTATAAAAGAAATCCGAATCTTTTCTCGTGATGAGAAGAAGCAAGAGGACATGCGTATCAAATATAAAAACGATAAGATTAAGTTTTATATTGGTGACGTACGTGACTACCGGAGCGTTGACGATGCGATGGATGGCGTGGACTATATTTTCCATGCTGCAGCGCTCAAGCAAGTGCCTTCGTGTGAATTCTTTCCAGTACAAGCCGTAAAAACTAACGTGCTTGGCACCGAAAATGTACTTGAGGCAGCCATAAACCATAACGTGAAAAAAGTCATCGTTCTTTCTACAGATAAGGCAGCATATCCGATTAATGCCATGGGTATGAGTAAGGCGATGATGGAGAAGGTTGCCGTGGCTAAGGGTCGTGACCTTAAAGAAGGCCAGACAGTAATATGCAGGACGCGCTATGGAAACGTAATGGCATCACGCGGGTCGGTGATTCCACTATTCTTAGATCAGATTAAAAAGGGTAATTCACTAACAATTACCAATCCTGAAATGACACGATTCATGATGACGCTAGATGACGCTGTAGAACTAGTGCTGTATGCTTTCGAGAATGGTCGACAAGGCGATTTGTTTGTACAAAAAGCTCCTGCAGCAACAATTGATGTACTCGCACAGGCAATAAAAGAAATTAAGCAGTCAGATGTAAAAATCAAGACAATCGGTACGCGCCACGGAGAGAAGTTATACGAAGTTTTGGTGACAAAAGAAGAGATGCTAGGTGCAGAAGATAAGGGTGATTACTACTGTATACCCGCAGATAACAGAAATCTTAATTATCAAAAATATGAAGATGTAGGTAGTGATGACCTTTCAATCGTAGAAGAATACAACTCGCACAATACGACGCGTTTAGATGTAGAGGGCATGAAAGAGTTATTGAAGAAACTAAAGCAAATTAAGGGCTAAGGAACTCCATGAAAGTACTCGTAACTGGATCAAAAGGATTTATTGGCAAAAACCTTATTGTGCATTTATCAGAAATGGAAAATGTCGAAATCCTAGAAATGGATAAAGACACAAACTTTTCTGATATTGAAAAAGATATTGAAAATGTTAACTACATCTTTCACCTCGCGGGGGTAAATAGGCCAAAAGATGTCACTGAGTTCTACGAAGGTAATACTGATCTTACACAGCAATTAGTGGATTTGCTAGGTTCAAAGAATCTTAAAACGCCCATTGTCTATGCTTCAAGCATCCAAGCTGAGCTAGATAACGACTATGGCAAGAGCAAAAAGCAAGCCGAGGATGTGATATTGGATTATGGCAACAATTCGCTCGTTTATAGATTCCATAATGTGTTCGGCAAATGGTGTCGACCCAACTACAACTCCGTAGTTGCGACGTTCTGTAATAACATAGCCACTGGTCAAGAAATAACTATAGATGACAGGAGTAAAGAGCTTGAACTCATTTATATAGACGATATCGCGTATGAGTTTAAGAAAATTATTTCAGGTGGTAAGCCCACGGAAAAGCAAGGGGATTACTGTTATATAAACCCAAGATACAAGGTTTCTCTTGGGTATATAGCTGATCTATTACATCAGTTTAAAGATGAACTACAAACCATTTTTGTACCTGGTTCTGGCGATGATTTTATCAAGAAGCTTCATGCCACATTTGTGACATATCTACCTTTAAATGAATTGGCTACGCCGACCAATAAGAACGAAGATGATAGAGGTAATTTCTCAGAGCTTATTCGTACTCACCAAGCCGGGCAAGTATCTATCTCTACGACAAAGCCAGGTATCGCACGAGGCCAACATTACCATCACACCAAAATAGAGAAGTTTATTGTAGTAAAGGGTAAGGCAAGGATAGGATTTACGAACATACTCGATGATACTGATAACTACTTTTTTGATGTCGACGATTCAGTAATTCAGATAGTAACGATTCCCCCAGGCTATATACACAACATCGTAAATACCGGGGACGAAGAAATGATTATGGTTATATGGGCTAATGAGCTATTTAATAAAGAATACCCAGACACTTATGCTAAGAATGTAATAAGCAATGGCGCAAAGAATTTAGCAGGAAAGGCAGACGCGTAATGGCTAAAAGCAAAATAATGGTAGTTGTAGGTACTCGGCCAGAAATTATACGCCTTGCCGAGACTATTAAGAAAATAGATCAATATTTTGACTTAGTGCTTGTACATACTGGCCAAAACTATGACCATAATCTTAATCAAGTATTTTTTGATGAGCTAGAACTAAAAGCACCAGATCATTACCTAGATGCGCCCGGCGAAACTCTTGGCGAAACCGTGGGTAACATCATTGCCAAGACATATGATGTAATGGCTCAAGAAAAACCAGATGCGCTATTAGTGTTGGGCGACACCAATAGTTGCCTTGCTGCGTACTCAGCCAAGCGACTTAAAATACCGATTTTCCACATGGAAGCAGGAAACCGTTGCTTTGATTTTAATACCCCCGAAGAAATTAACCGTAGGGTTGTTGATCACCTAAGCGATATTAATCTTGCGTATTCTAATAATGCCAAGCAATATCTTATATCCGAAGGCAAAACCAAAGACGAAGTTTATGTTACTGGTTCACCAATGACTGAAATTATACATAAATACACAAGTAAAATTGATGAATCAGATGTACTAAATACGCTAAATCTTGAGCAGGGAAAATATTTTGTTGTTAGCCTACACCGCGAAGAAAACTTAGACATCGGCGATAATTTTAAGACAGTATGCGCTACTTTAAACGCTGTTGCTGAGAAATATCAAATGCCAATTATATTCTCTACCCATCCAAGGACTCAAAAGAGGATTGAATCAGAGGGCATACAATTTAATCCATTGATAGTCAGTATGCCGGCAATGGGATTCTTTGATTACAATAAGCTACAAAAAAATGCTTACTGCGTTCTTTCTGACAGTGGGACAATCTGCGAAGAAGGAACGATACAGCACTTCCCGGCAGTATCAGTCCGTACAGCACAAGAACGTCCAGAAGGTTTAGATGCTGGTACGTTAATATTGGGCGGAATAGAGCAAGACAGCATGTTTAGCGCCATAGATATAGCAGTTGGGACTAATTACGATACCAACGAAATTATGGTTCCAAACTATAAAGATACTAATGTCTCAGATAAAGTATTAAGAATCATTCAGAGCTACGTGCCGATTGTTAACAAGCGCGTATGGAACAAATAAAATCCGAAAAAAAACTTAAGATTTGCTACATTCCATATTATGGTTATGAAACAAATAATCATGCTTTCGATAATAAGCATAAATATAGGTGGACTAATGTCCTTAAAGATCGTCTTGAAGCCGAAGGTCATTCGATAGCAACATACGATATCAACACTATAGAGGATAGCGATTTTATAATATCGTTCGATAATACATACTTCCAGAACGTTAGGCATTTTTGGAATATTTGGAAGGCAAGGAAACTTGGGCGGACACTACACATTGACTATGAACCACCGTCGGCTATGGCAAAAATCCATTCCGATAAAGGCCTAAAACTACTATCAAAGCTTTTTACAGTCATGACATATAACGATAATGTCGTGAATGGAGAGTCGATTTTAAAGGGTGTTGTTGGCGACTTTCACGAAGTTGAGCGTGAATACAAAAGAGATTTTAGCAAGAGAAAGCTAATATGTATGATTACAAATGACAGAACCGACAAAGTAATCAATCATTGGCATTCTGGCCTTTACATCAAGAGAAGGGAGGCCGCTGAGTATTTTTCTTCCCATGCGTCAGATAGTTTTGATTTATATGGAAGCTTTTGGCCAGACAGTTATGGCTCTAAGGGTCCGGTTGCACGTGACAAGAAATTTGATGTGTTATCGAAATATAAATTTATTTTATCTTACGATTCAATTACGAATCAGAATGGTTATATTTCAGAAAAAATATTCGATGCTTTTAATGCGAAAGTAATCCCTATTTATTGGGGCGCAGATAATGTAACTGACTATATCCCCAAGGAATGTTTTATTGACAAGAGGGACTTTGCAACTTATGACGAATTACTTGCTTATATCAGTGGTATGACGGTAAAGGAGTACGATCATCGAATCCAAAAAATAGAAGAATATTTAAAATCAAACATATATAAAGCTACTTTTTCATCCGATGCGGTTGCGGATCAAATTATAAAATTCTTAAATAAAAAACCAAGACATATAAACTACATTTTTGCGGGCTTAGTTTTTTTGTGGTTTGAGCTCATCAGGTATACTAGACCGCACTATAATTGGAATAACTACTATTTTAATAAAAACCCGCTTAAACCGAATAGTTATATAAATTATGTTGACAAAGAGATAAGTAGTAGCACACCGGAATTTATATTGTACACATCGATATCAGAGAGTGAAGAGGTTTTCGTACAATTTGGTGACGAAGAAGGCAAATATAAAAAAGCGGTACTAAACAGACCTGTGATTAATGGTAGCTATACTGACGGTTTAATCAGAGTCCCATATATGGAAATCTACAAACGTGGTGGGTCTGTAGCATTCTTTGTCCATAAGGGTAAAACTTACCTGGATTTAAAATTGCATAACGCCAAAGCTGTTAATCTAACCAATTTTGATCACCTACTAAAGTTCAAGACCAGAGGGAATAAGATTATTCTCGCTAAAAAACTTAATTTTATAAAGCGATGAAGGCCGTAAATAAACCAGAGATTGTTTATTATCCAAATGTAAGCGAGGGCTTAAATGATAAGCCATTCGATTTACAAGATGGAGATTACTCTTGGTCGCAGCAGCTTAAAATTCTTGCCGATAAAAACGGAATTGAAATTCATACACCGGACAGGGCACCGTTTAAAAATGTGATTGGTGTATTATTTTTTGATAACTTGTTCTACCGTAATGTTGATAATCTTGAGTATCTTCTGAGGAATGGACTTTTAGCTAAGACCATTTATATAGATTACGAGCCCCCAACTGGACATGCAAAAAAACATGAGCCTGAATCAATTCGTGAGCTATCAAAAATGTTCAAATCAGTTGTGACATATGACGACAACTTGGCGGGAACTGGTAACTTCATTAAAGGAAATGTTGCTAATTTCCATTCCGATAGGCCCAATAAAAAGCTGCGATTTAGAAATAAAAAATTTATATGTATGGTGACTTCAAATACAGATAATGATTTCATAATACGCGTTTTAAATGAGTACAACTATACGAATTACTACAATAAAAAAAACGTAAAATATCACAAGAACGCAATCTATCACAAGCGATTACAGATTGCTGATTATTTTTTACGAAATCATCCTACTGATTTTGATTTATTTGGTTTGTTTTGGCCAAAGAGATTTAATGAAGTATGCCAAGGGTTCCTAGATAAAAATAAAAAAATCCAAAAACTTAGTGAGTATAAATTTGCTATAACGTTCGATTCATATACAAACCAAAACGGCTATATATCCGAAAAGATATTTGATGCCTTTTTTGCGAGGACTATCCCTGTTTACTTGGGTGCTGACAATGTCTCAGAATATATACCCAAATTATGCTTTATTGATGCAAGAGATTTTAAAACTTATGACGATTTGTATGAGTATCTGTCAGTGATGGATGAAGATGAATATAGCAAAAGACAGCGTGCAATAGAGAAATTTCTATCATCAAAAGAGTTTCATAGTTATTTCTCAAGTCCAGGTATTGCCAAGACACTGCTTGATGCAGTCAAAGCACCCACCCGCCTGGATTATAGCCAAGAAGAGGCCAAGGACATAGTGGCAAAACTCTTAAAAGAGAAATATGAAATAAAAAAACAGATTGGTGTTATCGGAGTTGACAAGGTTCAGATTGGTAAAAAATGGAACTTCCTTCTATTTATAACAACAGGTGGGCATCAAATTAATTCAATATCGAATAGCATATATATGAGAACAAGTGACGGGATTACTTTACTCAAGGCCAATCCTGCCTATTTTTGCGATAAAAGCAAGCCGGACACTCTAAATATTAAATTATCATACGAAAATATAGTAAGGCATAAGAAAATAGAACTTTTTCTTAAAGAAGACAAATACATAAAGATACCTTTCTTCACAAAAGAAGCAATAGAACGGACGCATTACGACAACACTACACGATTCCTTGTGAAGAATAATAGTGTTTATATACCGGGAAAAATTCACAAAAAGCTAAGAGGACTATATAGTATATACGATGACTAATCCAAAAATTTCTTTAATCATACCAGTTTATAACGGCTCAAATTATCTTAAATACGCAATTGACAGCGCTCTTCAGCAAACGTACAAGAATGTAGAAATTCTTGTTGTTAATGATGGCTCATCAGATGATGGCAAGACGGAAAGGTTGGCTAAGTCATACGGTGACAAGATTATCTATATTCATAAAGAAAACGGTGGGGTATCTTCTGCGCTAAACCTTGCTATCCAAAAAATGTCTGGTGAGTATTTTTCATGGCTGTCACACGACGACACCTACGAGCCAAACAAGGTAGAAGCTGAAGTAAACTATTTGCAAGAAAATGGTCTATTACATAAAAAGGTAATTCTTTATTCTGACTATTATTTAATTGATGTTCACGGCAATCTTTTATCAAAGGCCATAAAGAATCATGACGAGTTGGTAAAGAAACCCGAATACGCGTTGCTTAAGGGTAATGTTAACGGCCTATCACTACTCATACCAAAAACAGCATTTGATGAATATGGTGGATTTGACGTTAGCTTAAAAGCTACTCAAGACTATGAGCTTTGGCGAAAAATGGCACGGACATATGAATTTATTCATATACCAGAGTTGCTCGTTAGTACAAGATTCCATGCCAAACAGGTTACAAATACGAGCCCCAAGGTTAAAACAGAGGGTAATGAACTTTACCTTGGCCTTATAAATGATGTATCAAAAAAGAGGCGCGAAGAACTAGAGGGTAGTGAATATTGCTTTTTTGAAGAACTGGCAGAATTTTACAAAGACACCCCTTTTGATGAGGCTGAAAAATATTGCCGAGACAAAGTGAGTGAAATTCTTGAGACATCTAAAAAAGAGACATCAAAGTATAAAGTCAGTGTAGTCATTCCGTTTTACAATAATCCGTCAGAAGCTATTCGTGCCTTAAAGTCTGTATTAAGCCAGACTCACAAAAATATCGAAATTTTGCTTGTAGACGATGGCTCAAAAACCAATACAGATGAATTAAAAGAATTTATAAAAAATAAAGACAACATAAGGCTAATTAAACAACCAAAAAACGCTGGTGTTAGCGCGGCAAGGAATAAAGGTATTGCAGAGGCTAACGGCCAGTATATTGCACTGCTTGATTCTGATGATGAATTTGCACCAGATAAAATCGAGACCCAACTGGCATACATGATCGCTAGTAAAGCACCAATGTCACACACATCTTATATTCGCAATATGGATGGTGAGATAACAACCATCAATAGCGGCATCGATAAGGGAAATTGTGGCAGAAAACTGATGTATAGCTGCCCTATTGCCACCCCAACAGTTATGTTTGATACTGATTGGCTCAAGACATCAAGTACCAAATTTAATGAAAGTATTGGTATAGGCGAAGATACAACTTTGTGGTTGCAGGTTGCAAAAAATAACTACATCGTCGGCATCGATAAGCCCCTTACCACCGTACATGCACATAATGGCTCGCATGCGTATGATGTTAATAAGCAGATAATTGGCTATAAAAACATAATTAGATTCTTACTTAATGATGAGTATTACTCTAAGTTTGATAAAGAAATCTCGTTACTTATGAGGCCATACGTCGACTTTGTTAATAGCGTTTCACCCGATGATAATTTTATTGATAATGTACTAGCTAACTACAATAATAGGTTCAGTCGTAATCTAGCTAAGTTCGTGTATTTTACAAAACACGAGGGCCTTGTGCACGCCATTAAAGTATCTGCTCGCAAAGTAAAGAAAAAAGCCCTGGGTAAGTAAAAATGAATGGCCTGCTTTCTGTATTTATCGCAGAGGCTAGTATCATTGGTTTGGCCGTTTTTTTAGCTATAGCTTTTAAAAAAAGACTACTAGAAACACTTTTTTTGGCTAGTGGTCTTGCTATATTGATACTTTTTTTCTTCGGAGTACTAGGCTTTAAGGGTAGTCTGTTATTTGGGTACTGGCTGATATTAGGATTAAGTATAGTTGCTATCGCCCTAAGTGCTCGAGCAATATATAGAAATAAAAGCCTATTAAGCCAGATAGACTTTTGGCGCGGGCTATTGGTTGCAGGGGTATTAACGGCTGTTTCGTTATTTATAAACTACAACCGATGGTTTATTAGCTGGGATGAGTTTAGCCATTGGGGAATAGTTGTTAAGCATATGTATTCGCTTGATGCATTAGGATCGGTCCACGGATCTAGATTACTTTTCCCGGACTACTTTCCTGGGATAAGCCTATTTGAATATTTCTTCACCAGAGCAGGGTCAACCTTTGTAGAATACCCGGTATTTATAGCCACTAACTTTTTGTTCTTTTCTATGGTAGCCGCTTTCATTAAAAAGATTGACGTGAAGACTGTTTTAATTGTGACGGCGTTCGTGCTAAGTCCAATAATCGCCGGTTCTACTACCTTTTTCAGTAACATACTCGTCGATACGTTAATGGGGTGTATCTTTGGCTTTTCTATTATCGTCTATCTACGCTATTTGCGTGACATTAAAGATGTGTTTGGGGTTATATTGTTCTCCACTTCGCTGGCAGTATTAACTATCTCTAAGGATATAGGCATCGTATTGGCAATGCTTGCATTGGTTGTATGCGCTTTAGATATGCTTTTTTATAGGCGTAAAGAGCTGGGTGAAGTTTTTGCCCGCAAAAATATAAAAAAGTCCAAGCAGCCACTTTTATTACTATTGCCGTTAATAGCAATTATTACGTCATGGTTACTCTATAAAATTAACCTAAAACTATCTGGTGTGCATTCTTCGTGGCAGGGAATGAATATAGGAAATCTGCTTAGCGGTAACCTAAAAGAATATCAGCATAGTACCATAGAAAATTTCTGGCGAACTTTTTTTAGCGTGTCTGACAGCCCCTTACCTATATCCTTTTTTTGGGCAATGCTCGCTCTTTTGGGAGTGTTAATAATATGGTCGATATTCATAAAGAACCGTATTGATGCAAAAAGGATACTAACTATAGGGTTTTCGCTATTTGTAGGATCTTTTCTTTATGGGCTGATGATTATGACTTTGTATGTATTAATCTTTTCGGAATACGAAGCTGTTAAGTTGGCATCGTATGAGCGTTACATGGATACATACCTAGTAGGCTTTATGATTTTCGTTGTAAGTACATTCTTATATGAAACAAGATTTTTAGATACCATTTACAAGAAGCATAAAAGCTCAATTACACTAGTTCTATTTTTAGGCGCTGTGCTATTAGGGTTTTTGATTAGTTTTGAAATAAGACAAGGGGGGATATTGTATGACGTTGCACATTCTCGTCGGGAAGTTTCAACAACTATTAATGCTAGAGTGCCCTACGAAGCTGTTAAAGAATGGAAGGCATGTCTTAACAATAAGTCCGATAAACTTAACATAATTATTACCAACACAAAAGGCAACGAACGCAATATAATAATGTACAACCTGTATCCCATTACGGCACAATCGTACTATCGTAATGACTATAGTATTGGTGAGAAGCCATATGATAATGGAGATATATGGACGTTGATTAAAAGCTCAGAAAGCTGGCGAGACTATATTGGAAGTAACTACACACTTATTTATGTATTTAAATATGATGAAACATTCAAGAATAGTTATGGACGCTACTTTGATAATTTAAAAAATAATCAACTTTATAGAGTGGAAAAATCGGGCAAAACACTCAAGCTTAAAAGTATTAATAGCGCTACATGCCAGAGCAATTCGTTAGCTAGCTAAATAACCCTATTTTTTTGAGAGACGAATAGAGAGCTCTTGGTGCAAATCGTTCAGCCTTCGTTCTACATCTTCTAGTTTGGCGCGAGTCCTAGTAGCTATATAGAAGGTGATTATAATAGCCGTTATTTGTATTACATCAAAAAGGCTTAGCGGCTCTGTCTGTGTCAGTTGATGGCCATACAGCCATTGGTACAATGGTTCGGCTACAATAATCCCACCTAGTATGGTGAACCATACTATCAGCTGAGCAATCAATCTGTTCTTGGTACTTTTACCAAGTTTATATTGTGTTATTGCCCCAAGTATACCAGCCATAATAAAAGGCAAGTTTAATAATAGTAGTAAGATATAACGGCTCAACTAAAGGTCTCCGTAATTCGTCTTATTAAAAGACTCTTTATAATATTAATTGCATTCCAGTTATTCTGACCCTTACTTTTAGAGTATTCGGTATAAACTGCTTTAATAGGGAATTCGTCAATCTTTAGTCCCTGCTGGTTAGCTCGCCATAACATTTCAGAGCAGAATTCGTAACCGCTTGTTTTCCAACGAAGCTTTTGTAGCGAATTTTTCGAGAAAATTCTTAATCCACTTTGTGAATCAGTAACTTTTATGCCAAATAATAGATAGGTAATAATACTTAGGCCCTTGTTTCCCAAAACCTTAACCCTAGACATACCTTTACTATCTATGAGCCGACTACCAATTAGTAAATCAATATCACTTTTTCTGATAGAGTTTATCCCAGTTATTACATCCTTGGGCAGGTGTTGGCCATCGGCATCCATCGTGGCGACTATTTCAAAGCTGTTTTGGTTAGCATAACTCAAGCCAGTAGCGGTAGCACTCCCAGCACCTGAATTAAGAATGTGTCGTATTACGGTTGCACCTGCTTTTTCGGCTTCTGATGCTGTCTGGTCTGTTGACCCGTCGTTTACAACGACTACCTCATAAATGTAAGAGGTTTTCTGGAGTTCTTTTATAACATCAGCAACTACTTCAGCAATAACATTCGCCTCGTTGTATGCGGGGATGACAACACACACCTTCATAACCTGTATTATACCGTATAAATGCTAGGTAACAGAGTAGGGTATTTTACTATTTCCACCACGTCTCATACACGTCA
>CAZMHJ010000008.1:0-16725 GCA_964566075.1 uncultured Candidatus Saccharibacteria bacterium | reverse complement strand
CCACTAGACTTGAGTGTAATGACATGTTGGATACCATCATTGGTAATGTAGGCACTTGATGCAACAGAGCCAGCACCAGTACTTGCAATCTTGCTGGTAGCTAATCGATACTGACCACCGACCGTACCCCACCACGTCTCATACACGTCACCACTAGACTTGAGTGTAATGACATGTTGGATACCATCATTGGTAATGTAGGCACCAATTGCTACTGCATCTGCTCCGGTGCTAGTTACAGAAACTGTTCGTGGGCCCACTGGATCACCAAACCATTTTGAAAAATACCAGTAAAAATTCCTATTACCATATGCACCACACGCTACACTCCCACCAGCAGTGGAATCGTTCATTACTGATAACGCTGCTTGGTTGGGTTGATATGGGGTGTAGTTATATAAGTTTGCTGTAGCTTGATTCTGTATGTATACATTACTTCCACCACAGCTTGAGTCTGGGCTGTATTGAATATAGCGGGTAACGCCACCCTTAAAGTTGTATTGATCGGGGTACGTTGTATATCGTCTCCATTGCCAAGCTGCACTTGTGACCTGATTATAAAAACCGTAGTACTTAGTATCACAAGCAGCAGTATCTGGGCAACCATAGCCCATTGCTGTTTTATATTGCCAGCTTGCAGCCCATGTATCCGTTACTATGCCGGATTCTTTTTGTAGGGTCACTAGAATCACCTGAGGATTAATATTGTAATCTTGCGCTGCCTGCCAAATTATTTGCGCTGCACTTTGCCCACCGGGAACTTGATAGGTGGGGCGGCCAATATTATTTTCGTGTGTAGTTGGGTTTTCCTGGTATTCCTTTAGACAAGTAAACGGGGGGCTATAAACCGTACCGCTAGCCCCTGTAAAGCCCGCATGATTTGTTTCGCACACTGGAACTTTGGCATTTAAAAAATCTTGAATTTGTTGCACGCTCATCGAGCTTTTATTATAGAAAACGATATCGTCAATGATGCGTCCAGCACTAAAGTCGCTACCGCTTACTGCCGATGCCATAGGTGTATTTATCAATGGAACAAAAACGCTTCCAAGGAAACTTACGAGTAGAATAGAAAGTTTAGCTCTAACCATACTAGCTCGACTTAACCACTACTGTTTCTGTAGCAGAACCTTGATTATTATTTTGATTTGCAACAACCTTAAGTTGCCAAGTGCCTGTAGATATATCTGCGAATGGAATATCTTTATTGCAGCTATAGTAGGTGCCAGTCCATGTAATATCTGATGAATAAGTTTTAACGAACGAGTCTTTAGTAACCGTAATTGTGCATGTACCACCAGTAGTACCACCAAGTATTGTTCGCACGACAATTGGGCCACCAGGAGTGTCTTGTGTCGCGGCTGATAGAGTAACGCTTATGGGTTTCGAAGACGATTGTGCCGGCGTAGATGCACCAGTGCTAGCATCTTGTTTCTTTTGGTCAGGCGTTGGTTTTTCTGCTTCTGATGCAGGTGAGTAATCGATAGAATTAATCGGGCGGGTGGTAGTATCTGGAGCTACAGTCGGGGTAGGTTTAGTATAAATGTTAGTTACGCGTGATTTTTCCAAAATAAAAACAACCAAAGTTACTAATAGGGCAATAGTTGCTGCCCAAAAGACGAATTTCTTAAGCGTAATACCGCTACTTTTACTTTGGTTTTTCATACTGTTTATTTTAACGTTTTGTATACATAAACGTTACCATTATATGTACACTTTTGTCAATTTATAACAGATTAAGATATTGACTATATTTAAAAAATAGGTTATAATCAATTAATATGATTAAACCCAATCGAAAAACTTCAGTAGATGATATTAAAGTTATTGAAACCCGTGGCCCATGGAAGTCAAAATCTGGCGGTAATCTTAATGTATTAATGGCTTTGCCACAGGATGTGGTAACTGAATTTCTTGACTATACTAACCCTGGTTTTGATTCTATTCAACACGAGACCGGCAAGAATATACGCGGTCTACGTGTTTACAATGTTAGCGATATTCCTAAAGATAGTATTGGTGGACTTGAATGGCATGATATAAGGACAGAATATGTTGCAGCACTTGGTGGTAGCGCAGTGTGGCAGTGTGTTGACTTTGATGGCAAGGAGACAGAATTTGTTTTGGATGCAAAGAAATCTGTTTTAATGCCTCCAGGAATCCTACACACCTATATTTCGCTCGAAGATAATACGCGTTTACAAGTGGTTTGTAATACATTATTTGACCCAGAAGATCCTCGTACGCATGATACATATTCAAAAGATACGTTTACCGCTTTACGAGAAGCAGAATCAAAGACTTCGGCAGATCGTAATTAATAAAACTGTACGCTGATATCTTAATCCTGTAAGATATCGGTATGTCTAAAAAGCAGAAACTCTCACGTGTAAGTGATGCTTTTTTATTGGAAACTCGTGGGCCGTGGCAATCAAAGTCCGGTGGTGAGCTTTCAGTTTTATTTTCTTTGGATCTAGAGCAGCTGACAAATTTCCAGAATTATAGTAACCTTGCTTTTGACGATATTGCCAATAATACCAGTACAGATATTAGGGGACTACGTGTTTATAATGTAGAGAATATTCCCAATGGGAGCACTGGAGCAAATGAATTTCATTTAGCTCGGACTGAGCTCATCAATGTTCTTACGGGTAAGTGCTTATGGAGGCTTGAGGACGTGTACGGCGATGTAAAAGAATTTACAATTGACCGTACCCAGAGTCTGATTATTCCTGCTGGTATTTTTCATACCTATACCGCACTTGAAGATAACACGAGGCTACAGGTGGTCTGTAATACGCTATTTATTCCAGAAGATACCGGTACCCACGATAGTTATCTGGTGGAAGAATTCAGGCAATTACAAAAAGAAGTTAACGATTAGTTTTACGGTAGAGGAGACTGGATGAAGATTATTATTACTGCCGGGGGCCAGGGTACGAAGATGTGGCCGTATTCACGCCAAGATAAACCAAAGCAGTTCCAGCCAATACTTAATGGTAAGTCAACGTTCCAATACGGGGTAGAAACTTTTTTAAAACAGTATTCACCTGAGGATTTATTTGTATCTACAAAACGAAAGTTTATTAAATACGTATCTGAGCAAGCACCCCAAATTCCGTTAAAAAACTATATTGTTGAACCAGATATTGCCAAAGATCGTGGCCCTGGTGAAGGCTTAGCGTTTTTAACACTAAGCATGCGCCACCCAGATGAGCCGTTTTTTGTATACCAGTCAGATATGGTTCGCGAGCCCGAAGAATCCTTTTTAAAGATGGTTGCAGATGCAGAATTTTTTCAGAAAAAACACCACAAGTTTATGACCGGCGGTATAAAGGCAACACAGCCAAACATGGGGGCAGATTATTTAGAGCTTGGTTTACAAATTTCAACCGAAGATAACCAAGAGATTTACGAGATTAACAATTTTCATTTCAGAAAAGGTTCTATCAAAGAAACGAAAGACTTAGTAGAAAACTTCCACGTAGTGGCGCACTGGAACCATACTTGTTGGTATCCAGAACTCATGCTCGAAGCGTATAAAAAGTACCGCCCAGACTGGTACGAAAAACTGATGGAAATTAAAGAAGTTATTGGTAAGCCCGGTGAAGATGAAACCATAAAAGCGATATATGAAACTATGGAAAAAGGCGCCACAGAAGAGGTGACGCGTAATGTTATGGATAGTGGTGAGGCAGTCGCATTCTTACTTCCATTTAAAGTTACCGACTTTGGTACTTGGGAATCTGTATACGAATATTTTTCGGATGATGGTGTATCGAACTATTACGATGGCGAGTTAGCATCTTTTGATTCACGGGGTTCTATTGTTAAGACCTCAAAAAAGAAGCTTGTGGCGTTGTCTTGTGTCGATGATTTGGTTGTTGTTGATACCGATGATGTATTGTTAATTGTGCCACGGAACAGGCTTGATTCAATTAAGGACTTACAAGCCATTATCGAAAAAGATGGTTACGGAGATTCTTTATGAAAACTCATATAAGAATAGCTAAATATCTAATTGTTGGAGCTAGCTCAGTATTAGTTGAGTACATTATTTTTGTGACGCTCCACTATGTTTTTAAGCTCAATATCCCAATTGCCAATGTTATTGGTTTTTCTGGTGGTTTTATCTATAGTTTTTTTATGAACCGTGGGGTTGTATTTACCGAAGGTAAGGATGGATCGGCCAGAAAACAAATAGTTATTTATTTAGTATTGGCGCTTTTTAACTTGATGATATCTACGTTGCTAGTAACATATATTTCCAGATATATCCCAGCATATATTACAAAAATACTAGTCTCTGGATTTATAGCGGTATATAACTACATTTTATATAGAAAAGTAATATTCAAATAAACCATCTCAATGTCCTCTCAGTCTTTGATTACAGACTAGAATTGTTATACAATAATTAGCAACGTTAAGTAGAGACAAAGAAGGGTCGAATGGAACAGTTTACGCATTTTGCATATCTTGACCCAGGCACCGGTAGCTTGGTTTTACAATCAATTGTTGGAGCGCTTTTGGGTGCTATTGTAGTACTTCGTACTAAGATAAAAATGCTTTACTACAAAATCAAAGGTAGTGGTAAGAAAAAAGAAGTAACTAACGAAGAGTAATTTGGTGAGTATGCAAACAGACCCTGGCTCTTTTAGAGACCCTGCAGGGTCTGTTTTTTGGTATGGTAAAAAAATCTACCGATATATTACGAATGTCGGTAAAGAAGATTACGATACATTAATGCAAAGTGGCCTGTACGATGCACTTGCTAAACAGGGCTTATTACTTACGCACAAAGAGGTCTCTAATTCATTTGGTGTAGAAGCCTACAAGATTATTCAGCCACAGACAGTACCATTTATTACGTATCCGTATGAGTGGTCGTTTAGCCAGTTAAAAGATGCGGCACTTATAACACTAGAAATTCAAAAAATTGCCCTTAATCATGGCGCCGAACTTAAAGATGCCAGTGCGTACAACATCCAATTTGTGAACGGAAAACCGATATTTATTGATACGTTATCGTTTAGAAAGCGAGCAGCCGATACCCCATGGGAGGGCTATAAACAGTTTTGTCAGCACTTTTTGGCACCCCTGTTATTAATGGCAAAAGTAGACGTAGACCTAGAGCGGTTACTAATACCAAACATTGATGGTATTCCACTAGAGATTGCTAATAAACTATTACCACGAAGAGCAAAATTTAAGCCAGGTGTTTTTATGCACATTAGTATGCATGCAAAATCACAAACTAAACATGCAAATACAAACGTCCAGACAGTACAAAAAACAGCCAAGGTTAGTGATAACGCGCTACTAGGTATACTAAGTAGCTTAGAATCAACAGTAAAATCTTTACAGCTTAAAAAGCCAAATACGGAATGGGCAGACTACTATACGTTTACTAACTACAACGAACCAGCTTTTAATGAAAAGAAGCAACTTGTGCAGAGTTTTGTACAAAAGACTGGTGCTAAAACCGTACTTGATATGGGTGCAAATAACGGCTTGTTTAGCCGCGTAGCCGCTGAAGTTTCAGACTTTGTAATTAGTGCAGATATAGACCCGTTTGCTGTTGAGCAGAATTATCTGACCGTCAAACAAAATGGTGAGCAAAATATACTGCCTGTTAAATTTGATATTGTAAATCCAAGCCCTGCAATTGGTTGGAATAATCACGAAAGACAAACACTTGCCGAGCGTGCAAAAAACGTTGATGTAGTTATGGCACTGGCATTAGTACACCACTTAGCAATTTCTAATAATGTGCCGCTCGAAAAAGTATTTGAATATTTTACAAGCCTGGGAAAAAACCTGATTATTGAATTTGTACCAAAAGGTGATTCACAAGTAGATAAACTATTGGTAACCCGTAAAGATATATTCTCAGACTATAACATCATAGGATTCGAAGAAGCTGCAAAACCTTATTACAAACTCGTGGAAAAGACAGCCATAAAAGGTACAAAACGTACACTCTATTTGTTTGAGCGAAAGGCAAAATAAGGTGATTGCAAAAACAAAGCAATGGTTTAAAGAACACGTCAGAGCTTTTAGTATAAAAACGCTTGGCCTTAGTTTTTTAATATCGTTTTCTATCTATCTTTTCTATCCAATCTCAACTTTTCTGCTACGGAGCCAAAATGATGAGATACCACTAAACGCAGATTCGGTAATTCTTAATAACCTATGGATACCAATACTTATTGCAATCTTTACTGCACTTTGGGTATCAGGGTTATTTAGCTTTATTGTAAAAGCAAACCGTAACCACACAATTATCGCAACACTCTTGCTGACATTCTTACTCGTGCGGTACGAAGAACGTTTTTTGGGTGTATTACCAACGCTGAGAGCTTTTACTCCATTACCAAATCAAGTCTATTCGATATACAGCTTATTACTTATTATTCTATTTATAACTACGAGCTACTATCTAGCAAAAGTACTAGTACGGATTGTTCGTAAAAGTAAGACACTAGAGGATGGGTTACCCACCATTATTGCAGTAATGTCAGTCTTTTTACTGCTCACTACGCTACTACCTTTTGGTAAATATATATATAGCACCAGGCAACAACTAACATATAAACCCCCAACATTAAAAGCAGGTACGCTTACTACTAAAAAAGGTACCCCAAATGTTTATTACATACTGCTTGATAGACACACTAATAACACGGTTTTAAAAGAAGATTTTAATTATGATAATTCGGTATTTACTAACAGCTTACGTGCAAATGGTTTTACAGTTAATGATACTGCATACGCAAATTATCCTTATACTGCGCCATCGGTTGCATCAACCATGCGAGCGGGTTATTTAACTGATTTAGGACAGAAGTTTAGCAGTAATAACAACCAAAATTTTTCACCACTCTTTAGGAGTATTCAGTATAGCCCTGTTGTTGCAGCGCTTAAAAATGTAGGGTATCAATATCAATTAATTGGAAATTGGTTTGGTACTTCTGATCGGTCTGCGCTTGCGAATGATTTTTATTTTAACGGCTCTGATTTAACGGCCAATGGATACCGTAAGTACCTAGGAATTTACGACAGCTCATTTTTAAATAACAGCTACACCTATGAATTTTTGAAAGACACTGGCACATATAAAACAGCCAGCGAAACTGAGCAAGCCATATACCAAATCAATACTCTTTCATCACTTACGAAAAACAATACGCCAAATACGGGCAAGTTTGTGTTTGCACATATTTTAGTGCCTCATAATCCGTTCGTGTTTAATGCAGACGGATCAATTGCTATGTATGATTCTGGTGAAAATAATAATGGCAAGCCCGTTAAGGAAAAATACTTAGATCAAGTAAAGTATATTGATAGCGAAATTAAAAAAATAACCGATGATTTGATTGCCAAAGATCCAAATGCGGTAATCGTACTGCAATCGGATGAAGGAATTTACCCATATGCAATTTTACAAGATGAACCCTATCAGGGTGACCCAAAGCGCTCGTCGCCAAACATGATCGACTGGAGCGACCGGTACTTACGGGCAAAGTTTGGCATATTAGCGGCATACCGTTTACCAGGTGTTGCACAAGATGATATAGATAAATATGCTAACTCAGTGAATATATTTAAACTAGTATTAAACCAATACTTTGGTGCAAATCTACCTTATGACCCGGTTTGCCATATTGGACTAACCGATAGGTCTAAATACTACAGCTTTACCGACCTTACTAAAAGGCTCACTGGTACTGAAAACCCGGCCTGTGCCAGTAAATAATTACTCTACCGTAACGCTTTTAGCTAAGTTTCGAGGCTATCTATATCCGTCCCACGAGCTGAACAACAATTATTTCTGAGAGCGACTAAAGGTTTACATACTATCGTTACAGAGTGAGGTGGCGATTAATAGCTTTGCTCTAGTTAATTAATCTAGTCTACAAAAGACCTACGTTAAGGTCCTGGCGACCACCCTTATATTTCTTAGGCATTTCACCATGAAGTATACGATTAATCTTTACATGAAAGTACATGCCATCATCATGGCCGCGTAATCCACCAGCTGTTTCTTGGTTAACATCTGCTGTCAGGATGGGTTCTCCTACTGGTTGAATCGAAGAATGATCAAGTAAACTAGCGTAACGAGCATAATCTGTACGAGCTCTGTTTCGTAAAAGATTTTCACCCAGTTCTGTCATGAACTTTCGCTTAACAACTGATGATTTTTTACCTGGCTTATATTCGGTTTCAAATATATTTATAGAATACCCTGAATCTTTTTTGCTAATGCGTGCTTGGCGTACGCCGCTGATTAGGTATGTTATACCTTCGGCGCCGATATAACCCTGACGTTCGGTATCACTGTAAACACCATTTACAATCAGGCTACCATCTTGGTAATGCATATACTCTGGTAGTGTAGTTTGATCATCTAAGTCTTCGAGCTTTTCAAAGAGTGTGTCTAATGCTTTCACAGAATCTACACCTTTTTGGGGTATTCCATCAGTAAGTCTGTCTGCTGCAACAGGGCCCCGATTCCATGAAAAGGCAATTAGGTCTTGCTCTTCGTCTTTGTCGCGCTTATCATTTTCCTCGTGCGCTTCAGCCTCAGCACTTCTTACGGCTAGTTCTGCTCGTTGCATGTTTGCGCCATATTTAATACTTGCATTAGCTTTTTTGATTGCGTGGAGTACAGTTTTCTCTTGCGTATCAAGCATAGATAACTCTTTAGAAGCTTCTTGATGTCGAGAGTATAACTTTTCGTGATTCATAAATTTATATTAGCATAAACTTTATTAAAAGTCAATATCAGTGTATTGAATAGCGAGATGAAAATACTGCAGAATTCTCTGTGTTGTTTAACGGAAGCCGAAAGGTATAGAATCGATTGATTCAAAAAGAGACGTAGTTATCGATTCGTCCAAATATTCGTAACGGCCAAATAATCGACTAAGCTTGCGACCTGATTTAATATCAAACGTACGCATGCCCGGAAAATCACCACTAAAATCTCGTTCACAGATGGCTGAAACATTATCGCCGGCTGCAATTACCGTGTAGCGTGAGGATACATCTGGTCCATATAATCCAGGAGACTTTTTTGGTGTTTCTTTTACGGTATAAGAAAGCGCCATTTCGTTTCTACTGCGACCATCTTTACTCGGTTTACCATACATGAGGCAGAGTGCCTCATCCATATCGCTAATATCGTACATCCGATCACTATCGTTTCTTGCAAAGAATTTAATTGAGGCACCCTGGTCTGAATCCTTGCCAAAAATTTGGAATACTGCTGGCTGAATTGTTTCGGACCACTGGCTCACTGATACCAAATATGTTTTTTCTGCACTGTGGCCATTAATTTGCACACACTTACGCTCATCATCATGGGTTACGTATGGTAATTCGCTGGCAGCTCTATCCTGGGAGAGGAATCGATACATAAAATCTATCTTATCTTCTGCCGTAAGGTTGTCGTAACCTTGTTCAGTTTTTGCGGCAATAAGATTATCCGATAAATCTACGTACATTGCATGAGTTGCGGCATTAAATTCTTTTAGCCTTTGTGCTTCTGCATGCTCTTTATTTTCTTGTTGTGCGGCTAATTGAACGTTTCGTACAAGGGGCCTATCAGGGTTAAAATCTGACTTAACCTTTTTAAAGTTATTTTCAAGTGCGCGTTTTGCTAAGGCACGCTTAACTTTGCCACGAACTGTTTGATCATTTTGTAGAGATTCAAGTTTCCTTGCTCGAGAATGATGATCAGCATAGGCTTTTTTTGATTTTTCGACTGAAAATTCAATTATTTCTTTGTCGTTCATATCTTTAATAATAGCATAAGCTTTGTATTTTGTCAATTTGAGTGTATGAAACTATTCGACGGTAACAGACTTAGCGAGGTTGCGTGGTTTATCTATGTCGGTACCACGGGCCACTGCTACATAATACGCAAAGAGCTGTACGACAATTGCCTCGAGCAATGGTAACAGTTGATCAGATGCTTCAGGAATAGTAATAGTTGCATCTGCTAGGCCGGTAAAATGTTTAGCAAGTTTTTTAGTAGTAACAACAATGATTTTACCGTTGCGTGCTTTAACTTCTTGCAAATTGCTAGCCGTTTTTTCGAACAATGTTGGGCTAGCAGCAAGCGCAAAAGTAGGGAAGTTTTCGTCAATAAGTGCCAGAGGGCCATGCTTCATTTCGCCCGCGGCATAAGCTTCGGCATGAATATAACTTATTTCTTTTAGTTTTAAAGAGCCTTCGAGTGCAAGTGGATATTCATATGCTCGACCAAGATACATAAAATCACGATGGTGTGCGTACTCTAGTGCAATTTTTTCTATTGTAGCTGATTCTGCAAGGACTTTTTCGGCTAGCTTTGGAATGTTTGCGAGCTCTTTAAGCATAGGTTTATATAAGCTACTCTTGCCTTTACCAAGCCAAAGCGCAAGAAGACTTAGTACTGACACCTGCGCAATAAATGCTTTTGTGCTAGCGACAGATATTTCTGGCCCAGCGTGGCAGTAGATACCTGCATCAGTCATGCGTGCTATGGTACTACCGGGAGCGTTTACGATACCGAGCCGTAGCACTCCACTTGATTCGACTTTTTTTAGTGCTGCGATGGTATCTGCTGTTTCGCCACTTTGCGAAATAGCTAGAACAGCTGTATTTGCGTTTAACGGTTCTTTACGATACTTAAATTCGCTTGCCAACTGAACTTCAACCGGAATATTAGCTATTTCTTCTAGGATGTATTCGCCAACGAGTCCAGCATAGTAAGATGTGCCGCACGCAATAATAATAATGCGTTCGATATTTTTAAGCTGATTAGCTACCGATTCGATACCACCGAGTTTTATATCACTTGTTTCAAGACTAATGCGACCTAATATAGCGTTCTGGATTGTTTTAGGAGCTTCATGGATTTCTTTAAGCATATAGTGTGCAAAGTCGCCTTTATTAGCGGCAATATCTTCGAGCACGATATCTTCTGGTAGACGTTTTACGTTTATTTTCTTTTGAACGTTTTTGATGTGATAGCTTTTACGCTCTACAATGGCTATTTCATAATCTTCTAGGTACACGATTTTTTTGGCGGCGTCGGCTACAGCAGAAGCATCCGAGCCGACCATATTGTTGTCATCGCCAATACCAATTACAAGTGGACTCGAAAGTTTTGCGGCATAGATTTTAGTGGGGGTAACTTTGCTGGTCATGACTATTGCATAAGCACCCTTTAACTCACGGATAGCGGTTTCAAACGCTTTGTCCATATCGTTAAACTTTGTATAAAAATAATCAATTAAATGAGGCACAACTTCTGTATCTGTATGCGAGATAAAGTGATAGCCATTTGCGACAAGCATTTCTCGAATTTCGTTATGGTTTTCGATAATACCGTTATGAACCACGAATATTGTACGTGAAGCGTTATAGTGTGGGTGAGCATTTAGCTTAGTAGGGGAACCGTGTGTTGCCCAGCGCGTATGGCCAATTGCAAGATTAGGCTTTGTTTGTGATAGGCCAGATAGCTCTGATTCGAGCGCATCAACTCTACCAACTTGTTTAACGCTATGAAAAATATCTTCACTACAAAAGGCGACACCAGCAGAATCATACCCACGATACTCTAAGTTCTTAAGTCCTGTAAGTACAGGTGTTAAAGCATTACCACGTCCAACATAACCGACAATTCCGCACATAGATAAACCCTTCTTAATTACAAATATAGATCTAGCAATATGTCTAATTGGTATATTTGTTATTGCAAGATGAGTCAATTATAAGTGCTTGTAATTTATTTACAATTAATAATGGCAACAAAAAATTGACAATAAACAAGATATCAATAAAAATTTAAGCAATGAGTGATGACAAGATTACGATACAAAAATTATTACAAGACCTTGGCTTTAGGCAAGTAGAAGCAGAAACGTACTGGGCACTTTTGCAACTTGAGAGTGTCTCTATTCGTAAAGTTGCAGAACGAACAGGGATAAATCGTGGCACAACATATGAGGCAATTAAAAACTTAGTACAATCAGGACTCGTAATTGTGAAAAAATCTGGAGCTCGCGAATATTATGCCGCCGAAAGTCCGGAAAAAATCTATGATCTCATTCGTGATAAAAGAAAGAGTCTATGGCGGAGCCAACAAGAAGCCCAAAAGGTTATTCCGGAGGTAATCGCAAAACATGCACGGCCTGAAGGGCGCCCTATCGTGAAATATTACGAAGATGATGAGGGTGTCGTAACGATATTGAAAGATGTACTACAATCAGTTTCGAAACTAAAAAAACCGGAGTATTATGTGTATTCATCAAAAGGACTTCGGCAATATATTTATCGCAAATTTCCACGTTTTACAGAACGGCGTATTGAAGAAGGAGTTTTTGTTAAAGTCATTGCAGTAGGCGAAGGTGGTGATAAAGTTGATAGTTCTGAGCGTAAATGGCTTGAAAATCCAAATGACGAACAGATATCAAGCTATACAATTATTTATGGCAGTAAAGTGGCGCATATTTCTATTTCACGCGACTTTACACCGTATGGTGTAGTAATTGACGATGCAGGCACCGCAAACATGCAACGGCTCCTATTTGAACAACTGTGGAATATTCTTTAGCTGTTCGTTGTAATAACTTTTAGCATAGCCTTTTCGAATTGTGTTTTATTAAATTTGTTTGCAGCATTCGCAATCTTTATATGGTCCCATTTAGTGCCGATGGCAACGGTAATCGCATCAGCAAGAGAATCTACAGTTTGTTTTTCAAAAAGTAAACCAGTCTCATCAGTTACGTAATCAAGCGCTCCACCTTCGGCAAATGCAATTACTGGTGTACCGGCTGCCATTGCTTCTACGGGTACAATCCCAAAATCCTCTACTCCAGGGAAAAGAAGCAGTTCTGAACTACCAATTAATTTGGGAATCTCTTTATCACTAAGCCCAGAAACAAACTTTATATTGCTATGACCATGTGCGAGTGTTCGTAGTTTTTCGTTCATTGGGCCACTACCACTTACTGTAAGCGGTAGGTTAAGTTTTATTGCAGCCTGAATAGCTAAATCAAAACGTTTATACGGAACTTGTCTGCCACTTACGACAAGGCCATGCCTTTTAGGTTGGGATTTTTGAGCGAAACGTTCGATATCTACCGGCGGAAACACAATATCAGAATCACGATTATAATATTCTTTAATTTTTTGCTGAATATGTGTGCTGTTAGCGACTAATACATCTGGCCGTTGAGCGACTTTATAATCCCATTTACGCATTGGACCACCAAGTACTCGTAAACCACCGCGTGCAATTGGGTTAAGCATACCAAAGCCTGGTTCTTTTAAATATTCATCGTAGCGTTGCCAGTAAAAATGGGTAGGAGAGTGGCAATAGGTTACATGTAGCGCGCCTGGTTTTAATTTATGTACCGCTTTTGCCTCGGCTCCACTCGAAGAAATGACAATGTCAAACTCCCGTAGATCTAAACTCTGGAACGCTTGTCGTCGTAAAACAGGCAATAGTTTACGCACTGTGGATTGTTTCGGCAGACCCTGGAGCCATGTCGTTCTAACTTCAGCATTTTCAAACCAGTCAATCTGGTTTGGATCATATTGGCTGGTATATATTGGTGCTTCTGGAAATAGTTCGTGGAGTGCCAGAACAACGCGTTCGGCGCCACCAATCGAAGTAAGCCAATCACAAACAATAGCAATCTTCTTACCTTTTAAGCTATTTGGCACCGCGGCCTCCAAATACATCAATGATGGTTCGGAAGATAATTTTAATATCGAGCCAAAAACTCCAGTTTTGGACATAGTATAAATCGAGTGCTCGTCGTTCTTCGAAACTAATATCTCGACGCCCAGAAGTTTGTGCAAGGCCAGTGACACCAGATTTAACACTTAATAAGAGGCTTTTAAATGGATAATTTTCGAGTTCTCGCGGCACCAATGCTCGTGGGCCCACTAGGCTAATATCACCCTTGAGTACGTTTACGAGTTGTGGCAATTCATCAAGACTTGTTACGCGCAAAATCTTACCAATTTTTGTCACCCTTGGGTCGTCTTTGAGCATGTCACCGTTAGCGCGGTATTCTTTTGCAAGTTCTGGTCTACCCATTTTGGCAAATGCTTCTTCGGGGAGTAAGCCATTATATTCAAGTTTATTACTTCGAAACTTATAGATGTTTATTGGTGTGTTAAATCTACTCAGTCTTTTTTGCTTAAAAATTGGTGAGCCAAAATCACTCAGCCATACAACGAGCGCGATAATGAGTAATAGTGGAGATAAGATAATGAGTGCTAATGAAGACGAAATAATATCAAACAATCGTTTTACGATTCTACCCCAACCAGTCAATGCTGTCTGATGTACGGACACAACCGGAAGGCCCTGGAAGAGCTCAACCTCAATATTGTTACTTAAGATGCCGTCGTGAGCAGGTACAAATTTAAAAGCAATATGATTTGCCTGAGCTGCAGCAAGAGCCCTGTCAACGGCTTTAGTGTCGCTTGAGATACCGGTATAGACAACTGTTTGAATGTTAAGTTTCGGTAGTTCTGCGAGCGCAGCATCACTTGTTTGATAATGAACTCCCTTATATTTCATAGGAACATGAGTTGAGGCGAGTGCCGCCACGCGGTAACCAGTGCGCTCTGGGTGATCCATAGTGGTAATAAGAGTCTCCGCTGTTGGGCCATCACCAATTAGTAATACGTTACTAACACCACGTCCATATTTCCACAGTATCATGCGAGTTGCTCTTAATATGGTTCGCTCAAGTACGAGCAGGAGGTAACCCAAGACAAGTGCATATACTGGCACGAGTCGTGCCGGGAAAATTGCCGCCTTAGTGGCAAAGTCGTAGGTTATTACAACCATAATACCGAGCGCACTACCAACGAATAGCGAGACGAGCTCTCGCCAGCGATATTCATAAATTCGTTTGCTATACAAGCCAAGCAGGGCAAAAATAATGAGCCAAACAGGGGTTAACGCAATCCATATCTTAAGATAATCAACCGCACCAACCTGGTTGATTAATGGACGTGAGTCAAGCGTGACTCGAAAAATATACGCTAATACAAACGCAGTAAGAAGTGCAAGAAAATCGCCCAGAACCAAAAGTGCAGCATAGACGAAAGAAGTATTGTTTTTCATCCTATGCATACAAGTATAGAGTATGACCGATAAACTAGCCATGTTATAGTGTCTTAAATATGAGGCGTCAAAAAAACATTTATAAGTCAGCTATTCGTGCCGCAAAACGAAAAACTTACTCGTATGACACAACTCTTTTATCATGGCTTGACGCTGATATTTATAGTGTAGTTATTAGCCCATCTAGCCAACTCACATATCAATTTATGGCGGAGGCTATAATTAACTTTACTCACTTACATTTTGCTGGTCGGAAAACTAGTGATATTCGTATCCTTGACTGGGGATGTGGGAAGGGACAGCTTAGCTATTTTTTACATAAAAAAGGGTATAGAGATATTACTGTTGCTGAGGTTGCAGATTATCCACATACTAAACTGTGGAATAAAATTGATGCAACTCGTCTAATTCTCGATGACCCCATACTTATAAAATCAAAACCTCAACAATATGACATAATAATATCCGCAGGTGTACTCGAGCATGTTCCGTATGATCAGGCGTCGCTACAAGAACTCCAGAGACTATTAAAACCTGATGGTGCACTATTTTGTTTCAATTTGCCGTCAAATATTGGTTATATACACAGAATTAGTCATTTACTAGGAGACTATTATCACGATAGACTTTATTCAAAAAGAGAAATTAAATTTATATTAAAGAGAAGTGGCTTAAAGCCACTCGTTATGTACAGACGCCAGCTTTTTCCTAAAAAAGCTCTTAATTATAAAAATCCAAGCTTAATTGATGTAGTTGATAACCGCCTCTCAATCGTCCCGGTTATCAACTTACCAGCAGCAAGTGTCGAATTCATAGCGGTTAATCAAAATTGCCATCAACAAGCTGGATAATATGTTATCAAAACTGCTTAATCAACTAGATTTCACAGGAAAGATTACTTGTCTATTCTTTTTATTGATTGCCGCACTTCTACCTATTCATGCCGTAATCAGTACATTGCTAATAAGTAATTTCGGTCATGCTGACATATTTAAGTCGTGGAAAGAGATTTTGATCTGTATTGTATTAATTCCATTTTCAAGCATACTTCTTTGGAAACTTGCGGATAAATCAAGAGTCTATAGAACGTATAACAAACTCATATTTTTGTTTATATTGTTAAATGTAATATTAATTTTTGTTTATGGCGCCTATACAAAACAAGAAGTAGTAGGTACGATTCTTAACTTGCGTTATTTAGTTTACTTCTTGGTAGCACAAATTCTCGTTCTTCAGTATAAAGGTTCCGAGTTCAAGGATTTCTTTTTAAGAATTATTTTTTGGGGTGGAGTATTGGTTGTGGTCTTTGGTACATTACAGGTATTAGTGTTGCCTGACGACTTTTTACGGCATTTTGGATATCGTCAAGGAATTATTCTTCCGTATTACACAGTAGATGACAATAATCAGCTAATCAGGATAATCTCAACACTCAGAGGCACGAATCAACTTGGTGCTTACTTGGTATTTTGGCTACCAATTTTAGCATTGGTGACAAAACGGATGTGGAACGTAGCAACAAAATATAGATATATTGCAGCTGTTATATGGCTGGCAAGCCTCATTACGCTCTATGGATCACG
>CAZMHJ010000007.1:23050-34181 GCA_964566075.1 uncultured Candidatus Saccharibacteria bacterium | reverse complement strand
AGAATATTTTAAAGTATTGGCTAAAACGGATAGCCGCGTAACTTTTATGGGACACATAGAAAATGTTTACGATGTTCTGATTGATGCCGATGTACTAATACATCCAACTTACCATGAGGGTTTTGGTCTTTCTCTTGCTGAGGCAGAGATGTGTGAGCTTGCAATAATCGCGAGTAACGTTGGGAGTATCCCAGAAATTGTTGAAAACGGCGTAAGCGGTATTATGGTTGAACCAAAACACGTTGGTCAACTAGCTGATGATGCCATGTTACGAGTAAAAATGGGCCGGGCTGGTCGCCAAATCTACTTAGATAAGTTTCAGTTCGATAGAATTGTAAAAGAAAAGTTCTTACCATTATATGAAACGTAAAAAAATACTGTTTGACGCAAATCCATTAGTCGCAAACAAAACAGGTGTTGGCATGTACACCGAACGTCTTGTTAGTGCCCTTTCTAAGAACAAAGACATCGAGATGATTGGCTATTACTACAATTTTTTAGGCAAAAAACACCCTGTTCTACCAGAAGCTAAAAACATCACCTATAAACAAATGAAGCTTGTCCCGGGCAAGGTAGTTAATGCTTTGAGACGTTTGGGCATTGATATGCCTGTTGAGTTACTAGCAAAAAATGAGGCAGATATTGCCCTATATCCAAATTTTTTAGCTCAACCAAGTCTCTACGGAGCAAAATCGTACGCTGTATTACATGATTTATCTTTTATTACGCATCCAGAATATGCATCAGATCGTAACCGTAAAGATTTAGAACGCTTTGTTCCAAAAACACTAAAACGTTGCGCAGGTATTATTACCGTATCTGAGGTTAGTAAAAAAACAATTGTAGACACCTATCGCTACCCTGCGCGTAATATTTTAGTTACACCAATACCACCAGAGGCAAAATATGAAATTTCTAGAACTGAGTCTAGAAAAATAATTGAAAACTTTGGCATTAGCAAACCTTATGTTCTGTTTTTAGGCACATTAGAACCACGAAAGAATTTAATTGGCCTGTTAGAAGCGTATGAATCTTCTGCTGAGCTCAATAAAAATTATTGTTTAGTTTTGGCAGGTGGTATGGACTGGAAGTTTGAACCCATCAAACAAAAAATTACCGCAATGCAACAAGCAGGCCTTGGTGTAATACATTGTGGCTACGTTAGCCTAGCCGAACGCGCGGCGCTATATCAAGAAGCAAGTGTATTTACATTACCGTCACACGAAGAAGGCTTTGGTATGCCAATACTAGAAGCAATGCAATGTAACACCCCAGTGGCTGTTAGTGATATAGCTGTGTTTCACGAAGTTGCTGGTGATGCGGCAGTGTATTTTGACCAAAATAGCCCAAGCTCAATTGCAAATACTCTGGTTAAAATACTTGCCGACAAAAAATTACAACTAAGTCTGCAAAAAAAATCTGAAAAAATATTAGTAAAAAATAATTGGGATTCTGTCGCTAAATCAGTTATCGATTTTATAAGCTAACTTATTTGTATAAAACCACAAGGCCTTCGCGGCGCTTCCCGAGTGTGGCTGAATACATCACTGAAAGTAATCTACCTAACCTTGAATTAACCAAACGCTTGGCACCTTTTGTGTCATATTTTTTATAAAGGCTTTTTTGAGCATAAAACGGATGCGTAAACACTTCTGTTTTGTTAAAGCCTGCTTTTCTTGCGGCGGTTACTACTTTTTTTGGTTCCATATCTCTTTCGTTTACACCGTATTTTTCTATCGCTTCTATTGCGTCAGGACTTTTGCTATGCCCTTTGCCGGGTTCGCATACAATGCAAATGCCACCTTTTGCAAGCCTGCGCTTAGCAGCTTTTAAGACCTTTATTTCGTCATCAGCATGATGCAATGAATCGATAAATACAACAACATCAAACTCGCCCAAACTACGTAAATCATCATAATCAACCGTCTTATACGTAAGGTTGGGTAGTTTAAATTTTTGTTTTGCTACCCTAATTGCGTCCTTCGCCAAATCAACTCCTGTTGTTTCATGACCTGAAAGCGCGAACATATTCGAGCTCCAACCCGTACCGCAACCCAAATCAAGTATACGAAGAGTCTTTTCGCCGTATTCATTATTAAGAATTGTGTAGATTGCTGCTATGGAATTAAGTAGCGGGCCTGCGTTTATCCTGTCTGAGTATGGTTTGTTTGCACTGAATTGTACGCCAGCATCACCAATATTACGGTAGTATTCGTACTCACCCTTCTTTGCCATAGCTTTAATCTTTTCCTTTACTAGACTTTAAGCTATGATAACACTCTTTTATATTGCTACAATTACACGGATGGATGGAAACAAACGTAAAAAAATTGATTTATCAATTATAGTACCCGCACTAAATGAGGAAGCGGTCATCGAAAGCACGCTGTCTACTCTTAGCAAGTTGATTAAAAAGGAGTTGTTAAACTATTCCGTAGAAGTTGTTGTAGTCGCCGCTAAAGACAAAGATAAAACTGCAGAAATTGCCGAAAACTCACAATCATTATTTAAAAATTTTCAGTTACTTACGCCTAATTCCAAGCTTGGCAAGGGGCGGGATGTTTCGCTAGGTTTTATGGCCGCTAATGGTAGTGTGAGAATTTTTACCGACGCGGATTTAGCAATACCGGTAACAAACATAAAACCTATGTTTTTAGAACTACTATCTAGCTATGAAAGTGGTGGAGATCTTGCTCTCTTCGGATCTAGAACTGAAAAACATGGCAGTATTATTAGAAAATTCTTCTCTTATGCAAGTAGTCTCACAACTCGCATTTTGTTTTTCTCGAATCTCCACGATATGCAATGTGGTTTTAAAGGTTTTACTAAAGGGGCGGCAGACATAGGTTTTGGCAATCTACAAACGACGGGATGGGCTTTTGATTCTGAGGTTTACGTACGATTAAAAAAAGCTAGGATTGCAGTAAAGCCATTTACGATAACAGAATGGTCTAGTGATACACATCACTTAGGTGGCCAGAATATACTGAAAGCATCCATTCAATCGTTCTTTGAACTCTTAAAAATTAGAGTTAAGAGCCTTTTTTACTAATCGCTTAGGCTGCAGAGGATTGGTTATGTACCACGATACCCGGTGTTGAATGTAGTTCGTCAAGTGTCATACCGCGTTCTTCAGCTAAACGAACACGAAGTGAGTGTAGTGCAAACGAATACTCTTCGAGTGCTTGCGGACCATGCTCTAAACCATTTGTTAGTAAAAATTCATTGTATGAGCCGAGTGTCTCTGACATAGTGTTCCTTTGCTTTTTATACCTTTAGATTCATGATACCGTAGTTATATGTACAAGGAAAACGCTCAAGCTGGGATTGCCTTTATATCTATCCTATTAATTGGGTTTATTGCAGGGTCGGTCTTTATTGTGGGGCAAAAAGTAGCCTATTTTGAGCAAACAAAACAAAACATTAATTCTTACACAACGTGCGTAAAGCAGCGTGGTAAAAACATTTTGCAAAAGCAGCCCGAAACCTGCGTGGCTAATCCAAATGTTTTACCAAATCCGGTTGATAGTCTTAAGAAGTTATAATTCTTGTATACTGTACCTATGAATCAGATATATTGCAGTAATTGTGGTCAGTTAATACCGGGTAATTCTAATTTTTGTACATTTTGTGGGGTTCCACAGCATGGGCCAGATGCAGGAGCGTTTAGAGCTCAGGCTGCTCCGGTTGCTGATGCAGAGGAAGCTCGCGCAAATAGCCAAGTCGGTTCTAATACCCCTCCTGAAATATATCAACGTCAAACACTTGGGTCAGACGCAATTGTGTTCTTTTTGATATCAAATATTGCAAAGACTTCTATTTTACTTTTGTTGTTTATTGTTGGCGCGATACTAATGCCAAAAATATTTATATTCTTTTTAATCGCCTACTTCTTTGGAATCATCATTGGCACATTGCTTATATACAACAACTTTCAGTTTGAGATAAACGAAAAAGGCATAGAGATTCAAACCGGAGTTATCCATAAAACAGAGGTATCTTTGCCGTTTGACAGTATCGAAAACGTGAATATAGAGCGCACCTTAGGTGACCGATTTATTGGTACATCTCGCATAAGTATAGAAACCGCTGGTAGTGCACTTGGAAACGTTACCAATGGAGTACAAGATAAGCAAAGCCGTGCCGAGGCATACTTGCCCGGTTTACCAAAAGCTAAAGCCGAAAAGATTCACGACTTACTTATTGATGCCAGCGACGGTATTTTTGGCAACTAGCCCAGACTAATATAAAACATTTTCGCGCTTGCTACACAAGCTTACCGACCTACTTTTACCTGCCAGCTGCAAAAGTAGGCAAAAGAGCCTCGGCGTTCTCTATGCTTGATATAACTACTTGTCAAAAGTGACGCTACAAAAAGAACTCACCAGCTCTTAAATACTACAGAATCACTGGCTTAACACCTTTTTGTTTTCTCGCTGTCATTTTGACGTAGTTATTCAGGCACAAAGAACATGCCTGTAGCGACAAATTCCAGCCACCTCACAAAATACAATCAATACATCATTTGCTTTACTATTGATTATTGCTTTACTTTTTGATATGCTTTACTTATGACAAAAGTAACTATATCTAGCAAAAATCAAATTGTCATCCCTGCTACAGTGCGTAAAAAGCTTGCGCTTAAAAGTGGTGATGGTCTAATTTTAGAGCGAGTTACTGATACTGAATTTGTTTTTAAAAAAGAGCCCAGCTATAGCGATTTATTAGGGGTTTTGAAGCCCGAAACAATTGATGCGACCAAACGTGTTCGCACAATTCGCGATAACTGGCGGTAACTGGAATGAAAGTTTTCTTAGACACTAATGTGCTTATTTATATCCTTGAAGGCGACTCAGAGTTTGGGCTTAAATATGCCCAGTTTTTAACTAAGTTGAGGGCTGATGGTGCTATATTTAACACCTCAACGACTACTATCGTAGAGTTTTTGGCGAGCAATTCTGATGCCAATGCCGTAAAACAACTATTAAACTTCCCTGGTTTGGATTTTTATCCGCTAGACAATGATGCCGCAATAAAAGCGGGTGATCTTGCAAGAAAGCACAGTATCAAGCTTGGAGACAGCATTCAGCTTGCGACCGCTATAGATTCTGGTTGCGAGGCATTAATTTCAAACGATTCTAGCCTTACCAAAACCGCAAAACAATATCTCAAAATCCTCAGTCCGTAACTTATTACCTTTGATACAATAAGCTTATGGCTAAAAAACAAAGCTCAAAAAAGATAACTGAAGCAGGTTTTAAGAAAGCTCTTTCTTGGATTTCTGTAGTTGGCGTAATAGCTTGCATTATCATATTTCTATTAGGGGGTTGGTGGAGTTTAATAGCACTTATTTTATTACCTTTCGTATTATTGGTGATTCTTGTCCTTTGGGCTATCTACTATGTATACCCACTACTCACTTATCGATACCATGAAAAGAAAAATAAATTATTTGTTTATGGTTCTTTAGGTATTGCGATAACAGGGTTACTGCTACTGTTATGGTTTGCATTAATTGGTGGACCTAATAAAGGTATGGGAATGCATGTATTTGGAGATTCAAACCCCTACCTAGATGCACAAATTGGAGTGGTTCTTATTGTCTTTGGGCTAAGTTTTCTTTCTTATTTTAGGTATAAATTCATAAAAAGCACTGTTCACTCAGTTACAAAAAAAACAGTTAAGCAAGCGCAGCCCACAGCTAAAAATAAGAGTAGACCCGCGGCACTTTGGAACAAACACTGGCAAGTTATTTTAATTGCGGTACTAGTATTTGGAATTTTAGGTTTTATAGGTGTTAATAAGCTGATTATTTACAACCAAAAACAACAATTTGACCAAGCAGAAAGGTCGCTTGATACCTTATATGCAAACATCGTGAAAGATGTCGGTCAGCCAACGAGCATGAACAAAGATAAGTCTTGTAGTTACGCCAGTACTGAAGGTGGCCGTGGTCGTCGAGGATGCCAGATTAGTCTAGCACTGTATTATCAGAACCAAGAGGATGAAGCCACAGCAAACCTAACCGCAAATAATATCGATGACACTATCTCAAAAATTAAGAACAGTATTCTAGTCGATAATTCTTTACTCGGCAATCTACGTTTCTCAGCAAGCAGTGATTATTTTTCACGCGAGTCAAACGAAGTTGATGCGAAGGGCGGTTTAATTTGTAGTGTGGGCTACTATTACGGAACAGATCTTTCCAGGACTATTTTGAGAAATCAATATTTCAAAATACCAACCGGGACAAATTTCATCACATTGATTAGTTGTTATAATGATTCTCTTGCTGAGTTTTACCCAGTAAAAAACTGAAAATTACTTTACCCATACATAAAACCGCAGTATAACTAAAGTATACATGCGGGGGTAGCTGGGTTTGATGAGGGTAATCAAATACAGTCTGGTAACGAGCGTCTTATTGTCCGCTCTGTTTATGGTCTTGCCCAAAAGCTATGCAATAGATTCGTCTTGGTTTGGTAGCACTATTACTATGAACGAAGAAAAAACATACACTCTACCCCAAGATATTAGTATTTTAGATTCTATTGGCACCAACTCTGTAGATTGCACGAATAAACAAATAAAAATTAACTTCACACAAAGTACTACAGCCTGCATGTATAACATGGGTCTTGGTTATTATGGTGGAGGATATTTGCTTTTTAGCAATGCAACTATTGCCGGTACAGTAAAAAGCCAAATGAGTACTTCTAGTAAACTTATTTTTACTAATGATCAAAAGATAATTGAACTTGTAAGTGTGAGTGGTGGCTACAGGGTTTTTGTTTACGATAGCTTTGCCGGGATTACTACAAATAAACAGGCTAACGGATCAATTACATACACCCTACCCACCTCGCCAAGGCTTACTAAGTACCCTGATGGTTCGGCATTATTGATTAACTATAATTCGTTTAAATTATCCGAAAATAATAGTTGGGCCGTTGCAGACACTTTAGGTTCTATAGGTTTTGTACGAATAAATATTGCAAGCGGCGATGTCTATTCGTTTGCAGATACGTTTAATGATTATTATGCGCTAAACTCCATTAGCGATGACGGTACCTTTGCTAGTTTAAGCACGCAGACTCCCACGAAAAGACTACTAGTGTATGACCTTAGTAACTGCACTCAACAATCAACACTTGTTAACAGATGTAAGTCATCCGATATATTACAAAAAATTTTACTATTAAAGCCTAGTTTTTATAGTGTTGTGCATGCTCCAAAGTTTATAAATAACACCCTTTTAGAAATATATGGTACTTACGACAGAGTATCGCCCAGCAACAGAAAAATCGGTATTTTTGCCGTTTCGCAAGATAACCAAGTAGTTACAAAAACAAGCTACTTAGCTCTTGGGGATTCGTTTAGTTCTGGTGAAGGTATAAGTATTTATCGGCCTGAAACAAATACAGCCGATAACCGTTGCCACCAGTCAACATTATCGTACGGATATTTGCTACACGACTCACTAACAAACGGTGGTACGTTTGGTTCTGTTGCCTGTTCAGGAGCAAAAATTAAGGACGTGGTCATTGGTGATCGAAAAATATATAACAACAATAATCCACAGGCTAAAAATAAAGAGCTTGAGATTTATGACGATGAAATTAATAATAGTTTTCTTCCTGGTTATAGGGGCCAGATAAAATTTATTGGTGATTTAAAGCCCAAAATCATCACCTTATCTATGGGCGGGAATGATGTTGGGTTTTCGGACATATTAAAAAAATGTGTGTTGTCATATGGGTATAACGATTGTTATCCAACATACGAAGATCGTAAAGAACTTGTAAATTTGATTAACAATCAATATCCACGATTGCGGGATATGTACCAAAGCCTTAAAAAAGAGGCAGCTCCTGATGCAAAAATATATATTGTTGGGTATCCACAAATAGCAAAAAGTGGTGGTAACTGCGCATTAAATGTGCATTTTAGCGAAGATGAGATTGTATTTGGAAACCAGCTTGTGTCGTACTTAAACTACGTAATTAAGTCTGCTGCCAACGATAGTGGTGTATTTTATGTTGATACAGAGCATTCTTTTAACGATCATAGATTGTGTGAAACAAAATCATCAGATGTAGCAGTTAACGGGCTATCAATTGGTAATGGCGGACCGGTAAATGGTGTAGGCCCGATTGCCAAAGAAAGCTACCACCCTAACGCACTCGGACATCAGCTGTTTGCAAATACTATTAGCCAATCAACAAATGGTCTAACAGCGGCGATGCCAGCCGGGAACCCAACCGCAAAACTTTCAATTTTGGGCGATTCTGACATTCCGTTGCTCGTGAATGCACCCCACGCAAATAGAACTTTAAAAAACTTACAATATGCACAAAATATTACTACTGAGGTTGCCTTACGGAGCGCACTGCTGACTATTCAAATTGCGCAACCCTTTGTATTTAAACCGCTTTCATCCGTTAATATCAGTATTCATTCTGACCCAACACAACTCGGCACATTTACAACAGATCAAAATGGAAATTTTGAAAACACAGTAACAATCCCAGAGTCGCTACCGGTTGGGTATCACACACTTTACATTGAGGGAAAGAATATGGCCGATGAAGATATTGCACTTACAGATATTATCTATGTTGCGGCGAGTAACGAAGATACTGACGGTAATGGTGTAGTCGACAGTCAGCAATCTTGCGTGGGGGTGACGCAAAGCGGAATAGATGTTGATAAAGATGGGATTGACGATGCCTGTGACAGTTTTATCGACCAAGCCCCGCCAGAACCAGATCCCGTTCCAGAACCGACTCCACTACCCGAAGCACCACCTACTGATGAAACAAACCCTCCCCAGCCAACAGATAACCCACAAGATACGTCCAATCCCCAAGACCAAAATAACCAACCACCTGAAGACTCACCAGTTGATGTTACTCCGCCGGTTACCACAGAAATACCAATTACCCCACCACCAGAAACTACACCGCCCGAAAAGCTAAACGACATCCCACCAAACACACAACAAAATAACGTTGTTACCCCGCAAGTCGAAACCTCTACAAACCCCACTAATCAAACCGTAAAACAAACAAGTGTAAACATTCAACAAACCCCTGCTGTTGCGCCACCAACTAACCAAAATATTCCCTTGAACACAAATCAAGACATTACAAAAGTGGCTGGCGTTTCAACACCAGGTACAACCCCACAGCAGTCAGGTTATAAATCTAAAAATTGGGGTCTTTGGGTAATAATGCTTGGATTTAGCGCGGTTGTAATTTTAGGTTTAGTTATATTTACGCGGAAACGAACGGACTAGGCTATTTACCCCTGTTGAGGTACAATTAAGTAATGGCAAAAATCGCGATTGACGCGAGAGAGATTAGTACCAGTACTGGCCGTTACGTTGAACGGTTACTACATTATTTGCAAAAAATAGACCACGTAAACCAATACGCGGTGTTATTAAAACCTGCTGATTTTAAAACGTGGGAACCAACAGCCGAAAATTTTACCAAGATAGAATGCCCGCATAAAGAATTCACGTTTGCCGAACAATTTGCGTTTAAACGCCAGCTTAAAAAACTGAACCCTGATTTAGTGCACTTTACCATGGTGCAACAACCTATTTTGTATCGTGGCAAGAAAGTTACCACAATGCACGATCTTACGACCCTGCGCTTTCGTAACCCTGCTAAGAACCCCTTAGTATATTGGGTAAAACAACGAGTATATGGCTTTGTTAACTGGTACGTACCACGTAAAAGTAAATTTATTATTACCCCTAGTGAATTTGTAAAAAATGATGTGGTGAGCTATGCAAAAGTAAACCCAAAAAAGTTTGTAGTTACCTATGAAGCAGCCGATGAAATAAGCGACCCGATAGAGCCAATAAAAGAGTTGCAGAGCAAACCGTATTTGTTTTACGTTGGACGCCCACAACCACACAAAAACCTCAGTCGCCTACTAGAAGCCTTTGCAATCCTTAAAAAAACACATGAGGATTTACTGCTGGTGCTTGGTGGCCGAAAAGACTCGGTGTACGACAGCTACGTAGACGAGGCTAAGCGCCTTGGTGTTAATGATTCTGTAATCTTTACCGGCTTTGTGAGTGAAGGCACCTTAAAGTGGCTATTTAGGGGTTGTAAGGCATATGTGTTCCCGAGCCTAAGCGAAGGATTTGGCTTACCGGGGCTTGAAGCAATGTTGCACCGTGCACCGGTGGTAAGTAGCGACGCCACTTGCCTACCTGAAATTTACGACGATGCCGCCTGGTATTGTAATCCGCTAGATGTGCATGACATTGCTCGCAGTATTGATGAAGTATTAGTTAACACTGAGCTTAGAAATAAGTTGATTCGCCGCGGACGTGAACGTGCTAAGTCATTTAGCTGGCAACGCATGGCAGAACAAACGCTAGCTGTGTATAACCAAGTATTAAGCAATAAAAAATAGCTAGTATTTTTGGATGCATTGCTCCATAATTACCCTAAGTTTATGCGTAAGGTGTTTTTGTTTTTCCGCTGGCTGATTGTTGGTGTGACCGCACTTCTGGGTAGCGCAATCATTTCAACCGTACCTGCTGTTGCTCAAGAAGCAGCACAGTCTACAAGCACGAATTCTGATATTACAAACGCAAGTAGCGCATCGCGATTTCAAGACGCAGCATCTAAGTTTCAACAGAGTGACAACAGCGCCGCAAATACCGCTGCTGGTAGTGCAAGTATTTTACGCCAAGAAAACAACGGTAACTTAACCGTAGATGGCGCACCTGCAAATAGTGGTACGACCACAGCAAACAATAACTCTGCAAAATTATGGTTAACAGTTATCTTTTTTGCGACCGCCGGCGCACTTATTGTCGCCTATTTTTACAGTAAGCGAAGTACTAAAGCTACTAACCAAAAAGCTAACGCTCTACTAAAAGAAGTAAAGTCAGAAGCTCCTAAGAAATCGGCTAAAAAAAGCAAGACTGCAAGTGCTACAACAGATACAAAAGTAAAAAGCAAAAAAACCACCAAGAAGAAAAAGAACAAAAAGCATCACCGATAAGTATTGCTTTTATAGGCAACCACTTCTATGCTCAGACTAATAACTGAGGTTACTTATGATTAATCAAGTAGGTGCTATCAAAAAAAGTGTGTTGATACTT
>CAZMHJ010000007.1:0-22950 GCA_964566075.1 uncultured Candidatus Saccharibacteria bacterium | reverse complement strand
AATTGTGATCCAACCCCAGATACTGTTATTACCTATGATACGGTCGCAACCAGCACTGGCATCGCTAGTGTTAGGGTTGTCGAGGCGCATATTGGTACGGGCACATCACCAACTGATATTGGCTTAAGCTCAAATTCGTCAATTAAGATTGGTAAAACCAACGAGTGTTTGCTGTATTTCGTATTCAATAGTAAAAACAACCCCGATTACGGAGTTGCTTTTGGAACGATGAATCATACATATAACCCTAAAGACTCAATAGAAGCGAAAGCTATACTAAATAGCTATCACTACACAGACTAACTATTCTTCGTCTTCTGTTACTTCGGTATCATTTACGGGTGTTAGTACGACATGTCGGTCGCGTCCTTCACCCTCTGACTCAGTAGTAAGGCCATACTCACTCGCGACCTTATGTACCACTCGCCTATCGGCAGGGTTCATTGGTTTGAGTGGCATTGGCTTGCCACTTGCTTTGACCTTTTCTACCCATACGAGTACTTGCTCTGCTAAACGATCTTGACGTGCCTTTTTATAGTCTGCAATATCTACGTTAACGCGGCTATATTCGTAGCCATTATTTTTAAGTGCCGTGCTAACCATGTATTGCAAAGAGCGAATAGTATCGCCGTGTTGTCCAATCAAAAAGCCATTCATGTGTGTCGAAGGTACTGATAACTCAATAACATCCTCTTCACTCGTAACGTGGACCTCTGTATTAAGACCAAAAAACGATAGCAGGTCTTCTAGATATTTCTTTGCAAACTGAATTGATAATTCCATTTGCTCGTCCATAATTTACCTCCGTTTCTTAACGTTTTTACGTTTTTTAGAGGCTTTCTTTTTTGGTTTTGATTGAGGATTCGAAATAATTTCTGCTTCTACAGGCAGTGAATCGACACTTGCTTCCATTTCTTCTACATCTTTTTTAAGGATGTAGGTTTGTTGAGCGAGGGCGATAAGACCACCAACCATCCAATACAGTGATAAGGCTGCTGGTAAGCTTACAGAGACAATGAAGAGCATGAATGGAATAAAGATAAGTGTAAAACGGCTTGTTGCGGCTTGTACTTCTGCTTGATCTACTTCTTTACCAGAGGCGGTATCTTTAAAAATTTGGCGCAAACTTCGAGCACTTTTATCTTGCATAAGCAGTTGGCGGCTCTGGAAATACTGCACAATCACACTAGCTACTACTAAAATCATAGCCGGCCAGTAAATACCTGTCTTTTCAAATGCATGCCTTGTAAGATCTACCGCACCGAGGAGTGTTTCGTTAAGGGTGTGAGCGTTGCCTACCAAAGACTTCATATACGGTAAGTTTTGCACCCACGAATATGAGTAGGTAAAAATAATTTCCGGTGTTTTAATCAGCTTAGAAATCGATTGGTAAAGCCCAATAAGTATCGGTAATTGAACTAAAATAATCCATAGTGATCCAAAAGGATTAATTTCTTTTTCTTTATAGAGCTCTTGCATAAGCGCGGCTTCTTTTTGCCTATCACCAGCCGCCTCTTTTTTAATTCGTTTGAGCTCTGGCTGTAATTTACGCATTGCAGTGGCGTGATGTAACTGCTTTTTAAGCAGTGGGTACATCGCCATACGCACAATAAAGGTAAAGATAATAATCGCTACGCCAAGGTTATGACCTGGTAGCAAGGCAATAATAATAATTAACAGATTAAAAATTGGTCGCGCGATAAGCGCATTAAAGACCTGTCCGATAAAATGAAACATACTTAGCTACTAGTGTACCTCAGTTGGCGGTACTCTGTCGAACTGATTAGCTACTTTTTTGGCGGTGCTCGGCAATCTGGTCGAGTTGGCGTTCAATCGAACTAACTAGTTCATCGTATGGTAAATTTACAAACCGGTCATCAAAAATGGTAATCACAACGTCTTCGTTGACAAGATATTTAGGCGCAAGTAATCGAACGACTTCGTATACACGACGCCTAATTCGGTTTCGTTTTGGTGCAGCCTTAGCAACTTTTTTGCTAACTACAACCGCTACACGATATTCGTCTAACTTACCTTTGGTATAGCGAATCGCACAGTATGGGCTACGTGATGTCTCGCCCCTGCGATAGGTGTAATTTAAGCTGCTGTGGCCATGGAATCGATGTTTTTTTGCTAACACAAAATACCCTTAGTTTTTGCTGATACTACTTATTGTAATAGAAAACTAGGAGTTTACGCAGAAAGACGTGTGCGGCCTTTTTGGCGACGACGCTTTAATACGAGTTTGCCAGCACGGCTAGACATACGCTTTAAAAAGCCATGTTCTCGGCTGCGGCTGCGCTTCTTTGGTTGATAGGTTCGTTTAGGCATAACTTCAGCTGAATAGTCTAACATAAGAGGTCGTGAGTTACAAGCGTGGGCGGTTTATATGTTTTATCATTGATTGTAAAAAATACTGAATTTATTACCCAATATATGGTTTTTGTCCACATATCCACACAGGTTATCCACTACTTTACAGATACAATTTCCCGCTGTGTATAAATACACCCCCGTTTAGGGATGTTTTAATACAAATCGGCTAAAATTTCAAAAAACCTGTGGAAAACTTACGCCACCTCTTGTATAGTTTAAGTAACGCTTTTACGCGAAATATCGACAACAAAAGAGGTATAAGGGAGGTCTTATTTCGGTTATGGGGGACGATACGCTCTGGCAGACAGTTCTTGGTGAGATTGAGCTTACTGTTTCTCGTGGTAGCTATATTACCTGGTTTAAGAACACCCGTGTGCTTCGACGTAACGAGGAGTTACTCGTAGTTGGAGTACCAAACATCTTTGCTAAACAACAACTTGAATCAAAGTATAAGTCAATGATTGTTGAGTTACTTGAAAAAAATGGTGTCGCTAACACAGAGGTAGAATTTAAAATCCATTCTGGAGTAGCACCGACTAAGCAAACTACTGATAACACCGAAGTGGTGATTTTATCGCAGCCACTTGAATCACAAGAAACCCGCCAGATGATTGGTAATGGTGCACCGTCAGTCACCCATTCATATAGGCAGGGCCTGAACGAACGGTATACGTTTGATACTTTCATAGTTGGTTCTGGTAATGAGCTCGCTTATGCTGCTTGCCAAGCAATCGCTCAAAGTCCTGGTACAAAATACAATCCATTATTTGTGTATGGTGGGGTCGGACTTGGTAAAACTCATCTTATTCAAGCGGTTGGTAATGCCATACTAGCAAATAATAAAGATGCCCATGTTGTATACGCTACGAGTGAACAGTTTGTGCAAGAGTTTTTAGATGCAATCCGTTATAAGAAAATTACTGATTTTGCAGGTCACTATCGTAGTGCGGATGTACTTATTGTTGATGATATGCAGTTTATCGCAGGTAAAGAAAAGACTCAAGAAGAATTCTTCCACACCTTTAATGCACTACACCAAGCAAATAAGCAAATTATTATTAGTAGTGATAAACCACCAAAATCAATCCCTACACTTGAAGAACGATTAAGAAGTCGGTTTGAATGGGGGATGATTGTTGATATCGGTGCACCTGACTTTGAAACTCGTTGTGCAATCCTGCAAAATAAAGCAAATCAACACGGTGTAGTGTTAGACCAGACGGTTGTTGAGTACCTTGCTAATCAGGTTCAGTCAAATATTCGCGAGCTTGAGGGTGCCTTAAACCAACTACTTGCCTTTTGTGAAATGCGTGGCCTTCAGCCAGATTTATCAATTGCAACTGGTTTATTTGGTACGCATCGTTCCCGACCAAAGCATATGAATGCACGACAAATTGTCGAAAAGACCGCTAAGCATTTTCAGTTGAGTGTTGATGAAATTTTAAGTGCAAAACGAGATAAAGATATTGTAGTACCTCGTCAGGTTGCGATGTATCTACTAAGAAGCGAGTTGCATCTTAGTTTCCCTAAAATTGCGCATGAACTAGGGCGCAAAGATCACACAACTGCTATTCATTCTGTTGAGAAGATTGAAAAAGAGTTACATTTTGACACCTTATTAAAAGAACATGTTAAAGAAATTAAGGAGCGGCTCTATGCATAAACTTCAGATTGTTTTCTGGTACTGTGGACGAGTTGCGAACAAACTTGGTAATAACCTGCGAATAAGTAGTGGTAGTTTTGCACACAATACACACATGATGATTCGTATTGTTTCAGTTAAAAGTTTATACACTTATTTTGAACAAAACGTACACAACGTTTTGCACACAAATTTTCTACAATTTTTATCTGTTAAAGTGGGTTATACACACGCTTCCACAGGCCCTACTACTATAACTACCTTATATATAAATAAGTAATGGAGACAGTAATATGAAGCTGCAAGTCACACAAGAAAATCTCGCCAAAGCACTAAATAACGTTGCACGTGTTGCAATGGCCAGTAAGAACTCACTACCTATTTTAAATAATGTTCTACTACGTACTAGCGATAATCGCCTAAGCCTTTCTGCTACAAATCTTGAGATAGCAATTACTGAAAAGATTGGATCAAAAGTTCAGTCTGAAGGTGCTATTACTGTTCCTGCTCGGTTGATGCAAGAATACATTACTAGCTTACCGAGCGGTGTACTTGATCTTGAACTTGAAGACCATAAACTACATATCAGTACTGATCAATACCGCTCAACTATTAATGGTGTGGTTGCTGACGAGTTCCCTGTTGTGCCTGAGATTTCTAAAGGGGTGCAATGGACGATACCAGTAAAAGAAGCAAAAAAAGGCTTACAACAAGTTGTGTTTGCGGCATCAAGTGACGAGACTCGACCAGTACTTACTGGAGTACTTTTAAAAACACAGGACGGTTCTTTGTTTGCGGCTGCAACCGATAGTTACCGTTTAGCAGAGAAGAAACTAATAAAGACTGCCCAAGATATTTCATTACTTGTACCAGCTTCAGCACTACAAGAACTACTTCGTATTTTGCCCGACAATCTAGAAACACTCGAGGTACATGCCGATAGTCAGCAAGTATTGTTTAAGGCTGGTGATATTGAGCTTGTTACGAGGCAAATAGACGCAACCTATCCTGATTACCGTAAATTAATACCCGCTAAATTTAACACCACCGCAACGGTGAGCCGTGATGAATTTATAGCTATTACTAAAGTTTCAAGCTTGTTTGCTCGTGAGAGTGCCGGTAGTATTACAATTAAAGTTGACGAAGAGAGTAAACAGATTAGTATTACTTCAATCGCATCGCAATTAGGTGAAAATACCTCAAGTGCAACTGCTGAAGTGACCGGTGGTGGCGAAGTAACCTTAAATTCACGTTATTTGCTTGATGCACTCAACGCTCTTGGTACTAAAGAAGTAACCTTTAGTTTTAACGGTAAACTCGAACCTTGTGTACTTACAAGTAAAGAATCACCAGATCACACCTATCTTGTAATGCCACTTAAAAGCTAACACGCTACAATAAGTGTAATGATTCCTACGGTCTATACTGCGCTGCGATTACAGCAGTTTCGGTCTTATACTGATTTTGCGGTTGAGTTGTCACCCACTGTTAATATTGTGGTAGGCCCCAATGCGAGTGGTAAAACAAATTTACTTGAATCACTTTTAGTATTAAGTGGTGTATCTTCGTATAGAGCTGGGTATGGTGATATTGTTGGCCGAGAGTTTGATTGGGCTCGGATTGATGGTACGACACCAAACGGTACACGAGTCGTTAAGCTCACCAGAGAAGCAGACAATGTAACAAAGCTCTATGAACTAAACGAGACACCCAAGAAACGACTACATTTCCAGGATGTCGTACCAGTAGTTTTATTTGAGCCAGAACACATGCGGTTATTAACTGGTTCCCCGGAGTTACGGCGTGATTTTTTTGATGCTATTTTAGCTGAAACCGAACCAGGATTTTCATCGATAAAAACGCATTATAAGCGGGCACTCGCACAACGAAATCGTTTACTAAAACAAGATACTCGTTTAATACAATCACAGATATTTGCCTGGAACATTCGACTCAGTGAGTTGGCGGGCAAAATCGTAACCGCTCGATTAAAACTCATTAACGAACTCAATAATCAAGTTGCGGGTATTTATAGTGAGATAGCTGGCGAGCCAACCAACGTATTTTTACAATACCAATCAGATATTCCGCTTGAAACGTATGAAACATCACTACTAAAAAAATTAGAACAAAATATTGATAAAGATTTACTTCGGGGTTTTACAGCGTATGGCCCGCATCGTGAGGATATTTTAGTATTTATTCGTGAACAGCCTGCAGACATTACCGCATCACGCGGTGAGACACGTACGCTCGTTCTAAGCCTTAAGTTATTAGAGTTACGAATACTCGAGCACGTTCGAGGGCAAAAGCCTCTCATACTACTCGACGATGTCTTTAGTGAGCTAGATGGTGCCCGTCGTAAAGCACTCACCTGGTATTTACAAGATTACCAAACTGTTATTACAACAACTGATGCCGATGTAGTACTAAAAGAATTCGCCCAAGCAAGCAATTTAATTAGTCTTAGTTAATTATTGTAACTCTGACCATATAAAGGGACTGAGTAATTTGAACTTGGGATACTGAATAGTCCATTTGGACCATTTGCATAGTCAACTAAAACGACTAAATCACTCTTACTTATAGAAGGTATTTTTAACGTAACTGTTGTTACAGAACCCTCCCTGACGGGAACCACCACATTTTTAATCTCTACATTACTTACAGGGCTTTGGTTATTCCTTGTTACAAAATCACGTAACCTATCTTGAAATGCAAGATAATCCCTACCACTAAGTGAAGATGAAATTGCCTCAGTGTTGGAAAGGTTTAAATGTGGGCTTAGGGTCGGTTCGTAACTTGTACTTACCTGCAGCTTTGAGTTAATACCACTAACTATCATTATAAAAGCCACAATTAATAGTAATAAATATGCTATCCGAAGCACTTTTTGTAATGTGAAGAAATTTAATAAACTTTCCATTTAATTTAAGCCTGATCCTATATATCGCACCGCACCATCAAAATCTTTACCAAGGACACGATAGCTTAATACACCACTTATACCAGCTTCACCTTTATCATTTCTTCCTGCAGTAGATTCAAGTGTGACAAGTTTGTTAGTACTTTTATTATATGATTTAACAATCGCTACGTGGTTATCTGTACCACAACCCTGATTAATATGCTCTATAACTAGATCACCTGGTTGAATGTCGGTTAAGTTAATACGCTTGAAATTTTTAGTATCATTAGGATAAGAACTGGAACAGTAATCACTAAAATCAACTCCATACGCTAAGTAAAATGCTATATCAACAAAACCACTACATTCAGTGGCGTAGTACTTACTATCCTTTCCATACTTTTGCACGTCCGCTAACCAGTTTTTTACACCATGTCCACAATTTCCTAAATGACCATTATGGTTATCTGTATAACAATACATAGTGCCTAAATTTTGCTCCGCAGCACAGACAAGCTTTGCATTACCTGTTGCACTTTGACAATTAACAACACTCGTTCCATCACCAGATAGGCAGCTCCCATTCACCGAAACACTTCCAATAGAATTACCAAACTTAATAAAAGCTGCTTCTGCATAACGAGTTCTAACGACAAGATTACGAATTCTTTCTGCAGGTTGTTCGTACTTATTTAAAACAATATCTGTAGCGCTTGCAACGGTTGTTGCTGTCTTTAGTTCATCGAGAATACCATATTGACCATTACCAGTTATCTCAGCCCATATATACTCAAGCTGAATATTTAGGTCAGAGACGGATTTATTTCGGTTATCTGCAAATTTTTGTAATCCTTGTTGTCTGCCAGATGTAGTCCATTGAGATAGACCATAACCCTTACCTGAAACAATACTGTCACTATAAGTCATACCTTCAACAATTCTTGGATCGAATGTTGAAGCTGATTCACTTTGTATGTTTCCAAGGAAACCAGCTGCCTGTTCTGGTGTTAGGCCTTTGCTGATGAAAAAAGCAAAAATTGATGCAGCATTTGGTTTGTTGAGTGCTATATCTTCGGCTGAATTACTACCAGAAGATGAATTGTTTGTTTGTGGTGATAATGCCGCAGATGATACATCACACGTTTGAAGCTCTGAATAATAAGGATTTTTATTAAGTATGTCTTTTAAGTCAGATTCGGTTAATGCATGGCTAATACCGGTTGACATAAAAATCATCACCAAACTTAGAAGGCTGGATACAGTGACTTTTAATCTACTCATTTACAACCCTTAATACTATTAAACACATTGGTAGGAACAATATTACTAAGATTATTTACCGTATTTATATCGTCACTACTCACAACTGAAATTGGTAACCAAAATCCAGATTCGTAATACATTGTAGCTAAAATACTATCCTCACCATTAGATCCACACCCAACGAGCCAATGTGAATCAATAAGTTTAGTTGACGAGTAAACGTAAGTAGCTGACCGCAATTCTGAATTAATCACATCACCATAATTAACCATTTTATTTGGTGTAGCGTCTATTGATGAAAGCGGTAAAAAGGAAACTCTTTTTTTAAATTCTTTCTCGGCATTACTTACGCGTATATCGTAACTACCTGGTCTAATTTTAACCCTACCATCCGACGGTATTGTATATGTAACATTGTTAATAAATAGCGTATTTGAATCACCCCGTATAACAATATATGAGTAGCCGAATAAGATATAAAGCCCAGTAAGTAACCCAAAGAATAACGTAGCTATAAGTACGAAGGGTATTAATTTCTTCACTTCAAGGTTTAATTCCATTACTTATACCTACTGTCAACACCTTTAATTTTATATATTGCAAAACCGAAATCAGTACGATTGATAATATCTTTCGTCAAACAAGAGCCGGTATCATCATCTTTTAATAAAGCGGGACTATAATCGTTCGGTAGGTAGTCGAGAGGGTTTACTGTTGCCCATGGGTCGGCATAGGTTCCGAAACGATCTTTACTTGTGCTGATACCAAAATGTAAGTGTGGTGCGCCAGCGGAACCAACATCCCCAGAGATACCTATTTGTTGACCAGCGGTAACTTTATCACCCACAGATACACTAATAGTACCCATATGTTCATATGTTGCATATAGCCCATCGCCAACATCAATAATTAGCGTATTATAACCATCACTTGCTTTGGTAATTACAGTACCATTTTTAGCCGCGTAGACAGGTTTATTAGTTACATCAATATCAATAGCCGCATGATACCCAAAAGTACCATCATTTTTTGTGTGAGCATGCAACCAACATTGATTTAACCCTGATCCGACAGATTCGTTATTTTTTAAAGAGCTCCATTTATCTAAACTCTCTTTTTTAATTGGCCACACCCATCCCGTGCTTGAGGTTGTTGAGCAACCCGGTGAAGCCTGTATAGCTTGCGACACAAAAGCTGCTAATTTGTCATAATCTTTATAGGGATGGACGCCATAGGCAGTGTCTTGTTGCACTAATGGCGCACCAATACTCGCCCAATTGATAACATTTATGTTATTTGCAGCCGCAAAAGTGGCGAGTTTCGCTGACATAGATTGGAAATCGCTCGCATGAGTACTACTAACATAGTTAACCCAATATATTTTTGCATTAGGGTTTATATTTCTTAATGATGTATATAGATTGTTGAGTCTACTTGCGAAATCACTCGCATTACCATCGTTTGTACCTAGTTCAATAACTATTACACCAGCTTTGCTAATAACATCTTTATGAGATGTTATCTGCTGTATACCCCAGCTTATCGGCGCACCTGTTTGAGCATATATTGTTGGAGTCCAGCCCGCAGAACTCAGTGTTTTAGCTATATTCGCAGACTGCATACCAACTGATAAAGAATCGCCAATTTGGACATATGTCTTGTTTGAAGAATTAGAATTTGTGCATTGGTTTGTCCCTACTACATCATCTGGTGTTGGGTTTTGTATACCTTCATCATGCTTAATTGTGTTTAGATATCTTTGCTCAAGGCGCCAGCGAAATACTAAGTCACCATACTGCTTATTTGATGGCCCAAGATTCTTAGGAGAACATAGACCATCATCAGCTACGATATCACCCGTTGATGTTCTTTTAATTTTTCCGCTTGAAAGTAAGTCACCCATCTTGCCGGTAAAACACTCGTTATACGTATCTGAGATTTCTTGTGATTTACCACTATTTTGTAAAATAAGGCTATTTTCAAACATCTGATAACTACTATCAGTATTAATTAACTCTTCTTCTTCTGGTGTCCACCCCCACTGAACTAGACCATAATGTCCATTTAAACTACCGTCCGCCGCGTATGTTTTTTGAGAAAGCAATCCCATATTCTCGATTAGTGAAATAGGGTTTATAGACGATATAAGTCTACTGAGTGGAGCTTTACTGACATGTGCAAACTTAAATGACATTTTATTCATTAATGAACCAGGCTTTGTAGCGGCAAAGTATTTGTTGTAAACCGAATCTTGAGCTGTTGTTTTATCCATAAGGGCTACTGCTTGTTTGTCTGAACTGACAGTATCTTTGTTTGTCATTGGTGCAGCATAAAACATCTGCTGGTTTAATGTATTGTTTAGCTGGTCCGCACCCTGATCCGCGCAATTAACTGCACTTGAACCAACCGAGCGACCACAATCATTAACAGTGCCAGCTGAATGGATTACATATAGTCTTGCAAGTAAAGTTGTAAGCTCTATGGATGTAAAATTACCAGCAAACTTACCCATAAAACCACCAAATTTAGATTTATAAGTAGTGTTAATAACCGCCTTCCCTTCTTTGAATACAAGACCTCGTAAAAACCCTTTTACGAAAGAATCTTTAATCGTTGTTTCAATCGCTCCAACGGCAACCTTCTTTAATGCTTCTTCACCTGCAGCAACAGCTACTGTGCCCCCACCAGCTGTTTCAGGTGCAAGAACAGCTTTTATCAATAAACTTATTAGAACACCAGCAACCGCAGCCTGTGGACTAGTTAATACAGGGCAGACGCCATCAAGCCCACTTGAAACCGTCTCAACAACGGGATTGCTTCCAAAAGCAGAATTAAGCAAATTATACTCACCCGTGATATCACTTTGTGGGCTTTTTTCAATCGAGGTATCTGGTGTTTGTCCACTTGCATATTGATCTACAATAGTACCCGAATCATTGCCGAGTTTATGATTCAATGCATTCACTGCTTCTACACTTGTATTACCAGATTTCTGTTGGTCTGATGCCGAAAATAACGAATACGCAGCTTTAATACTTGAATCTTGTTGATTATTGATTTCACTACCCATATTCACAACGGATCCGTCATAAACCATACACAATGGCGTAGCAATCGCATAGGCAACAGAACCATACTTCGCAACAGTACTTAAAAATCCATCAGTCGTAGCCGAGGTAATTGACTTTGAAACCTTATCTGGTAATTTGTTTGATTTTAATGACTCATCAACACATTGTGGGTTTGTATCGCATGCTGCAACCGCTTCTTCAACTTGCTGGCTGGCCTCTGCAAGTTGAGTTGTTTTTGGAGTGGTTGTGGGTTTTTGTGGTGAAAGGTTTTTTGTATCTTCTTGCTGTTGTAGCCTTAGGGCTTCTGCATTAGTTTTATTTTTGTATTCTGCTCCCTTGTCTTGCCACTTCCATAGTTTTATACCTAAATCTGCGCGTAATTTTTTTGAAACATCCGAACCTCTTACTATAGTGGTGCTTCCCTGTAGGGCTTTATTTACATTTGCTTCGATTTTAGCTGCAAACTCTTGCTGTCCTTTGTAATTAAAAACATTAAAACGTGACGTGTTGTTTACTGGAATTTTTTCACCATTAATAATCACGTCTGTGATAACATACTTCGTACCAAAAACCGGATTTTTAACCTGCTTTATATTGTAATTAATAGTACCCTGCGCTTTCATGCTGGCATATTTAGCAGATGGAGATACAGCACCCATTTTTTCAAGCATCCCGTTTTTTAACCCGCCATATTTATCACTAAATGACTTTACAAACGATGGATCTTTTTGTGCGTTAACATCAATCGATACACGTTGAGCATCTATATTGGCTGATGTTTTTGAGTAGGTCATTGCGGTACGCGCAAGCCTATACGCAGCAATGTTAGCGGCATAGTTAGGTACTTTATAAATACCCATAAGTATTAATAAGATAATAATGACTAAAATAATTGCAAATGGTCCAGCCAAGTAAACAGCAGCTTTTTTAAATACACCATTAGCTCTTAAATTAGCTGAAGAGATTGGAGAGCTTGACCCTCCAGGCTTGTAAAAACTATCGCCCTGAAGACCGCTATTATTTTTACTAAATTCATCCTCAATCGATTTAACATCCTCTGGATTTTTTGTATCAGAATCGGTTGCGTCATCATTTTGAGCAATTTCAGTTTTTTCTATTTCTTCGTCGGTGTCACTATACATACTGCACCACTGTTGTGTGTGCAGTTATTTTAACATTTTTAACAATGTTATGCTAACGCTTGATCAGGTAATATTTAACTTAAAATAGCCTAAGAGTTTGGTGATAGATACGTGTCGATAGAAAAGTCGTTCAATAAACCACTTCGACTCATAGAATATGCAGCAAATGTTCTTAATATGCGTGTAAATTCTGGCGCAACTGCACCTTTTTCAACAGGATATGTCGACAATATCTCTTGACTGGTGATCGAATTTTGTTTAGGTAATGCTGCATCGTACAGGTTTGGTGATGCAACTTTCCAGGCAAAATAAACATTAGCCATATCTTTATTTGCTAAACTAGCAACCTGAGTATTTAAGGTATTTTCTTGAGATGAGAGTTTACTGGTAATAGTCGGATTTGTCGCAGCTTTATTAAGAATCACCGCAATTGAATGATATGTTTGGTAATCAATATCTCGTAGACTAACATCTTGAGTTGTGTCAGGGTTGGATTTTATGTATTCAGACAGTTCTGCTGTGAAATTAGCAGTGTCTACCAATAATGGTAGTGAAATATTATTTTTAGTAAAAAATTCCGCTGAACCACTATCTAATGAGTCCCATATCTCAGAGTTCTTTAAATCTGGTGTCATAGCTAGCAGGTATTGCTTAGCTTCTGTATAACTACCAGTAATTTGTATTTTTGATTCTGTAGGACTTGGAGTTTGCGATGGTGATACTTCTGTAATACTGTCACTTGGACTCGGGCTAGGGCTAGAATCTACAGAGGTTGTAATTGTTGGTTTTGGAGCTGAATCATTATTATCACTAGCACAACCGGATAGAGCTAATACTCCTAATAAAGCGGTTGCAATAGAAATTTTTAATCTGTTACGACTGTTGTTATTTATAGGTTCATGATCACGACGCATTTAATACATCCTAATTTAACTATGGACATATTATAGCAAAAAATTGCTAAAAAAGCAATAGCGTTTTATATCAGAAGCCGTTGATTTCGCCAGCTGTATTACCGGTAAGTGGTATTTGGCCCTGTTGTTCGATTGCTTTGACTTGTTCTGGGTTGGTTGTAATAAGGTTTGTCTCTGTTGGGCTTGGCATAATTTGAATGTGCACATGGCTTTGGCCGGCAAAGAATAAGCCCTGTCCGACTGGGAATTGACTAAGGCGCTTCTTTTCCTCGCTCGTAAGCTTAAAGACGTCTGCAAGCATATCTACCGCGGTTGGGCTTTGTTTAAGCAGGAGTTGCATCGAGGCATTCGCCACGATAGCACGACCCATACGCGACCCAATAAAGTCTTCGACATCCTGACTAATGGTGGTGATACCGAGATTATACTTACGAGCACGTTTTGCGAGGCTAAAGATAAAGCTGGCGCTATCTTCGTACTTCATAAACTGCCAGGCCTCGTCAATTACTAGAATGCGACGTTTTTGATCGGCTTTGGTTTTATTCCAGATAAAGTTAAGGACAATATACATAGCGACTGGACGCAATTCATCCTCGAGGTCACGGATATTAAAGACGGCAAACGGATTATTAATATCAGTGTTACTTTGCTGGCTAAAGATGCCCGCAAAGGTACCCGTGGTGTATTTACGTAGGCGTTGGGCAAGCTGAGGTCCGGTGCCACCCATATGGAGTAAGGTATCGTATAAATCGCCGATAGTTGGCGGAGTGCCAGTGTGTGTAAGCGGGTCGTTCGTAATGCCAGCTTTAGCATAGGTTTCAATTAAAGCTGCATCTAAATCAGCTTCTTCTACTGGGCTGAGTGCCGGTGCCATTTGGCTGGCTGTACCAAGGAGCTGTGCCTGTGCTCCACCCATCATAAGGCGTAACAAGCCGTGTAGAGTAATAAGGTTACTACGGAGTGCGTTATCAGCTTCTTCTGTATCGACAACGCGCGGTAAATCAAACGGATTAATGCGTGTTGGTGAACCGAGAGACAACTTAACGTAGGCGCCACCGACCGCTTCTGCCATTCGCTGGTATTCGTTTTCTGGGTCGAGCACGAAGACTTCGGTACCCATCATGAGGCTTCGTAAAATCTCGAGTTTTACGGCAAAACTCTTACCAGCGCCAGACTTTGCAAAGACAACACTGTTACCGTTTTCAAGACTAAAGCGATCAAAGATAACAAGGCCACTATTATGCATATTAACACCGTACAAAATACCGTGATCATCAGTTAAATCGGCACTTGTAAACGGAAAACTGGTACTAATTGCACCCGTGTTCATATTGCGGCGAATTTGTAATTGATCCATAAACTGTGGCAAGACGCTATTAAGTCCTTGTTCTTGCTGAGCACTAGCAGGTTTTGAATAAACAAGCTGTTGGCCGAGCATCGATTCTATTTTGTGGCTGACAAACTCAAGTTCATCGAGCGAGCTGGCGTATATCGTAAAGTAAAGCCCAAACCTAAAGAAACGCTCTTCGCCAACTTGGAGTTTATCGCGCATTTCCTCGGCGTCCATAATGGCTGCTTGCTTACCTGGGTCGCGCACTTTTCCCTTTTCGGCATCAATTTGTAAACCAGCCTCTAGCTGCCCCACTTTTTTACGTAGATTTTCGAGCACCACTTGGCTTTCGACAGGATAAACATAGATTGCCATATCCATAACTTCGTCGATATTAACCATACCGCTTAACCAGCCAGTGTAAATCTGGCGTGGATAACCATACACGTAGTAGGTGCGGGCATATCGAGTACCGATTTGAAAGAAGTTACTCTGAAACTCAATAGAACTCGGAGCAATAAAATCTCTAAGTGCAGTCACACCCTTTTGAAATGCAGCTTGTACTTCTTGCTGCTCTAAAGCACGTTGCTGCTCTGCCATGAGTACAGGGTCAATCTTTGGCTTTCCGCCCCCAAATACACCCATCTAGTTCATCTCCCGGTCTAAGTTAGGTTGATACGCCTGGCCTTCGCCTTTAGTAACTACAGGAGCTGTCAGATCGTTGAAATTCTTGAGCTGTTGGCGTGTGGCGGTATCTGGGTTGTATGCATCATAGTAGAGTTCGATAAGTTCTTGTGTATCTAGTGGTAGACCCTGCACACCGCATTGCATAAGACCATTAAGAACAGCTTGTACTCGGTTGCGGAGTTCTGTCTTTGCCGCCTCTAAGTCACCTTCGTTAATAGTGATAGCTTGCTCTTTTTGACCAAATAATCCAGAAAATAAGCTTTTGCTGGCCTGCACGGCTTTTTGTGTATCGACATTTGGGAAGAATGGAATAACAACATAGAACTTCTTATCCATAATGTTCGTTTGGGCTGCAAGGTTATCCATAAAATTGATGTAATCATCCATCAGCATTGCGAGGAGCATATTGTCGTGTTCGCCACGGATTTTATCGAGCTTCTCAATATAAGGTCCGAGATCTACCTTTTGCGAGCGCACGAATATTTGGACCGGAAAATACAATGAGTTTAAAAATCCTTGATATGAATATTCAACCGCTTCACGCTCTTGCGGGCTCATAAGATCAAAGTTAATACTTTTAAGCATTACAACAGAACGATATGAACCATCACTCATAATGACGACACCATCACGGATTTCGTTAATAAGTAAGGTGTTTTGAGTGCTATTTGGGTTAGATTTAACCGGTGTGACAGGAACCTGTGTTTGTGGTGGAAGTGCTGAATTTTGAGGCATTGCATATCCACCTGGTTGCGTACCCGGCCCGGGATATTGGTTTGGAATTGTACCTTGTGTATCTGGATTCATAATGCGCATAGCGATGCGCACAACGTACGCACTGCCCCACCCTAGTGCAGTTTAATAACAACTTCTCCGTCGTTATTTTGGCTGTTTCGTTTCGCAAGTTGCGCTACGCTTGCCACACTAAGATCGTTAGTATTTGCAAGTTCTACTATACCAGGGTTTTTATGGGGTGTCACCGCTTGTGCTTGTTTTGCTTTTTCTTCAGCTTCTTTTTGCTTTTGAGCTGCTTGTTCTGCGGCTACTTCTTCGGGCGTTTTGATTGTTTTGTGATGAGCCCACCCTTGATGCTCTTGCTGTTTTTCTGCTTTAATATGTTCGAGTAGCTCAGCTTCTTCTTCACTTGATACTGGCTCTGGTTTTGGCTGTAAAAAGCCATCGTCTGACTGTTGTGTATTAGTAACTGGCGCAACCGTTAATGGGCTAAACATAGCACTATCAGGCTCTGGCTGTGCAACAGAGGGGTCGGGTTGATGCATAAACCATGGATCTACTGTTTGTGTAGTTGGTTGTGATTGGCCGCTTGCAGCAGATCTCATACGATTGATTGCCGCTTCTTTTTGAGCGGCACTGGCTTGTTGAACCATTTGATCGAAGTGTTGTGCGGTGGGGTTGTTTACTTCATCCATAATATCGTCAGCGGCACTAATATCTGTACTTGGTACAGTTTGTGGCAAGCTTGAAGGGTCTACGAGGCGATCTGAAGCTATTGCATAGGCAGGTGTGGCATACATGTTAACCGCGACGTTTTTTACCGCCCACCCACGGCTATCGATGGTTTCTGCAAGAGCTTGCAAACGACTTTTAACCTCTTGTTGACTTAAGCCGTCGGTATAAATCTTTTCGATTCTTTTTGGAACGGTAATTGTAACCAGATTTTTAATACCTGACTGGTCCCATATTCGCTTGCGAGGTTTAGTGAAAAACCGTATCTGTGCGGCTAACCACACATCAGTTGGTTGGTCACGCCCAAGAGGCGCAGCTAATATTGCAGGTACCACTATAAATGGAATGAATGGTATAGCCACTAAGATGTTGCCGAGTTTTGAAACAGCAACAAAAGCTACAAACACAAAACCTGCAGAAATAACCGCAAAGATAAACTGTTTGAGGGTTAATGGCCCTAAAAGCTTATCTTCTGCCTCAATGTCTTGAATTACTTTATATACTGCCATAATGGATTGTTAAATTAAGGTCCAGCTTGGTTATTGTTTTGGGGTGGAAAGACGCCACGGTTTCTGAGTTCATCGAGTGCATCCATTCCAATTTGAGTACCTTCAGTATCATTTCTCCAGTTTCGATCGGCATGATTATAGATATCAATAACCTCTTCTGAGCTAAGAGAACTCATGCCCCCGGCATTATTAATTTGAGTTTGAACATTACTTGCTGTGTGTAACATTGTAGCTGCACCGGTAGTCCCAGCGCCAGTTGTACCCTGTGTTAAATTTATGACTCGTGGCGGAGTGTTTCCACCAGCTTGACCTCTATTACCTCCACCGGCAGCAGGGTTTCCACCAGCAGGATTACCCCCACCACCAGCGGCAGGGGCAGGAGCTCCACCTCTGGCAGGATTACCCCCACCGCCAGTTATCGGGTTGGGTATCCCAGCACGTTGATATATCAGCTCTTGAGTGTCAGCATTAAGTGCGGACATAAGAGTTTGGTTTCTAGTTAAATCAGCCGCAGTTCTTGGGTCAAGCTGATTAACGTTACCAGCGGTAAAGAATGAACTATGTTGGCCTGCGGCATCATTTGCACTCATCGTACTTATTCTATCCGCAGGACCATCTGCAATATCTCTTCTGGAAGACCATAATGAGCTACCAAAACCTGTTGGATCATTAGCAGCAATCTCCCTAACCCTATGGAGCCCCCTAGCATTTAAATTATCCATCTGATTCCAGCCACGCTCCGCGGCTAAAATTCTAGCTGCTCCCTCTGCCATATCTTCGCTACCGTTGTTAATAATATCGAGTAATTCGGCGTGCTTACGACCACGATCCATGCCTGCTGTTCTAGCCTCAACAAGTGACTGAAAGTTTTTTTCACGTTCATGAATGGCTGCACGACTTGTTTCTGCGGCTCTTGATCTTTGCCTGGATGTGACTGCTCCATGAGAAGCGTAATTAAGTCCTCTGGTGAATCTATTATTCCTATTACGTGCTAAGCGGCCAACACTTTCAATAGTTTTACCTTTAGCAAGATTTCCACTCTGCCTACCCCACTGCTTACCGAGACCGTTAATACGCGCCGACGTGCTTGCAAAGATTCCTCCTGCAAATTTAAAGGTAGCTGGAATCAAGAAGAGAGGCATAAAATAAGCAATAATAACAACAAACGGCTGAACTGCACCACCAGAGTCATTTCTCGAAAGGATGGTTGCTGCAATTCTACCGGCAGCAAGAAGCGCCATGATAAGAGGGAACATTATAAGTAGCCTACTGAATAATTTCCACCAAGCGTCCCACCATTTTTGTGTTCCGGGCAGGATCCACGCCACAAGTGCGAGGGGCGCGAGTGCTAGAAGGAGTATTATCAATATTTTTCTCAATATGAGAGTTGCAATTGCAGCCATGATGCCAAAAATACCTACAACCGCCAGTCCTACTATTCCTGCAAGCCCACCAATTGCTACAAATCCAGCAGCACCTGCTCCGAGCGCTCCCACCAATACTAGTGAACCCGAAAAAAGATTCCCAGATTTGCTTGCATTTCCAAGTAAATCGACTACATCACTACCCGCACCATTAAGGTTAAAAGGCGCCAGCAGCATAGAATAAACGGCTAATCCAATGTCGTTAACGATGGTAATCATCGTCGTAAAGATAAACCAAGATAACTGTATTAGTATTGCGGCTATCACAAGACGCGGCAATACCTTTTTTACGGTATATGCACTCATAAACTCGAAGTTAAATACCTGTCCCGCAATCATAGCCAAAGCGACAAGTACAAGGAGTGTTGATGCAACATTACGAAAAATTGCCCACGACTGTTCTAGGGATGGATCTTGATATGCATTTTTATCGATACTTAAAAGACTCTTAATTTGGCTTGTGAGCCATCCATATAGCCCATCGGCTAAGTCTACAACTGGACATAAAATCCATGTGAGTGGGTTAGAGATAGTGTAGCAAGAACTACTATTACCGTTGCCACTTCCTGTGTCTATTGAACTATTTAATACATTTCCGTCAGCCCCACCCGTTGGTGCTTTTGTATCACCGGGGTTAGCTTTGATGTACGTCGCGTAGGCATTTGCAATAGTATCGCTATTGAGCTGTTCGGCAAGCCATTGACAGTTTGCTTCGAAATCTCCAGGTGCCCCAACATTGTATCCGGTTGTCACATTATGTTGTTTACCCTGTACCATACGAACATAGGTAGTTGTAACCTTACCTGACGAATCAACCACTTTTATAGCGTATACGTTGTCGCCGAGCTTATTATCTGGCGTTGGGTTTGGACCAAGGGCTGTATCAAGTTCACAACCGGTCATAAAGTTCGAATAATAAATAGAATACTTTTGAGCATTCGTTAAATTAATGTTACTAAAGTTACCGTTATAGTACTTATCTCGAATAGTGTTTCGTATTGACTGCATTAAGTCGGTTTGGTTATCACCAAATCCGCCATCAGCCTGCGGCTTATAGCCAATATCTTTTAAGAATTGAGTATAGTTACCATCTTGATATCCCCATATCTGCAGTGCTTTAGCTAACCATCCGGTCGTACCGCCATTACAATCACCAGTGCCACCACCAGGATAAATAACTTCACCACCTCGAGTTGTGTAACCTGCTTTTCCCACAAACCAATGTAAGTTTCGTGCGTCATCTGGACCTATGTCCTTTGCTTGTTCAAACCATCTTCCGCAACCAAAATCATCGCCGTTTCTAGTTAGCAATACATATGCTTGGTATGAATATGCTTGATTGGCAATAGTATCAGTTATTACTGATGCAGCATGGGCTTTTTTTGGTATTATACTTACAAGACTTACAGTAAGAAAACTAGCAAAAAAAACAAATAACAAAGTGGTGGTTATTGTTTGTTTTAGTGCTTTAGACATATAAGGCTTATGATTAGTAACTTCTATAATAATGTACCATCATTAGAGGTTTTATTAAACCTATTTATATGATTTAGGAACATTGACCAAATTACTGTATTATTGAGTAAGTTAAATCAACATAATAAATACGTATATGTTATTGAAATTTGTGATTAAAAAAACGGCACATGCCTTTGCGATTGTATTTACCTTACTTGTCCTAAACGCAACACCAGCACTTGCTGCTAGTGTTGCTACTGGCTACGACCAATTTGCACAACATCCAACAACTGCCGGCAGTCAAACAACAACAAATAACCCTTCACCATCCACGTTTTACCCAGAAAATACGAGTGGAATGAGTGCGGTTAGTAGTTGGTTGAAAACGTTTATTAATCTTTTTTCTGCAGTTATTGGTGTTGGTGCTGTGATTATGATAATTTTCGCAGGTATCCAGTACTCGGCGGCACGAGACAACCCGCAGGCAATTCAGGCTGCTAAACAAAAAATATACAATGTACTTATTGGACTTGGTGCGTTCATCTTTTTATGGGCGTTTATGCAGTGGCTTATACCCGGAGGGGCATTCTAGATGAAGAAATTGATAGCCATACTGTTAGTACAAATTAGCGCAATTTTTATTTTTGGAAGTGCTATAACTTTTGCCCAGAGCCCTGCTCCAACTGCTAATACGACTTCATCAACACCCTGTACAAATAGTGTATCGTTCTTAGGCATCCCAACGTGGTATGAATACTTAACAGTCACCGAGCGTGCAGATGGTAATGGGTGTGGTATTGACAATACTAACGTGGATCCAAAAAAGGTTATCTTACTTATTGCACTAGCAATCGTTGATATTTTAACAAGAGTAGCCGCAATCGCAGCAGTTGTTTTTGTTGTATATGGCGGTGTTCTGTTTGTATTATCACAGGGTGAGCCTGGTAAGATAGTGTCTGCGCGAAAAACCATAGTTAATGCTTTAGTAGGCTTAGTGATTGCTTTGCTTGCTTCACAGATTGTAAGATTTTTTGCGAGCGTAATAACGAAATAGTAACAAAATGAATATATTTACTTATATCGCAACAGGTGTATTAGGGGGAGATCCTTCTGGCATACCAAAAACACCGGTACCTACTCAAGATAATTTCTTAAACATTTTAGAATATTCATTTGGCATAATTGCAGCATTGAGTTTTTTGATGATTGTAATTGCCGGTTTTCGTTATGTTATATCAATTGGTGATCCGCAAAAAATCGTAACTGCTCGAAAAACCATTACATACTCAATCGTGGGTCTGATTATTTCACTAAGCGCAACAGCGATAGTTGCTTTTGTGATAGGAAAGGTCTAAGAGATGCGTCTTAAGTTTTTGTTTGCTGGGTTAATCGCACTAGTTAATTTTACTTTTGTACTGCAACCAGTTGCAGTATTTGCTGCCAGCTCATACGATCCTACCGCTAGCGTCTGTGATGGTTTAACCGCTGAACAGAAAGCAGCCAATCAGGCGTGTGAACAATACGGAGGCGATCCAGTTCTAGGCACGAATGGTAATGGTGGAATAATAATGACAATAGCGAATCTAATTGCCTGGCTCGCTGGGGCTATTGCTGTTATTATGATGATTTTTGCCGCATTTAGGATTGTAAAAAGTAGCGGAGATTCTGGAAAAGTCACCCAAGCACGTGAAACTATTCTATATGCGTTGGTAGGTCTTGTTGTGATTGTACTTGCGCGTATTATTGTTGGGTTAGTTATTTCAAAGTTATAGGAGTAAATTATGAAACGATTTTTTATGGTTATAGCGTCAATAGTATTTGGGTTAACACTATTATTTGCTTCTACATCAACATTTGCTGCTTCCGATGCCGCAAAGGAACAAGCGTGTAAAGCTATTGGAGGAACATATAGTGGTGGTGTGTGTAGTGATGGAAGCTCAAATGCACAGCCTCAGGATATTGTTAATTCAATAATAAATATCTTTTCTTGGGTTGTCGGTGCCATATCGGTTATTATGCTCATCTTTGGTGGCTTTAAATACATCACGAGCGGTGGTGATTCTGGCAAAATAACCTCTGCTAAGAACACGATTATCTATGCTCTTGTAGGATTGGTTATAGTAGCGCTTTCTCAGGTTCTCGTTAACTTTGTGTTGAGAAAGTCGATCGATGCAACTAAACCGACTGCAGTTATTGCTCAATGGGTATAACATAGTGTGTAGGTTCTTGAGATAACAGCTGTTGTGTGTTATAAAATCAGTAATAAGTAACAAAGGAATAAAATGAACAAACTTAAATTAATCTTTAGCTCACTCGTTTTGGCATTTTCAATGTTTGTCGCACCAGTTGTAGTAGTTGGTGTTTCACAAGCAGCCTATAACCCAGGCGGCGCGGCTTGTAGTGGTGCAAATGGTGGTGCCGTACAAGACCCACAGGCTTGTCCTACTGGCAATAACGGTAACAGCTTACCTGACATTGTTGCTAAGGCTATCAACATCTTTTCATGGGTCGTTGGTGCTGTATCTGTCATCATGCTTATCTACGGTGGCTTCAAGTACATTACTAGTGGTGGTGATTCAGGTGGCGTAACTGCTGCAAAGAATACTATCCTGTATGCTATCGTTGGCCTCGTCATTGTTGCCCTTTCGCAAGTTATCGTTAACTTTGTACTTACCAAAGCAAACGACGCTGCAGGTAATACTGGCTCAACACTTGTTGTTCGCCGTTAATATATATAGCGCAATTAAAAAAGACCCGCG
>CAZMHJ010000006.1:20572-35284 GCA_964566075.1 uncultured Candidatus Saccharibacteria bacterium | reverse complement strand
TTACGGGAGCGGACAGTTTGCCTTTTCGCTACCGCCACCCGAAACACGACATGGCGTGTCGAGCGGTTGTAGCTCGCCACCCGTAAATGTCTTACCGTGTCTAAGACGCTTTGATGGATCGGCGGTATAAAAGAGCGAGATGTCGTAGATGGTAGGCCCTCTGTTCACATCTTCTGGGTATCCAAATGTTTTTGATGCGTCGATGCTGATACTGAAATCGTAGTAGCGCGCACAGTTGATGTTACCCCCACTGCTGTTCTTTGGTGTGTAGGTTTCGACCTTACCCAGCGTAACGTCACCAAACACGGTATCTTGCCCCCATGATGTCATAACCGGCATTGTTGTTGACGTTCCACAGTCTTCGTTCGGATTCTGTTGTAACACACCGTTGACCGTATCTGAATTACTATTGGTATCGTGCATCGAACGATATGTCATTTGCCAACGTGCACCGATAGAATTATCGAGTCCATTCATGAGCCATCCGTTCGGGAAGACGTCGGTATCGGTATCAATCATGCGGGAATATTTTGCTACTTGAGGTTGTGAATATACCGCTGTTTGAACAATTTTATTCGAGCCCGTTAATCCAAAACTTGGTGGCCTAATAGCAATCGTAAAGGCAACACCATCTCTGTTTGTCGACATCGTAAAGGTTCCTGGGTCCTCGCTCGCAACAGCATTTTCTCGCCATGCAGAAGAAGCACTCGCCCCATTGGTGCCAGTATTTGATAAGTTATGTGCCCCGCTGCTGTAATTTGCTGGATATGTTGTGACTGCGGTATAGCTAGAACCCGCGACAAACGCAATCCATAAAGTGTTTTCGGTTCCCCAGCCTGTTGGATTCAACGCTGGTGGATTTGGTGTTGTGGTCGTTGCCCCAGGGTCACCGCCATTGGCTACTTCGACACCTGCTAACGTACCATACCAATCGCCCGCTTTTATGCGATAGACTTGCGCGGCAGCTTCTTCGGTGGCCGTAGTGGCAAAATCTACCGTAGTGCCGTCTTCACTACCGCTTGCAACCTTTACGTAAACATTTCCTTGTGCATTCGCACCACGGGTTTGCGTTCCATTCGTTGGTATGGTCCATCCCGACGGGGTTGTTACGCTTGTGTTTGCATCACTCGCGAACAACACCATTAGTAAATCACCCGCATCAACAGTACTTGGCATCGTAACTGCATGTGATAATGCTGCCGTCGAGAAATTCTGCACAAGTCGTTCGCCCGCCGTAGGGAATCCATTACAGACACCACCAGACACATAATACTTACCGTTGGCATAGGCTACGCTACTACCATATCGTTCGCCATTATAACGTGCATTCGTTTCGTACCATTCACCGACTCCTGTTGGGTTATTACCTGTTGCGATAGTGGTATTTGCGCTAATTGGTGCCACTGTCGTCTTACTTATGCAGCTCGTATCGCTACTACGACCACCGATAATATATACGTAGCCATTAGCGGCAAAACCATCTGCTTGGCTTATAGGCCCAGGCAAACTTGTCGTGTATGACCAAGCATCTACACTCCCATCACTGTTTATCTGCGTAAACTGAGAATCATTTAGATAGTTCGCGCCATCGTAGCCACCAAACATGTATAGGTTATTCGCGTATGCGACTAGTGTACTTCCGCTACGTGCAACATTAAAGGCAGTTGTCGTTGACCAGGCCGAAGCAATGTTTCCACTTGATACATTCCTCCCGACTACGGGGCTCACATATACCGTTGTTGAATCGGCACTAGAGCCATCAAGTCCACCAGTTATGTATAGTCTATCGTTCCACTCAGTAGCGCCAAATTTTGTTCGAACTGCCGGTAAACCATTACTTGCAGTATTCCAAGATGAAACATTGCCCGTAACGGCGTCGGGTACCCCATAGTACACATTATTTTGGGCAGCGCCCCCATCGTCTTGCCCCCCTACCCAATACAATGCTCCTCCCGCTTCAAGCAATTTACCAAAACCACGTTGTGCAGGTAGTGTTGGATCAGTTGTAGTAGTCCATCCGGTTATGGTTCCGTACGCGTCTATCGATGCAAACTGCACGTCATCAGTTACGTCGTTACAGTCTGTAGTCGTACTAATACAGCCACCTGCAACATAAATTTTGCCATTATAAATTGCCGTTCCAGCACCGAATCTATCTGTCGCGAATTGATTAGCGGTAGATGAATATTGAATCGGTGCACCGCTATCGTTGTTATATATCTGGAAGGTCTGAATTGTATTTGTGCGCGTTGTACAGTTTGAAGGCGCCTGGCCAGCAGTGCATCCGCCAATAACATAGGCATATGAATTCGAAACAACGGTGGTGAGCGCCCACCGTTTTTGGATTGTCACACTTGAGGTATCAAAGGCTTCCCAGCTACCATCACTGACATTGATTTTGGCAAATTCAATATCGGCAATGGCGTCAGCGCCATCATAACCACCAAGAACGTACAAAAAGCCATTGTATCCAAAACCAGCGCCACGTCGGCGACCAGTGCTCATCAGGTTGGCTCCTTCTATCCACTCACCCGTACTCAACCCCGTCGTAACATTAACGATGTTATTACTATTATCGAATTTAGCGTAGCGTACATAGCGAAGGTCAGTACCGTTATTTGCAACCGATGTCGAAAGACCGCCCATTAAATAAATGTAATTTGCGTAGACTGCGCCCGCCATTGCACCTAGACCACCACCAGTCGGGTTACCGTCGTTACCAGTAATAGCGCCTATTTGTAGCTGCCCAGTTGTTGTACAACCAGTCACCGTACCAGTAGAAGTGATATTACACTTGTATACATCAGACGAGTAGCCCGAGCACCCAATGCTCGCAACCGACCCACCACTATCGGTGCTACACCCACCAATAATATATAAGTTCCCGGGGTTTGAACCAGCAGAGCCAGGGTTTGCTCGGGCATACACGAAGGTATACGAAACAAGGTCAGCGGTCGTTGTAGTGCCCGTATTTGTATCGTTATCTTGCCACGTACCGAGGCTACCATCGTAGTTAGCCGTTGCGTAATAAATATTATCGACTGTCGGGAAACCTCCAACGATATATATGCGATTGTTAAATACCGTAACACCAGGTGCTCCTAGCGCCATTGGCAAAGATTGACTACTGACACAATATGAATCTACATAGGTACCGGCACACGACTGTGGACGTTGTAAGCTCCCGTCACTGGCCACCGATTGATATGTCACTCCGCTCGAATAAGTAGTACAGGCGTTATTGGTGCAGCCACCCATAATATACAGATATCCATTGACGAGCGCGGTGGCATTTAGCATATTACCAACATTTGCCGAAGGTGTATCACAATAATACGGATTACTCCCGGAACATGTGCCTGCACCACTGGCACTCGAAGAAGCCACCGTACTGGCCTCGCCATCTGGGTTAATCACCCCATAGGTAACGTCCAAAGCTGTGTCGGTACAACCACCCGATCCTGTATCTTGTGCGCGGCAGCCACCCAACCGATACAAACCACCCTGCCAGGCAATAAGCGTGTGTGCAAACCTATCATTCGTTAAACCAATAATTGTGTTGAACGGTCCGAGACTACCATCTGCATTAATGCTCGCAAGCTGAACATCGGTTGCTATCGTCGTGCAGTAGCCATTGGTATCGACTACCGAACAACCTCCTGCAACATATATGTATCCACCAAAGACCGTGCTATAGCTACCGCCCGCGGTAAGCCTTCCCGAACCAAGGCTACTCGTGGCAACCCAACTATTCATGGTGCCATCGGTATTTAACTTTGAATATTCAACTGTTGTAACAGGTGAACCTCCAAGAGTTGCGTCACCACCAATTGCGTATAAAACATCATTATAAATGTGTGCCGTTAAGCCGTATCGGGGTGTTCCAAGAGCTTGCATGCCTGAGCTCGTCCAGGTGCCTAGGGTTCCGTTAGGATTAATCGTCGCGTATTGTACCGTATTCGTACTAAGAACCGTGGAGCTGGTGGTTAATCCACCGACAATATAAAGCTTATTATTATAGGCCACGGCGCCAAACTTACTTCGGGCATTGCTTAGCGCCGTATCGGTATACCAGTAAACGTTTGTTCCACCGGTAGGATGCCAAAGCTGTGGCTCACCATTGGCACCTATTTTTGCAATATACACCGTTGTTTGTGGCGTTCCACCAGAGCTTGAACCCCCAATCGCGTAAAGATAGCCATTATACGCAACGAGCGATAAGCCGGTTAACGCAGTCGGCAAATTGTATGCGCTGTTTGTACACCAGCCACCACAAGCACCGGTGCCAGGGTTCGGACTTTCTATAGCATTCGTAGAAGTATTAAATTTTGCCCAATAAACCGCATCTGTTACCGAGCCAGCTGTTGTATACGAAATAACGACGATACCGCTGTCTCCGTTGGCTGCTGATGCAGCTGTTGTAGCACCTGAACCACCATCAGCTAAACCACCTCTATCACTGTCGCCATTGTTTGCAGGGGTTTGGAATGATCCTTGTGTAAGAACATCTGTTCCACTCACAATTGCAGCCGGGTTCGCATATGAGCTACCGCCACCTCCACCACCACCGGTGCGGCTATTTGTGCTCGTGGATCCACCTCCACCACCACCGTAGTAACCACCACCTCCACCACCACCTGGAGAACAGGTAGCCGTAATAGTACCACCGGTACCACCATTGCCGTTTGTCCCGTTACCAGCAGTACTGGTTGTACAGTTCGTTGCGGTCGGTATACCGTTACCACCACCCTGCGAGACACCAGCCCTACCCGCGGCGCCACCAGCACCAGCAGTACCACCCGTACCGCCAGCAGCCTGTGTTCCTCCCTGTCCGGGACCTCCAGTACTTCCTGAGCGCCCCGCCTGACCACTTGTTCCACCACCGGCACCGGCATCACCAGTGGTACCACCCGAATTTGTACGACGGCCACCGCCACCACCACCGGCACCAGCTTCTAATAAAACTGTTGTGCTTCGTTTTAATGTACTCGCTGCACCACCGCTACCCGCACGACCGTTTCCGGTTGCCTTTGCACCACCGGCTCCGACAACAATATCGAGCGTTTCACCAGGGGTAACATTAACCACTGCCTGTACCGAGCCGCCGCCACCACCAGCACCGCCGACACCCGTACCACCGTTACCGGCACCGCCACCACCACCGGCACCCCATGCCTTAACCGTAATCTTTGTCACACCTGTTGGCACGTTATAGGTACTAGAACCCGCCGTGTTATAAGTTGACGTAATGGTAGACCCTGAGCCTACCCCACCAGCAGAGTATATATAGCCACCCGCAACAGCCGTACCCTGGCCCCAAACAGCATTACTGAGATTAGTCGTGCTAGACCATGCATCAATACGAGCACCAGTTGTTTGGCTTTTTTGAATCAGTTCGTTCGCAACGTCAAAATCAATATTCGTTTCGTTATTGCCTCGCATAAGTTGAGCGGCCGACTCAATATACACACTTGGGTCAATACTCAGCGGGTACTTCGCTTTATCGAGATTTTCGGCAGAAATTGTAAGCTCGCTACCTTTAAGTTCGTATTTTGCCTTTGCTTCTGATGGTTTTTTGCCTGGTTCTACAATTTCTGGGCTCGGTATCGTAAAGAGGAGTTTGGTTTTTTTTGAGTTTTGGCGCGCTTCCTGCAAAAGTTTAGCGTCATTATCGGTTCCTGTTGTTACGTTTCCAAGCAGTGGAGAATCAACACCATAAATACCAATACTGCCATCTTTTTCTAGACGCGCTTCGGTGCCATCTGCAAGCCCAAGTTTGTACGCGAAGCTAAGCGTTTTTTGCGAATATTTTTCAAGGATAATGTCTTCTTTTACACTTGCCGCACGAGCGGTGTAGACTTTTGAAGCGTCCATACCTGTAATCGGATAGATGAGCCTGTTGTCTTTTTGCTGGGGTCGGGACATCTCAAATTTTGGAGTAATAGTTAATGTTACAGCATTTGCAGTATCAGTTATTTCCGACCCTTTTGCTGGGTCGGTTGAAAACGTGCCAGTGAACCGTGGCCCCGATACCTGCCCCGCAACTTCAGAACCAGCAATCCCTTTATATCCTTCGTTATACGTATACTTCTGGTCTTTGACGCTCAGTGATAGTTTTTGTGCGTAGACACTGTTCGCCGGGGGGAGTAATTGTTGTGCCGTACTCGATAACTCGTATTTTTTTGTGTTAAATACATAGTTATAAATTTCTATTCCCATGGAAAATATGATGAGGGCAGCAAGTGATCCGGCGGCAATTCGAGAAAATAACTGGTGTTTACGATAAAATCGTTGCATCCTAAATCGAAAACGTACCATTCGTTGCTCAAAATCAGCTAGTGAAAATCGAGACATGCCACTAAAACGAAGGCGTAAATTCGGCTTCTTTTGGGTAGGTGGCAATGACTCACTTGTATGAGCGACATCGCTTTTTGGTCGTGGTGGCGTTATACCGTCCATTGAACCTGTTTTTTCACCCCTGTTTTTTATATTCCCCTAATGCTAAAAATTATAGCAGATACACCTCTGATTTTAAACAACAAAAACACCCTAGCGCCGACAAAAGGCAAAGTCGGGTGTTGCTAGGGTGTATTTTTGTTGTTGGTATGCCTCGTTTACAGTTGGCCGAGGCATGTTTTTGTGTTGGTTTTTTACCGGAAGTTGGCCGGCTTTTTGATGAGTTTTTGTTTTTACTTTTTGGTTGTATATATCGTTTGTTGCGTCCTTGGTCCGCACTTCCGGACACATGATGTATACAACTCTAGGTTGCTTGAATTTTGACAATTCGAGCCAGGATAACCACTTGCGATAAGGGGTCATCTGCGCACATTTTTTGTGCACTTACCTAGTCTTTCGGCGGCGATAAACCGCCGAAAGAGTGCATAAAGAGAATTGTATTTGTTGTCGTGTTATTTGATTCGGCTAGTGGGTATCGTGGTATGTTTTTCATGTTATTTACCCGTTGTCGTGAAGCTGAGTGTACCAACGTACGCATTCGCCCCACTATTAGCCTTTACGTTTACCTTGAAGATTACATATGCTCCACCAGATGAATTCGTAAAGCCACATCCGGTTGCCTCGTTACCATTAATACCAACTGTCTGCCATGTGTTCTGAGTAGTCGTAACAGCTGTTTCAGAGCCACACGCGTAAACGGTGCCTCCTTCTGATCGGAACATTTCATAGGTAACTGCAGCGTTTGTCGTGCTATCTACGCGCGCTGTTAGTTGAACGGTCGCATCGCTTGCAAAGCCCTTAAAGGTGCTTGGTAACTGATAAGTAACATAGATACTATAGGTTTGTTGCGTAGCCTGTGGTGAGGTCCAGCGGTAGTAGTTTGCTGCCTTTACAGCTGGTGTACCAGTACCATCACACAATGTCGAGTTAACGGTTAAGACACCACTCTGGTTAGAACAGAAGTCAGTTGTCATAGTACCAACACCCGTACCATTGAGAACAGCACCTGCATATTCTGGGTTCAAGTTAACAATGTTATCTGGCGCACTACCACAAGCACCCCAACCGTCAGCTTCATAACACTGAATACGGCCTGTTGATGTGTCGTAGTACATGCTACCAAGGTATGCATCGTTATTAGCAGCGATAGGAGCAGTCGAAGAACGATCGAGCGTAAGCAATGTCGTTGGACCACCCTTGTTACCACCTCCAACCTGTACATTTGACGCATTGTTATTGTTAAGGGTTACGTTAAGCGCATCAACATAGAATATTGTTGCGGTACCGCCCGTTTGGGTAATACGAAGTTGTTGTGATGTAACTGGAGTTGTACCGCTTGTCGTGAAGAAACAAGTTACTAACGTCCACGATGCAGAGCTTATAGACTGAGTGTTGTAGTCCTGGCACGATACAGACGTAGCGTTGTTATCGGGGGTATATGCAACGGCTAGTGTAGCTGTCGATGAGTTCGTTTTCGCATAGAATGATACTCGATATTGTGTGCTCACCGCTGGGACAATACCGGCAGTGAGGTTGTTGTAGACACCCCTACCTGCAGTACCACTCGTGGTAGCAGCCAGTGACCCACCAGTGTCGTAAAGCGTACCTGTATCACGCGCTACAGAACCACCGATAGCAACCCAGTTTGTTCCAGGAGCGCTATCAACACTGCCATCAACAGCATGATTAACACTTGCGTTTACAGTTACACTTAAGTTATCCAAATAATATGTTGCAGCGACAGTGTTACTGTTACTTTGACGAATGAAGATTGCGTTACTAGCAGTAATACCACTTGCAGGTGCCGTAAAGGTACAGCCAACACGAGTCCATCCACTAACCGTTACAGTGTTACCGGTGGAACAAGTGGTTGTGCTGGTATTCGTACCATCACGAGAATATACAACATCTAAGGTATTAAAGCTTGATGTTCCCTTAACGGTAAACGAAACGGTGTACTGTAAGTTTGCAGTAAGTGCTGCGGTTAGGGTGTTTGCAACACCCTGGTTTGCAGTTGTTGCACCGGTAGTGACAACTTTCGTAGAAGCAATACCGGTTGCAAAAACGGTTGTGTCACGAGTAATTGTCGCGGTGGTACCACCGTTCGGTGCGGTTGGCCACATCGTAAAGGTTGAACTTTCGGCGCCACCGTTGTTTGCATATTCGGTCGCGTTGTTGTTAACGCTGAACAAGTTGCTACCCACATTTGTCTGTACTTCGAGCAATGCACCCGTGAGCGTCTTTACGCCAGTGTTGTTTCGAATCGTCAAACCATCACCACCAGCAGCACTGCTGTTGAGTAAGATTTCAGCACCACCGGCACTAATTAGAGTATTGTCGTATGCCGCCTGTAGTGTTGTAGAGCTTGATGCACCAGCAGCCGTCCAACCAGTACCGTTCCAGATAAGTGTCGCTGTACTGTTTGCCTTCATGGCAATCTGTACAGAAGTACCATAGAGTGACAATGCAAAGTCATTTGAGCCATTCGCTGCACTTATATATACAACTCGACCAACGACTTGGATTGTGGGCTGCGGAACAGTAATAGTCAGATTTGTGGTGGTAGCAGATACGACTATAGTGCTGTAGGCATCGATACCCGTTACCGAGCCATTTGTGCCAAAGCTTTGTGTTGAACCAGATGATGCAAAGCTTGTAGAGGCAAGGCTTACTAAACCTTGTGCGCCCGTTCCAGTTGGAGTACCACCTGTAAGCGCAACGTTTCCACCGTTTTGATTGGTGCCTGCGGCATCACCGCCACGAAGGTTAAGCACACCGCCAGAACCAGATGTGAGTGCCTGTCCCGCCTTAACGGTTAAGTCACGGCCATTGCCTGCACTGGTGTTTTGCAAGACTTGGATGGTGCGGTTTGCACTTCCGCCAAATTGCATATCGATACCTGCGACAGCAGTTTGCGTGCCTAAGCCGATACCGACAAGCGGTGCGTCACTATTGTTACTAACCTGGAACAGACTTGCACCAAGGGTTGTTGCTGTTGCTACGCCGCGTACAGCAAGTAGTGCAACGGTGTTGCCAATAGTACCGCTTGATCGATCTTGGATATCAACACCATTACGAGTGCCGTCAACAATGATTTCAGGAGTTGCTCCCCCAGTACTGTTTGTGTACGCGTCTTGCAACTTTGTCGTACCACAATCACCCCAAGCCGTAACGTTTCCACTGGCAGTGTAGTTGCTTTGTTCGTAACACTGCATGGTGTTCTTGGTGGTGTCATAGTACATAGAACCGTAGTAAGCTGAGTTGTTAACACCAATAGTAGTTGGAGCCGTTGATGCTTGGTCTAATGTAAACAATGTTGTTGCTGTATCGGTGCCAGTACTGTTGCCAATCTTAATGCGATTACCAGTTGCACCACCAGCGGGTACGCTTGTATCTACCGTGAACATGGTATCGGCGCTACTTGCACTTTGTACACGGAATGCAGTGGTGCTCGTACCATTGATTGATCCAGTGCCACTTATGCGGAAGCTTGCATTTTGGTCAGTTGTACTTTGATTCAAAATACCATTGCCATCAGCACCCGCAAATTGCCATGATTCACCACCTGTTGCTACACCATCAGTATTGCTCCAAATAAGTGTTGCGGTGGTGCCTGGGTTAAGCGTTGTACCGCCAAGTGTGAAGGCGGTAGTACCAATATTGCTTACATATATAATGCGTCCAAATACGGTTGTTGGGTTAGTTGTTGGGGTTGGGATGGTAATCGTTTGACCAGCAGTTGTTTGCAAGATACTAAAGTAGGTGTACTTATCAACTGAGTTAGCGGCAGTATCAATGGCACCACCAGTTGCAAAGTTGGTGTAGGTCTTTTCGGTGTTGAGGGTGGTTCCATTATTAATCAATGCTCCAGTACCGGTGCCTGAACCAAGAGTTAGAGCACCTGTTGCGGTCACATTAAAGGCGCTTGAAGTAACCGCAAGTGTATTAGCGCCATAGTTAATGGTTGAGTTGGCGGCGCCGGTTAAGTTAAGCGCACCGGCTGACGTTACCGCTAGTGTGCCACTTGTTGTGGTTGAAAGCGTTAAGTTACCTGCTGTTGCATTTAGAGTTGCATTACCACTACCCGCCTGTAGGTTAAGCGAGCTCGTGGTGTTGCTCGAACCAATACTGACTGATTGTGCCGCAGCTGCGGTTGCAATGCGAACAGTAGTTGTTGCGGCGTTGGTTACCGAACCAATGTCGATAATCTTACCCGCTACTGCACTATCACCGATGTTAATATCGCCATTCGCATTGCCGGTACCAGCCTGAAGATTTAACGTGCTGGTAGTATTCGTTGAACCAATAGTAACGGTTTGAGCTGCGCCACCCGTTGCGATGTTAATAGTGCGAGCGTTTGCACTTGTGAATATGTTCGCCGTGCTACCGGCGCCACTATCAATGGTAAGGGTGCCCGTTAGGCTTGATGAGCCAACCGTTAAGCTTGTGGTGTTCGCGGTTGTACCGACGCTTAAGGTTCCGGCAGAAGCGCGTTCGAATGCTGGAGCCAAGAACGATGTATTTGCCTGGCCAGAACCGGTAATTCTAAAGTTAGCACTCTGATCAGTGCTATTTTGATTCAAAATACCATTGCCATCAGCACCCGCAAATTGCCATGATTCGCCACCTGTTGCAGCACCATCGGTGTTGCTCCAAATAAGTGTTGCAGTGGTACCAGGGTTAAGGGTTGTGCCACCAAGTGTGAATGCGGTGGTGCCGATGTTGCTTACATATATAATGCGTCCAAATACGGTTGTTGGGTTAGTGGTTGGAGTTGGGATTGTAATCGTTTGGTTAGCAGTTGTTTGTAGCACCGCAAACGAGGTGTAGATATCTACCGTTGCAGCTGCGGTACCAATTGCACCACCCGTTGCAAGGTTAGCAATCTGTAATGTCGTATTAAGTGTTGCGCCATTGTTGGTAAATACGCCACTACCAGCTGCGTTACCAATAGTTGTATTTGCATTTCGTACGGTTAGTGTACCAGTAGTTGCACCAAGGCTAATACTGGTTGCAGCTTGTAATGCGCTGATGGTTGTTGGGGTATTAAACAAGTTAAGAGTCGCAGCGTTTGAATCAATCTTTGAGCTGTTAAGCGCAATACCGTTAGTTGCTCCAGCGGTAATTGTAACGGTATTACCAGCGTTTGAGCTGTTACCAATATTTACATTTGCCGTGCCTGTTGTACTGTTGATGTTGGTATTAAAGCTTGATGAATCATTAAGTGAAATTGCCGCTCCTGAAATAGTTGCGCCAAGTGTGGCAGTTAAAGCACTAGAAACTGTTAGTGTACCAGAGCCTGTTGTATCAAGATTTACAAGCGCCGTACCAGCCGCGTTTTGAAGCTGAACAGCAGTTGTATTATCATTCGAAGCTGCAGGCTTAAATATAATGAATCCTGAGCTACCTGTGCCTGCTTTTGCGCCAGCCGTAAAGGTAATATTACCACCGTTTCCGTTCGTGCTATTGGCTGTTCCACCTAAGAATGTAAGGTTACCCGCTGTTGGCGTTCCTACTGCACCGCCACCAGTACTTCCAGCCTGGATTTGTATATCACCACCGTTACTATTAGCGGCACCAGACGCACCTAAAATTGTAAGCTTATTACCCGCACCACTCGAAGCCGTTGCGACACTGATAGAACGATTAGCGCCATTCGCAAAGGTTACGTTTCCAGTAATTTGAGTATTCTGATTCAAATTAATCTGGTTAGCATTTGTAGTGCCGATGTTAAGGGCGGTTGCAGCAGTAGCGGCATCTACGAGTGGGGTTAATACACTTGTTGAGCCTTGGAGTGTTGCACCAATAATAGTGCCCGTCATATTAATATTGCCGGTTTGTGCGGTACCAGGTGTAGAGCTTTGGTTGAGTACGTAACCAGAGCCTGCGGTAGAACAGTTTGTAGCAGTACAAAGTGTACCGCTGGTTGGTAATGTTACATTTGTTGCGCCAGTGGTCGTAAAGAACAGACTGTTGGCTGCAGTACCTAATGCAACGACGCCGCTCGCATCTTGGAAAGTAGCGGTATTGTTGGCAGTTGGATCGGTAATACCTAGCGTTGTTGTAAATCCGTTATCTGTAGCACCTTGGAATACGAGTGGTGAACCGCCAAGGATTTGAGATGTTATTGTAAGGCGATCAGTGGTTGCGTTACCAATAGTAGTGTTGCCGTTTGCTAACAAATCACCACTGAGTGTCGTTGTACCTGCTGTAACGCTTAATCCTCCGCCGAGTGAAGTTAAACCAGTACCAACGGTAAGCGTCTTTGAACCTGTAATACTTGTATTCTGATTCAAGTTAATCACAGTAGCATTGGTCGTTCCTATATTAAGAGCAACTGCTGATGCAGTGTCGAGGAGTGGCGTCAGCACTGAGGAGTCAGCCTGGGCAACACCGCTTATCCAGTAGTTAGCTGTCTGCTGAGCGCTGTTCTGATTCTGAATATAATCTGTAGCCGTTCCGGTTACAAAGCCACAAGCAGAGCTGCTTTGGATACACAGGGTACCAGACTCATCAGGGAGCGTGTAGGTACGGTTAGCGGTGAGCGCAGCTGTACTCAATGTACCCGTAAAGCCATTACCTGCGGCGACAACGACGCTGCCTGCTTGGGTGGCCGTACCGACGGTTATGCTACCGCCCTGGAAGGTACCATTCCCTGTTACTATAAGCGCACCAGATATATTCGTGTCGGCATTGAGATCAATCGCGCCTGCTGGCTGAATTACATAATTATTACTTGTATCGAGTTGACCTCCGTAGGTGGTGGAGGTGCTTGCATCTGCTATGGGCAAGCCATTCAGGGTATTGTTCGCGATGTAGGTATTGTCACTGGCGCTGTCAATGGCTATCGCATTAGTAGCACCACCCGCATCCTGGAATGTATTGCCAGTAATACTTACTTTGTCAGCATTCACCAGATCAATACCGTGCGCGACGAAAGCTATATTATTACCGGATATGGTTACTGGCCCAGGTACGGTGTTCAGGGTTATATTGCCTATCGCATTATTATTTATCGTACTAACTCCCGTGCTACCACCGCCGCTACCATCGAGAGAAATAAATTCAGCACTGTTATCTGTAAACGTAGTTACATACGCACTACCGGCCGTACCACCATCTACCGTAAATGTGGCCATTGAATTCCCGGATACCTGCCCCATATTTGCGCCGCCGCTCACGCCGCTCGTCAACACTACATCTGCTAAGGTGTTACCGGTAAAGCTGGATATGGAAGCGTATCCGGCTGTACCTGCGTCGAGGGTTATCGTGCCGTACACTTTATTTGCAGAGAAAGTCTCGATGTGTGCATTGCCACCTGTACCACCGTTCAGGTCAATGGCGCCAGTAATCTGGTTCCCCGTAAACGTTTCGATACCGACATTATTAAGTGTAAGACTATTTAGACGGTTACTGCTGAACACTAGGACAGAAGCACCTGGTCCAGTGCTTGTTAGAGTAACCGTGTCGAAAGAGTTACCGGTTAGTGTGCCTAGACTGCTGCCTGTCGAGGAGAGTGCAAGAGCGTTGTTACCGGTGAGACTTGATATGAAAGAGCTGCTTGATAATGTCAGATTTCCAATATAGTTGCCGGTGAGATTTCCTACGCCCGCGCTGTTTGACAGCGTTAGGTCACCCATATCATTGCCATTGAAGCTATCTATAATGCTTCCATGGTCCAATAAAACGCTTGATGAACTCGCTGTGCCGTTGTCGAACAGATTGTTATTGCTAAATGTATGTATGTACGAACTATTGTCAGCAAGCAGGCCAACACCATGATTCCAGTTAATGATATTCAAATTCGTATATGCAGCCCCTCCATTATTATCAGCCATACCGTTCAGGTAGATTGCGTTTTGCGTACCACCAGTGCCAAGGCTACCGTCAAGCGTCAAATCCTTCAGCGATACACCTGAACCTGTTGAGGTATCGCTGTTCTCCACCAAGTTATCACTACTGCTAGCGACATTAAGTTTGACAATTGAAGTGTTTGCGCCGCTTCCGGCTAGGGTAGTACCGTCGGGGATCAAAATAGTGCCCGTAGCTGTATATGTACCAGGCAGCAGCAAGACGGTGCCACCAGCTGCAGCTGTAAGAGCACTGTTGATTACTGACTCGTCATTTGTACCGTTTGCGACGTAATCTGCACTATCCTTGACTGCTTGACTGGCGCCACTTGGCGCAACAATCTTCGTGTGGCTGCTTCGATCGCTTACCCATTTAGATCCGTTGTATTGTATAAGCTGATGTGTG
>CAZMHJ010000006.1:17789-20562 GCA_964566075.1 uncultured Candidatus Saccharibacteria bacterium | reverse complement strand
GGTCGGTGTCATAGTACAACATGCCCGCCGTCGGAGAAGCGGGAAGGCTAGCCGTGTTGCCGCCAGAAATTGTTATACTCTTGCCAGATGCCAGCACAGTATTCTGGTTAATGTTTATACTGGTTGCATTAGTGGTGCCGATGTTAAGTGCGCTTGCCGTCAACGTGTCCACGAGTGGAGTCTGAACGCTCGTACCCGACTGTAAATAGCCAGCGAAGTAGTTCTTTGCGGTCGCTCCAGCGCTATATACGTTATAACTTAGAGTGCCACCAGCACCGGTTTGGTCTTCTATATATAAGCCATAGTTATTTGTGATAGCTGCACCTGCACCAGACGATGAAATATACGATGCGTAGCCGTTAGTGATCGTACCGCTTGCAACATTGACTTGTGACTGTGAGCCATATGCATTAGTAATGGTGCCCCCATTTACCACAGACACAAAACGACCACCAACTGCTGAGCCTATGGTGGCAGAACTGTTACTGAGCGAATATCCAAGTACTCCCTCTATTGAGTCCGTTGAAGAACCTGAAGCAGTAGACTGCAAAATTGCGCCTTCACGAGTGCCACCCGTACTAGTGCTACTCGTGTTTTGTACGTTTAAACCTACTGTGCCAGTTGATGCAACATAAACCTTATCACTCGTTGTCGGTGCACTACCAATACCGATTGTTCCGTTAATACTATCAACAACTAATAGCGATGAGCCGCCGGCATTTTTAATGTTAAATGCAGTTGTACTATCGCTACTGTTTTGGAACGTTGTGCTACCAGTGTTTCCAACACTAAACAGTGGGTTACTTACACCTGCTGCCTTAACATCCAAAATATCAACACTCTGGCTAGAAGCACCCTGAATCGTAGCAGTTACGTCAGTGGTGCTATTACTTTGGATGTTAAAGTTAGCAGTCTGCAGGGTTGTGCCGTTCTGGATGTAGTTACCGGTAGTACCAGAGGTAATAAGCGACCAAGTGCTCGTGGTGCTGTTCCACATAAACGCAGTGCTAATACCTGGGCTGATAATTGAACCAGCCATTGTATAACCTGCACTACCGACGTTGGTGATGTAAATAATCCTACCTGATGTTGAACTGGTTGGGGTTGGGATAGTTAGCGTTTGGCCGGCGGTTGTTTGAGCAATTGCAAAGCTGCTGTAAATATCAACCGTGGAAGCTGCAGAGCCAATATTGCCACCGCCTGCGATATCGCCAATCGCAAGCGTGCTATTAACCGTTGCACCACCAATTGTTAGCGTACTGCCTGCACCCGTCGTTAAACCACCAGTTGCGGTTGTTAAGCCGGTAACTCCTAATGTGCCACCAATACTTGCATTATTGGTGACCGTTAATGCAGTACCCGCAGCACTAAATGTGTTCACATTGCTAAATGTTTGAGCAGCGCCACTGTTAAGTAGTGCCAAGCTATACGTACCGGCAGCTCCTTGATCTTGCAGCTGGAATATTTGGCTACCACCGGTCGGTGCGTTTATCCCGAGCGATGAATAGTACGAACCATTGACGGATTTAATAACCGTTGCTTCTGCGGCGCGGTAAGCATACGGTACCGCAGTAATGCGCATGCGCTTGCTACCTGTCATGAGCATTTCACCATCGTATGTTGGTGATCCACCCGTACCCGTGCCACCAACATCCATGGTTATCCAAAGTTCTTGATCCCATGGCATTGTACTTGGAAAACTCGTTATAGAACCAAGTGTTGCGGTAATGTACCCGTTCTTTACGACCACACCGTTGCTAGCTGAATTTTGCCATGTTTCTGTCCATAATGGTGCTCCGCCAGTACCAGAATTAGCTTCACCCGCACCAGAAGGACCTGTCGCGGTACCACCATCGTAAATCTTGAACCGTACATTGTAGCTGCCATCAGGAACGACAGCACCACTACTGGTTAAGATACGTGCCTGGAAGTTGATGGTGTTGTTGACGGCGGCATAGGCGTGCTCGCTGCGCGTATAAGGATATAAAATACTTAGTAGAGAAACAGCCCCGAACATGACAAAAAGCACCCTTACCACGAACTTTTTAGTGGTACTGCGGGTGCAATGAAAATCACGACTGGTGCGGAATAGTCTACTCACTGCTAGTTTTGCCTTTTGTTTGTACGGTTTGTCTTGTTATTTACGAATTTTGAGCGTTTGTATTGATTTTCACTTTTGCGAAAAAAGTGATTTTTTTGTTCAAGACCTAATCAAGTTTATTGCTAGTTGCGGACATAGCGATGAACTTGCTGCGGATGTCTTTTACAATTTTGTGTTAACGTTTTTGACGTTTTAGTTTTGCTCTTTGAATGTTCGTTTTGACAAACTACCTCCAGTATCTCTTTTCAAAAGGTATAAAACAAGCCTTTTAAACCAAAAAAATAGTGGTGGTAATCTGTTAAATTAATACATATTTTGATTAAATATTCGTTGTAAATATTTATACATTTATACTGTTAATTGACTTCCCCACCCTTTTAAAAATTGAAAAATTATAGTTGTGTAAAATATAACACTGATTTTTAAACGTTCACGTTTATCCACAAGCATGATAGCAATTTTGCATGTATTCTTAGGTCCATTTGGGTTATTTTATAACCCTCAAAATACAATCATTTACAACGATTTTAGGCAATGAAAATAGCACAAAAATTGTCATTTTCTGGGTACAAAAATTACCAACCGTACATGTATTCATGCACCAAGCAAAGCCGTTAGACATTACTGTTCGCGGCTTGCTACGCAAGCAGTACGTCCTTATTCGCATCTTCA
>CAZMHJ010000006.1:0-17779 GCA_964566075.1 uncultured Candidatus Saccharibacteria bacterium | reverse complement strand
TAAGATAAAAAGTTTTTACAAAATATCCACATGAAACATGACGAAGACTCTTAGCCAAACCTGGGAATAACACCGTATACAACTATTAATTGTACCTATATACTTTTGCTACCTTTGGCGGCAAAGGTAGCGCGAAAACCGCCAAGCAAACTCAAAAAGACATATAGAGCTCGCAACCACACCAACCAAGTGCTCGCAGAACTTGCCTTAGCTTTAATACTTGGGATTGCTAAGGCTTTAACAGCTGCTTCGCACCTATTCTTGTTTGGTATGAGCTCACTCATCTGTTTTTGAGAGCTTGGGAACGTACAAAAGAACCAGCTCGTCTTACGAGCTGTAGTTAACAATTTACATGCGATTACTGGGGTCCGGGGCATCGGCTTGCTACAGGGTGTTGGTATGGTGAAAGCAAGGAGTAAGTGCTGAGGACCAGTCTAAAAGCACTCCAAGAATAAAGCTTTTAGACCAATCCCTTTAGGGTTGTTCCGCAAGCACCGTAGCTTTTAGTGTACCGACACTCCTGTTAGCAAACGCAGCCCCGGTGGTTTGCGCAACTTTGACATGCAAAGTTGTAAGGAAAAAAGGATATGGATAGATAGTTAAATATTTGGGTTATCTTACTGAAAGGCGTAAAAGTAGGTCGCTAGAGCTTGCGGAGCAAGCTGCGAAAAAAGGTTTACTGTATGCGAAATATCATATAAATCAAAAAATGCGCCTGGTTGGAGGCGCATTCTTCGGCTAGATTGGATAGTTGTATGTTCTTAGCCTGCGAGATCTAATAACATACTGTGTGAGGTGCTTTCTAACCTCTATCCTTTTTCTAACCTCTTGTGTTTATTTTTGTATCTTTAGTATCCTCCATTGTACACAGCTTTGCAAGGGTTTTGTATAAAATTTGTACTCATTATCCACAGGGTGTGGAATACTACCAAAAACAGAGGTAGCAATATAAAAAAGACGGCCCACCACGCATGCATGGGGGCCATCTTTTTTGTTGGTTTTTGTATTAGATTTTTGTGTCTGTTTTAAACGTTTTTTGTTTTAAAACGTATATGATTCTGCGAGAATCACCTACATCCAGGTGGTGCATGGCCACCCTGCAAGTTTGGTGAGAGATAAATAGTATATGTCATAGTTATTGCGCCACCCAGTAATCGAACTGATACGTCTTATTTGCGTCAGGAGCTTGGCTAAGCTTAATGGTAAACTTACCTGTTTGAGCATCGCGGTAGAACTTAAGATTTGCAGTATCGGCATTGCCAGCGTTTAACATTACCTTTGGCGACTTTGTAAATGGTGTGTTAAAGGTTAGTTCTACTAGGCTACCGGTGGTTGTATTAGCACCCGCAACAATAGTTATAGTACCTGCAGTATCGTTACCATCAACCGTAGCAGTTGGTGCAGCGATGTTATTGAGTGGGTCTGCCGTACCGGCAGCAGCACCTGTTGCGATTGCTGGCGTGTTACCAGCAGTAATAATGTGGCCATTGATTGTAATGTTAGCGACTTGAATGTCTTGAACTGTAAGATTGCCATTAAAGACGGCATTACCGTTCACCGTTAAGTCACCGAGTGTTGTTGGACCCGTTACGTTTAGACTACCACCAATGCTAACATTGCCACCAAAGATGCCATTGCCAGCTACGTTCATATTTTGAGCCTGGAATGTACCCGTGATATTTTGTTGGTCGTAGAAGCTAAATAGTACTGTTACCTTTTTAGCTTTAACACCGTTGACCGTAGTTGTTACTGTTGACCAGTCGATGTTTTCAGCTGCTTTTGCAAAGATGTGGCTGGTAGCGAACGTCTTGGGGTCGCGCATGGCATAGCCGGCAACATCACCAGAGCTAATAAGCGGATCACCAATCTTAACGTTACCGGTGCCGTTATCGGCAATCCATACATCGCTATTACCTGCTGCTGCTATCTGATATGGATTGTCTAGGCTGAAAGGATACGATTGGTCAAGAATATCCAAGAATGCACCTAAAATATTTGGATCATTTGCAGTGGCCGACTTCACAACGCCATAGCGAGGCTCTAGGCTTGCACCTATAAAGGCATTGTCACCTGTTAAGCTAGCAAGCTCACCTCTGTTGAGCGTGCCACTGTCAATCTTTGCATAGTGAGAGCCCGTAAATGCGTTGTATGAGATTGTTGTGCCTGCAACAGATATAGAGCCTTCGAGTGTGCCAGCTTGATAGAAGTTGATTAGTGCACCATCGTTTGTGGCACGGTTAACTGCAATGCTAGCACCGCCGTCCTGTTCAACCGTCAAACTATGGCCACTAAGGTCGTTACCGTCGGTACCGATATTATCAGGATCTATAACTATATTTCCGGCCGAGTTAATCATCATATTGCCCCGGTTTGTGCCATCAGCCCTGAACCTTAGAGTATTTGCCGTTCCGTTCCATATACGAGCCTGCTCAACAGCGGTAGAGCTTTGGAATATTATGTCTCCCGCCGTGGTGCCAGAACCCTTAAGTAGTAGGTCCGAGCTTGCGCCAATAGTGATTTGGCCATTTGAAAGTAGGCCGGCATTATTATACAAATCAACTCTACCCGCCTGCGTTGCATATACACCAACACCATAAGTATCGTTATACCAACCCGTCGCATTGTTTGTCCTGAACCAGTTTGACGCACTGATTGAGTTCGCATTACCAGAATCATAGCCTGCATAAATTCTGCTTGCACCCACAGTACCTGCAAAGGTTGTTAATCCACCTGCAGCACCAATGTTTAACGCTGTGGCCGCACCGAAAGCGTTGACCGTTGTTGCCGTTGTGTTAAGTAGAGCTACTGTAGTTTGATTTGTAGCAATCTTCGCGGCATTTAGCTGAATGCCATTTGTCGCACCAGCGACAATCGTAACGGTATTCGCAGCATTACCAGCGTTGCCAATAGTAATTGCGCCTGTGTTTGTACCAGTACCAATGTTCATAGCGTTTGCACCACTGGTGTTAATACTAACTGCACCAGTAAGAGTCAATCCGCCCGTACCTTGTAGTAGCCCAGTGCCACTATTAACACCAACCGCAGTCACTGCACCAGCGTTCGTAACATCAAAGTTAACTCCGTTTATAAGGTTTGTGTAGGTTCCTGTGATATTAATCGCGTTCGTGACCGTGCCTGTTGCTTGGCTAAGATTCAATAGGCTCGTAACCGTACCTGCATTAGTTTTATTAATTGACAATCCGTTTGTCACCGCATTAGTTGCATTTGTAAGATTAATGTCTGCACCGTCAACTGCCGTGGTAGCTGTCGCAGCTTGATTTACGATGAGCGCCGTCGCGCCAGTAGTGGCATTACTCGTCGCATTGACCGTTAAGCCAACGGTAGTTGCAGCGGTTGGGGTAATGGTGTTGGTAGCAGTATTTGCCGGTACCTGTACGATATTACCAGAGCCACAACTACCGAACGTAAGTACACCAGCTGTGCCTGAATTAAGTAGACATTGGTTAGCAGCACCGGCAGAAGTTGGTAGTGTGAGGGTGTAGTTTGCAGCCGTCGCCCCCGCCGTAATAGTAACCGAGTTTACATTTGTGGTATTGTTCACGACAAGTTTACCTGCTACAGCATTCGTGCCACCATTAAAGCTACCAAGTATTAACTGCCCGTTTGTCGTATCGGCCGTCACTGTTGATACGCTATTTATGTTCAATACCGCAAACGCAGCGGTTGAGTTTGCGGTATTTTTAGCAGTTACAGCACCGTCACTTGCACTTACGCTAAATGTAGTACCGCTGGAGTTCGCTATGCTAAATGTCCCCGTTGAGCCAACTCGCAAAACGTTCACACCTCCACCTGAATTCTGTACCTGTAAAATATCAGATGCCTGCCCGGTTGCGCCACGAATTCTAGCTGTAACTTCGTTAATATCTGTACTTCTGATATAGAGGTTTGCATCCTGGATTGTCAGCGTATTTTGAATATAACCGGTACCAACGTTATTACAGTTACCGCCACCCGTTATCGCCAAACAGACCGTTCCGGTTGCATTTGGTAATGTATAGGTTTGATTGCCAGTTAAGTCTGCATTGGTGATTGTACCCGTGAAGCGGTTTGCACCAGTTGCAGCAGCAGAAATAGCAATTTGATCTTGCGTGGATGTAGACGTATTAACAGTTAATCCGCCGGTTACAGTTGCGGCCTGCGCAACCGTAAGAGAGCCGACTATTGATGTATTAATACCTGACCTACTCACGTTTATGCTACTAGCGTTTGTGGTGCCAATATTTATAATTCCTGTGGTACCAAGAGCTGCAGTACCAGGGTCAATTGTTATATTACCTGAATTACCGTTTGCCGCATTACCCGACTGAATTGTTACGATACCGGTGTTGCCGGAAGTAGTACTTTGACCACTTCGGAACGATACGTTACCTGAATTAGACGTCGTACCAGATACATCACCACTTGTTAGTAATGTGGCTACGGAGTTTGTGCTTGCGGCAGATTGACCAAATGTACCAAAATTACCACCACCAATCTGTAGATTACCGTTATTTTGCAATCTAAGCATGTCTGCGCTAGCGGCTCCAAACGAACGAACCTCAATATAATTTGTTCCATACAAGGCCGAATATGCATTTATACGCAGGCCGATTCTACTGTCTGAATCTGGAGTAATTTCGAGCTCACCCGAACCACTCCCCACGGTATATGCACCAATTTGCACCCTGCTATTCTGAGTATCCACGTTGAATAGACCCGTGCCAGCAGCATTTAGCACTTGCAGCGCCGTTTGCGAATTAGTTTGATTTCGGAACGTCGTGGCACCACCATCCGCTATCGTCAAAACATCACGTGCAGTTGCAGTAGTATCTGTTACAAGCAATAAGTTTCCAGTACCTGCACTTTGAATGCTCAAGCCTCCCTTAGCACCCGTTGCTAATTGATCAAGTGTTAATACATACGTGCTGTCTGTACCACTCGCCGCAGGATTACGGATAATAATTGAATCATTTGCGGTGCTTAGTGCTATAACTTGGTCACCAGCTGAGCCAGCATTATAGGCGCCTTGTAACGTAGACCCAGAGCCACATGCGCCAAATGTAAGTGTACCCGCAACACCACTATTCTTTAGACAGTCGTTAGCAGCACCAACAGTAGCTGGTAGGTTTAAAGCATAGCCTGTTGTTGTTGCTGTTGCAGTTAACGATACTACCTGGCCGTTTGTTGAATTATAAAGATTGAGTTTACCATTCACTAAAGTGCCGGCGCCCAAGTTCAGCGCATTATTACCTGCCGTTGTATCGAATGAGGCTACTTGCAGACCTGAACCGTTTCTAATCTGGAAGAAATCAGCTCGGTTGCTGCTAACGCCCGCTGGCTGCACAATTACCTGCCCGCCTTGGCCCGCAGTACCAGCACCAGCACCTGGCGCACCAGGTTGGATAGTTATGCTTCCGCCAGTACCATTCGTTGAACCTACGCCTGCAGTACCACCGTTACCGGCGATGATGCTAAGATTACCACCAGTGCCTGCTGTTTGGCCTGTTGTACCCGTTGTATTCCCACCTGCACCACCATTTAATGTCACGCCAGTGCCTTGCGATGTACCATTACCACTTACTGCTGCTGGGGTGGCTGGGTTAACCGTTAATTGGCCGGTGGCCGTAATTTGGAATAGTGTACCGCCTGTACTTGTTTGTGCTTGGAATAAGTCACCTGATTGGTTAGCTAGACCTTGTACTAATATACCCTTGTTGGTAGTAGATCTAGGTGTTAACGCAAGAGTGTATGTGCCATCGCTTGTCGTTAGAGTATTTATAGTGAGTTGGTTTGTTGGCGTAGCAGTACCGATACCCACGACATTACTCGTACCGGGCTGCAACAAGATATTTCCGTTGAAGTTACCTGTTCCAGCACCTGCTCCAGCAAGACCACCTTGAATAGTTACATCTCCACCACGACCATTCGTTGAACCTGCGCCTGCAGTACCACCCGTACCGCCACTTATAACGAGGTTTCCACCTTGCCCTGCTGTTTGGCCTGTTGTACCAGATGTATTACCACCCGTACCGCCATTTAGGCTAATGGTAGTTCCCTGTGTAGTACCATTGCCAGCTGATATGGCAGGTTGCACTGGTTGCACAGTTAATACCCCCGTATTTCCTAAAGTAAATACACTCGTATTGTTATTACGTAAATCTGCAATGTTGCCGCTCGCTCCTGTTTTATTCAGGAAGATACTAGTATTCGTCGTGCTATCAGCTTGGATGCTTGCCGGTGCTAACTGAATATAGCCATTAGTAGCACTTGGTGCGTAGCCAGTACAAACACTGTTGGTGGTACAGATTGTTGTAGATACGTCTGGGAGTGTGAATGTCTTGGTTGCAGTGGTTGGGCCGGTAAAGGCAGTAAAGCCATTGCCGGTACCGCCATTAGCTGCGGGCAAGATACCACTGACGTCAGTCGTCAGTACAACTGCACTGCTAACACTGAGCGCACCATTGCCACCCGTTGTCTTAACGAAGCCATTGGTAGTGAGGGCACTGATGCGGGTAGCGCCTTGGAGGATGAGGGTGCCGGCAGTTGCTGATCCTATGGTTGTATTCGTGGTGCCGGTTGCACTGGTACCAATGTTAATAGTCTGCGTAAAGGTGTTAGCTATGTTTGAGCCAATATTGATGGTGTTGTTAACACCACTCGATTGTCCGAGTGTAATAATGCCGCTGGTACTGGTGCCACCAATCGTGACAGTACCGGTTGTACTTGCTGTACCAATGTTAATGGCACCAGCTGCAGATGACTGTAAGGCAACTGTTGGGCTGATGGTGTTACCAAGTGCTAAGGTGCCAAGTGATTGGACAGTAGTCGTACCACCCGTTGCACCAGTAGTTGCACCGATCGTGATATTGGTAGTCCCTGCAACGGCAGTGTTACCAATGCCAATAGCTTGGGTGTTACCGGTATTAACGCTTGTTGTGCCAATCTGGATGGTCTTAGAACCACTCGTGCCAGTACCAAGGCTAATGGCGCCGGTAGTGCCGGTGTCGAGTAATAACCCACCCGTCCCTGCATTAATGGTCGTGGCACTAGCTAGTGCAGTTGAGCCAATGGTGACTAAGTTAGAACCAGCACCAGTTGGGGTACCGGTACCAATGTTGACGGTTTTACCACCGGCTACGGTTGGGTTACCAGTGCCAATGTTGACGGTGTCTACAACACCAGAGTTACCACCAGCGATGGTGGTCGTACGAGCACTGGTTGGGGCGATGTTGCCGATGTTTAAGACGGCCGTAGCGGCATTACCGACGGTGACGTTGGTGGCATTGGTGTTACCAAGGTTAAGTGTGGCACCACCACCTGTATCGACAGTTATGCTATTCGCACCATTTGACCGTACTGTAAGTGCTCCCGCAGCCGTTGGGGTGATGGTAGAACCAACCGTGATGTTAGCACCAGTGACGGTGAGTGTTCGGCTGGTAGTACCACCGGCAATGGTAAAGCCATCAGCAGCCGAGGTGAGAGTTAAGCCATTGATGGTACCGGCTGTAGTGACATTACCAGCTTGGTTGACGCTGAACTTACTGACGGCATTGAGTTGGAGATCAAGCAGGTTACCAGTGACACCAGTGGCAGCGTTGGCGACAATGAGAGCATTACCAGCTGCTGGGTTACCGCTGGAGGTTACGTAGAGGGTGTTGCCAGTTGAGGATGCACCGTTCGTGAGGGATAAGACACCACTGGCTGTTGCACTGGTATTGCTAAAGCCGTAGAGGTACTGGCCGGCAGTAAGTGTGCCGAGGGTTGAGGTGTCTTGGGCGTTCTTCTTCAAGAAGCCACAACTGGCACTGTTTTGAATACAAATGTTGAACGTTCCGGAGGCTGCTTGGTCTTGGAGGACAAAGGTTTGGTTGCCTACGGTTGGAGCCGTAATGCTAAGGGTACTCGTGTTAGCACCGCTGGTGGTTTGCAACTTACCGGCTGCTTGAGCATACGGTACGGCTGTGATGCGGATACGCTTGTTGCCTGTTTGGAGCATTTCACCGTCGTAGGTTGGGCTTGCTCCGACACTGGTGCCACCAACGTCCATGGTAATCCAGAGTTCTTGATCCCAGTTGATGCCACTAAAGGCAGTGATAGAACCGAGGGTTGCGGTAATGTAACCGTTCTTGGTGACGATACCGTTACTGGCAGAGTTCTGCCAGGTTTCTGTCCAGAGCAAGGTACCGGCATTGGTAGCACCTTGGCCAGCTGGACCACCAGAAGTACCACCATCGTAGATTTTGAAGCGAACGTTGTAGCTACCATCTGGAATCACAGCACCAGCCGAGGTCAGGATGCGAGCTTGGAAGTTGATGGTGTTGTTGGTAGCAGCAACAGCTGTACGGGTGCGGGCGTCACGCGTATATGGATATAGAGCGAAGGTTGCAACAAAGAGAGCAATGGCAGAAACGACAAATAGCACCCGTACCACTGTTGTACTAGTGGTCATGTGGGTGCGAGCAAAAATATGACTGGTGCGGGACAGTCTACTCACTGCTAGTTTTGCCTTTTGTTTGATTTGTGCGGTTTGTCTTGTTGTTTACGAAATGTTTGAGCGTTTGTTTTTATCACTCATTGCGGATGAATGATTTTTTGTTCAAGACTATTCAAGTTCATGGCCAGTTGCGGACTCGGCAATAAACCTGGTGCGGATGTCTTTTACAATTTTGTGTTAACGTTTTTGACGTTTTAGTTTTGCTCTTTGAATGTTCGTTTTGACAAACTAGTTATATTTTCTCTTTTATATATATAAAAAACAATGCTTTTATGGCTAAAAAACAGAGGTGTATAAGATGAGAAATGTTATGCTGCTGAAATAATATATTGTTGTTAAATTAGTAACATATAAGCTGTTATTAGTTATAAATATTCGATAAGTTTATGGTTATAATGTGTTGTTATTTTTATAACTAAGTATTTTTATGGCTCTTATTTTTCCACAAGTGTACTGCCCTTTTTATAGCCATATTTCAAATACTATTTCAATTCCAAGACGTGCATCAGGCACTGTTTTTACAACATTAAGTAAAGTAACAATTTGATACTTTGTTCTCGTTCCCTGGGTACAAAATATATCTGTACAGCCTTTTTCGTGCTTACTCCGTAAGCTCTTGCGACCTACTTTTCGCTACCGGCTGTAAAAGTAAGCAAAAGAGCCTCGGCATACCCTAAAGACCCTTATCTGATAGTAAATCCTACATATCGCAAAAAGAACTCAACTGGCCTTTATTACTTTAAGATAGGCCGTTTCAAACATCTTTTCGCCATGGACATGCTAGGATTTACATCATCTAAATCAGTCTTTGGGGTGTAAGCCTGTTGCCTCATAAATTCGATGCAGTCTTTAATACGCGAGCATTGGCGTTACGGCTAGATGCGATTTACGGGGTCCGGGGCTTCGGCTTAGTACAGGATGGTTTAGTGATACAAATGAAGAATAGATACCGAGGACCAGTCTAAAAGCACTCCAAGAATAAAGCTTTTAGGCCGACCAAAGGGAGTTCCGCAGGTACCGGTCTTTTTAGCTAAGAGCTACACATGTAAACAAACGCAGCCCCGGTGGTTTGTGCAACTTTGACATGCAAAGTTGCAAAAGAGAATATTTTAGAAATAATATTTATTGAAATCAAAAAATGCGCCTGGTTGGAGGCGCATTCTTCGGCTAGATTGGATATGTGTATGTTCTTAGCCTGCGAGATCTAATAACATACTGTGTTGGGTGCTTTCTTACCCTATCCTTTATATCTAACCTCTTGTGTTTATTTTTGTACTTTTAGTATCCGCCATTGTCCACAGGAATGCAAGAGTAATTGTATAAAATTTGTACTCATTATCCACAGGGTGTGGATGAGAGGTGTAAATCTTATTGAACTACCAAGTAGTTGTATTTATAGGTCGTTGTGGCGGTTGCGGTAGTATTGGTGCCAAGAACGAATGTACCGGTACCTTGTGTTGCGTATGTTTGCAAAGATGCACTCGCTGAATCTTGTGGTGTAACGACTACTGGTGGTGCTGACGCGTAACTGTTCGCGAACGAAACCGTAGCCAACGTTCCGCCTGCAGCACATCCCGTACCAGTTGTAACTGTAATTACACCTGCCGTATCGTTACCCGCAATAGATACTGTTGGGGTCGTACAAGCAGCGATACCTGCTGCGACTGTCGTGGTGCCACTACTATTACCGCTAATTATATGACCATTAACAGTAAGGCTTGCCGTTACAACCAAGTTAGTCACGGTTATACGTGAGTTTGTGCTGTCCGCCGTGAAGAAACTTGTGCCACCCGTATTCTGAATCTGGAATGCGGTTGTTGAGTTAACACTACTCTTAAATTTAGCATCACCGACGACATCAATCATAACCGCAGGAGTGCTTGTCCCAAACCCTACAAACCCATCAAAAACTGCGCTAACACTTCCGCCAGCAATGTTTGTGATGGTAATGTCATCGATGCTTAAGATGACTGGCGCAAAGCCTGTAAACGTATTACTCCACTTAAATGTGTGAGTTCCAGCCGAGACTGCATATGAATAGTAGGTGTAGCCATTTGTGGAATTCCATGTATATTGAACTGCCCCGTCAATCGAGAAGGTTTGGCCGCCACCACCTGCATATGATCGGGCCCAGAACGAAACAGTGCCGCCTGTAGCGAGCGTCTTAGTAACACTAAGGTCGGATGGGCTCGCGCCCGTAACACTTGCCGAATACGTTCCTGTATGAACATTGCCCCCAGTTGTGTCTATATACCATGGGTTACCGCCACCGGTTGTAAATGGTGTCAGTAAACCTGTCTCAAACCCGTTATCATACGGACCGCCAATAGGTGTGGCCACATGAAGTAGCGCATTGGGGTTTGAGGTACCAATGCCCACATTCCCATTACCCTGGAGAGTCAATACGTTGGCAGTCTGAACTGATCCGTCGCTAAGTTTTCGATAATCAAAGACGAGCTGGCCAAGAGATGCGTTAGAGGTATTTCTCGTTGCTTCCTGGAAACCGTAAGTTGAATACTGATGGAATAACTGCCCACCTTGCAAATCGGTTGTCGAGCTTGTAGCGATGCCGGACCACAAGGTACCAGAACCTGTACCAGTATTTATATCTTGCAAGAATCCAGCTGCAGCTGCAGCTGAGTTAATAGCAACCGCGCCCTCAAAAACACCTGATAAATTATTCGCTGTTGTGTTAGTAATTGTAATGTCATCTATATTCCAAAGTGTTGGTGCATAGCCAGTAAACGTATTGCTCCACTTAAATGTGTGTGTACCAGCGGAAACTGCATATGAATAATAGGTGTAGCCGACTATTGAGTTAACGGTAAGTAAGACAGAGCCGTCGACCGAGAAGGTTTGGCCACCGCCCGCTGCAGTAGATTTACCCCAGAACGAGACTGTCCCAGCTGAGCCCAAAGTTTTTGTAATCGTCAAATCTGATGGGTAAGCACCTGTTACAGCGGCAGAATCACTGCCACTGTGCGCGTTTGCCCCACTGTTATCAACAAACCAAGGGTTGCCAATAGGTGATGTTGTGGTTAGCGGAGAAAGCAGGCCAAATTCAAAGCCTGTAGTAAAGGTTGTTGTTGATCCCGAAAGCCCAACGTGTAACGATGCCTGTGGCGCTGAGTTATTGATACCGATACGCTGAGAAGACGTATCCGCAGTGAAGATACTTGTGCCACCAGCCGACTGAATTTGGAAAGCTGTGCTTGAATCAGTTGAGTTCTGGAACTTAGTAGCGCCTGTGTCACTAACACTAAACAGTACCGGTGCGCCCGTAGTTAAGTCACCAGACACCGAGCCATTAACGGTGAATAAGCTGCCACCACTAACACCACCTGTATTTGCGTTTTGTATGTTCATGCCCCCGCGAGTGCTATCTAGTAAGATTTCAGGTGTTCTACCACCAGTTGAGGCCGCATACGCGCCCTGAAGTGTCGTACCACCACCGCCACCACAGCTTGCAAACGTTAAGATACCTGCAGTGCCGCTGTTCTGTAGACACTGGTTAGCACTGCCGGCGCTGGTTGGCAAAGTCAAAGTGTAGTTGCTTGCTGTGGCACCAGCAACAATAGTGACGGCGTTTGCGTTGGTTGTATTGCTAAATGCAAGTGAGCCCGCTACCGGGTTCGTGCCACCATTGTAGCTACCGAGTTGTAGTTGGCCATTGGTAGTGTCAGCGTTAAGCACTGCTACTCCATTGGCATTTTGAATTTGGAATGCGGTTGTAGAGTTAGCGGCGTTTTTAACTATAACCTTGCCTTGTGTTGGCGTACCACCAGTACCAACAGTACCTGCGGCTAGCGTAATGTTTCCACCACGTCCACCAGAAGTTGATCCATTGCCACCATTGCCTGCTTTGATTGAGATGTCTGCACCTGCACCACCAGTACCACTGGTTGCGGCACCACCGGTACCACCCTGCAAAGTAAACGCTCCACCGGCACCACCAAAGTTAGCACCAGATGCACCCGTTGCGGCACCACCGGTACCCGTATCAATAGATACACCCGCACCAGCACCTGCGGTCTGACCGGTAGTTCCAGTTGTGTCACCACCGTTTGTAATCGAGAATACGCGCAAAATTTTGAGTGCATTTGTGCCATTACCAGATGCCGAAGGTATGGTACCGGTACCAACTATAGAAGATCCAGCGAATGCAGCATCCCAAACATTACCCTGCAATTCAATACCACCAGATCCTGTAGCACTATCGAAGTTAATAGTACTGTGACCATCTGTGAGTTTCAATTTTTGAACCGGAATACCACTAGTGACTTGGACATATGCACCATTACCCAATTTGAATCCACCATTTAATGTATCGACATTGAACCATTGAGCGCTTGTTGAGTCTGAAATAGTAAATGCGCTTGCGGAGTTAGCGCTATTCTTAAGCTGTACTGCACCTGTATCTGAGACGGTGAAGAGTACTGGGGCGCCAGTTGTTAGATCACCTGTTACTTTGCCCAATATATTAAAGAGTGCCGCGCCAGATACGCCACCACTGAACTTGTTCTGGATATCGACGGCGCCGCGAGTGCTATCGAGGAGGATTTCTGGAGTGGTGCCACCAGTAGAAGCATTGTAGGCAGTTTGTAATGTGCCTCCACCACTACAGTTTGCAAGTGTCAAAAGACAGAAGGTATCGGTTGTATTAGCATTCGCTGGTATGTTTAAGGTCAGCGCGTTCGCTTGATTGGCACTCTGAATAGTTACCGCATTAGTGCTACCTTGACCTGCATTTTGGATAACCAATTTGCCGCTTACACCACTTGCTGAACCGTCACCGAGTATCACTTGTCCATTCAATGAATCGACAGTTAAGACTTTCTTGGCAGTACCATTCTTGACCTGTAATTGCGTAGCGCTATTGCCTTGGACGTAGGCGGTACCGTTGCTTTGTACTTGTAAACCAATGTAATGAAGTCTGTATGCTGATGAGCCGTGCGTGCGACTGGTTGTAACAGTTATGTGTGTCGCGTCAGTAAAGCCAGTGACTGTATCGGTTGTACCATCAGCGTAAATAAGTTGGTCGCCAACCATAGCAGCTGTGAAGGTCGTACCCGAGCCAACAACAGTTGTGCTGGCTGTCTGGCTAATAGTACCCACCGCGTAATCTACAGGGCTGACACTAAAGGTGTTAAGCGGAATGGTAGTGCCAATGCCGACATTGGTTGGTGTCGTTACTTGACCCAGCACCAGCGAGTTGCTGGCTTGTACCAGCGCGTAGGCACCAATCGCGGTTGCGTTATCTACGTTGGTTACTTGGGTAAATCCACCATTATTAGTACCTGCATTAAATCCTATAGCGGTGTTATTGACACCTGACATGGTGTTCACAAAGGTGCTTGCACCGACAGCGGTGTTATACGAACCAGTGGCGTTTTGGAGGCTGTTATACCCAACACTCGTATTGTTTGAAGAAGTGGTAACGTTATTCTGTGAAGCGTACCCAACGGCAGTGTTATTAGAACCGGTCGTGTTAGCAAGGAGTGCTGCGGTACCAATACCGGTATTTTGAATACCAACTGTATTTGCCTGCAATGTCGTTGCGCCAAATGCGACGTTGTTATAGCCAGATGTGTTGAATGCGAGAGCGTTTTGTCCAGTAGCAGTGTTGTTCGAGCCAGTGGTATTTTGGTATAACGCAAACGAACCGGTTGCAACGTTGCTAGAACCAGTGGTGTTGTACTCCAGTGCTGCATAGCCAAAGGCAGCGTTGTCGCTTGCCGTTGTATTACTTTGCAAACTTAGATTACCAAATGCGGTATTTCGCGAACCCGTCGTATTTGATTGCAAACTGTATAAACCAACGGCTGTATTGTACTGTGTTGCTCGAACTTCTAATTGTGTCGTACCAGTACTGTCAGCAACTGCAAGTGGTGCAACCGTATTGGTAACAAGTTTGACTGATGTAAATTGGAAGGTACCGGTTTGTGCTGATGTTGGTGCAATGGCCATATTTGCTGTAGTGGTAGTGCTAATGACGACCGAGCCGCTACCATCACCATAAATTCGAGGTCCTACGCCACCACCCATGCTTGGAGTGTAATACTCACCAGCGGTTGTACCAGCTGTCGTATAGCTAATTTCGTATGATGCACCTGCCGTGACTGATGGAACAGTACAGGTCAGTGCAGTTGTTGATCCGGCCGTGTGGGTGTAAGGATTTGCCCCACTCCAGTTGCCACCACCCGCACAGCTATTTGAGAACAGGTTTGAGCCAAGCGTTGCTGCGTCTGCTATGCTACGAACTTTAACAATTTGGTTGGTTGTATCAACATTCAAAACTGCAGTACCAGAAGTATTTTGTACTTGGAGAGCGGCAGTCGAATTTGCCACATTCTTTACGATAACTTTACCTTGTACTGGCGTACCGCCAGCACCAACGGTACCGGCGGCAAGGGTGATGTTTCCACCACGTCCACCGGTTGTTGAGCCACTACCACCATTACCAGCGGTAAGTGATATATCGCCACCAGCACCACCGGTGCCACTGGTTGCGGCACCACCATTTGCGGTGAGAACTGAGAATGCACCACCTGCACCACCAAAATTAGCACCACTGTTACCAGTTGCAGCACCACCGGTACCGGTTTCAAGTACAATTGCAGAACCGTATCCAGCGGTTTGACCGGTCGTACCTGTCGTAACACCACCAGTAAAGTTTATATTGTGAATCTTGAAGCTATTTGGCGCATTTGTACCGTTACCCGATTTGCTCGTTAGGATTCCCAGACCGTAAATTGCAACGCCTGAAGGTATTGGGCTGCTATTAATATTTGCAGTAATCTCAACGTTACCCCACGATGATGTATTTGGTCCTACACGTAGTGTGTTGTTTACTCCATCGTCAATATAAACAGAAGGCCCCGCTAGGCTATATCCACCCTGTATATATCCGGCCGATGCACTAACACCAAGCTTAAAGCTTGGAGCTCCACCCCAGTTTGTGTCGATATTGAAGAGTGAGGTGCCACTTGCTGTCTTAATCTGGAATGCACCTGTAGTATCTGTGCTATTCTGGAAGACTGTTTTACCGGTGTTATCGATACTAAATAGTGCTGAGCCTTGTGTTGAATCATTCGCTGCTGTTGCACGAACTGCTAGTAGTAGCGCGCCGCTACCAATAGTGCCACCGTTAGAAGTACTCCTATCTTGGATATCAACACCATTACGAGTTGTATCAAGAATAATTTCTGATGTTGCACCACCAGTTGAGGCGGTATAAGCACCTTGCAGCGTTGTGGAACTACCGCAAGCACCAAAAGTTAATACACCAGCTGTACCGCTGTTTTTGAGACAATCATTCGAGCTACCAACGCTCGTAGGCAAAGTAAGAGTGTAGCTACTTGCAGTTGCACCGGCAACAATTGTTACGCCATTACCATTCGTAGCATTATTAAAGACTAATTTACCATTTAATGAGTTTGAGGTACCGAGTAGAACCTGACCATTAACCGAGTCTGCGGTTAAAATACCAGTGCTAGCTGCATTTTGCACCTGGAATGCACTTGTAGAGTTATAGCCATTACTTCTTGCAATCACTGATCCGCCGACGCTTGATTGGTCATTACCCGACGAGAGAACGATGTTACCTGCTCCACCATTGTTTCCACCAGCCGTCGCTACGCCTCCGCTACCCGCGGTTATATAGACTGAGCCACCATCGCCAGCATCAAGCAGTGATGGCCATGCGCCATCACCATTGCCAGCATTGATATTAACAGCCGCTCCACTGGCACCGTTTCCGGCATTACTACCAGATCCAGAACTAAGATTAAGTGCACCTGCATTATTTCCACTACCGGCTGCAATGTTAATTGCCCCTGCAGTACCACCAAACGCGGTATCATCACCTGTCGCTATTGTTATACTTCCGCTTGCACTCGTGCCGCCGTATGTCGCAGGGCTAGCTGTTGTAACACTAATTGCACCACTCGTACCGGTACCTCTTGAAGCACCAGATGTAATACTGACTGCGCCACCAGCGCCATTTGTTGATGTTGCGTTACCACCGTTTAGTGCTAGTGCGCCACCGGCACCCGTTGCACCAGATCCGCTTGCACCCGCCTGTATCGTGACTGTGCCACCAGCACCAGTACCAAAACCACTAGCAGATTGAATAGTTAGGTTGTTACCTGCCACGTTACCTGCAGTTTGGTTTGCAATGCTAATGGTGCGGTTTGCGCCATTGGCAAAGGTGGTATTACCCGTAATTTGGACGTTTTTATTAAGGTTTATTTGTGTCGCGTTTGTAGTACCGATATTGAGCGCAGCAGCCGTTCCAGTATCAACAAGTGGAGTCGTAAAGCTAGTGTCTGCTCTACCCGTACCACTTATCCAGAAATCACTACTTGCTTGCTGTACACTATTTTGGTTCTGTATATAACTACCAGAACCAGAACCAGCCGCAAAGGTTGCACAAGTAATGGTGTCACCAAGAGCGGTGATGGCTTGGTTGGCACCACACGCAGCTGGATAATTATTGATTGCAGTCCAGTCGACTGTGCCAGCTGAACTTACGGTGAGGTTATCTGCTACGTAGGCGTCAGTAATGACGGTACCGTTCCAAACACCTGTGGTAATCGTGCCAAGAGTATTAAGGTTAACACTACCTGCCCACGTGCTGAGTGCGGTGTTCTCGACGTTACCAAGGCCTACCTTGCTCTTAGCGAGTGATGTTATCCAACTTGGGTCAGCGTATGAGCCAGTGGTAAGCACAATATCTGCAGTGTTGACGCCGTTGACGGCGGTACCGCTGAGTGATCCGCCAGTGATAGTACCGGCAGAGATTGAACCGCCGCTAACGCTACCACCTGTTAGGGAGCCGCCGGTGATGGTGGCGGTGTTGATAGTACCACCCGTGATGTTACCGTTTGGTGCAACTGCAAAGACGGTTGTAGAATCAGTTGCGTCGCGTACTTGAATAATATCCGCTGTCTGGCTAGTTAGCACACGGTACCGTGCCGTTACACTACCCGTAGCAGCGCTCTGAGTATACGAATTAGCACTTGTCTGTAATGTGGTGGCGTTTTGGATATAACTGCCCGAGCCCGAACTAGCTGCAAAGGCTTGGCAGGTTGGCGTATCACCAAGAGCAGTGATGGCTTCGCCGGCACTACAAGCAGCTGGATAGTTGTTGAGTGCTGTCCAATCGACTGAGCCTGCGCTACTAACGGTTAATGCGTCGTTAATGTAAGCGTCTGCAATCACACTGGCTGTCCAGGTACCGGTAGTCACCGTACCAAGTGTGGTGAGGTTGGTGCTACCAGCCCA